>JAJZQS010000006.1 GCA_021806745.1 bacterium
CGCGCGCTCTTTGCCGAAGTTTTACCGATGCGGGCTTGATTTTCCTGAAGCGTAAGTCTATGCTTGGCGCGTATGGCAGACACCATAGAGCTTGCGACCTTGCTTTCGGACGTCGTCTCGCGCGGCGGATCCGACCTGCACTTGATCCACGGAATACCGCCCATCGCGCGCATCGCCGGGGAGATCGGCGCTCTGCCCTATCCGGCGATGTCCTCGGAGGCCATCTACAAACTGCTGGAGCCCTTCCTGCACGAGGCCCACAAGACCACCTTCAAAAACGAGATGCGCATCAACTTCTCGCAGACCATCGCCGAGGTCGGACGCTTCCGCTTCAACGTCTATCTCGCCGTGGGCACGGTCGGCGCGACCATTCGCGTCATCCCGACCAAGACCTACCCTCTGTCGTCGCTGGGCCTGCCGCCGGTCGTCGGCAACCTGGCCTACCGCAAGTCGGGCATCATTTTCGTCACGGGCTCCACCGGCTCGGGCAAAAGCACCACGATGGCCGCGATGCTGGAATGGATCAACCAGACCGGGCGCCCGGGCAAGATCATCACCATCGAAGACCCCATCGAGACCATCTTCAAGCCCTGCCGCTCGATCTTCGTCCAACGCGAGGTCGGCGTCGACACGCTCTCCTTCGACGTCGGCATCATGGACTCCCTGCGCCAGGACCCCGACATCCTGTGCGTCGGCGAGATGCGCGACGCCGCTTCCATTCGCGCCGCGCTTTTGGCCGCCGAGACGGGACACTTGGTCATGACCACGCTTCACACCCGCGACGCCTCCAAGACCGCTCAGCGCATCATCACCGCCGTGCCCAACGCCGACCAGGATTCCCTGCGCGAGCAACTGGCCGGCACGCTCGAGGCCGTCATCTCCCAGGAACTGTTGCCGCGCGCCGACGGCAAGGGCTTGGTGGTGTCTTGCGAAATCCTCATCGCCACTCCCGCGGTGCGCCAACTCATCCGCGAGAACAAAATCGAGTCCATCAACGACGCCATCCAGGCCGGCGCGCAGGCCGGGATGATCTCGCGCGACGCCTCGATCAAGAACCTCTATCTCAAAAAGCTCATCACGATGGAGACCGCCGTCGAGCACATGCGCAACCCGGACCTGCTCAACCGCTGATGGAAGGCGATCTCGCGCGCGCCGCGCCCGACGACGCGCAGCCGCTGGCCGCGCGCGAGGAAGGCTGCGCGTTGCTGTTGACGCTCAATCGTCCCCCCGGCAACACGCTGACGGTCGCCGTCTTGCGCGAGCTCCGCGCGCGCGTCGCAGAGGCCGCGAGCCGCGCCGCGCCGCCCGCGCTGGTCCTGGAATCGGCGATCGACGGCTACTTCTCCAGCGGCATGGACCTCGACGAGATGCTGGCTCTGCCGCCCGAGCGCCGAGGGGACTCCTTTGCCGCGCTCGCCGACGCCTACCGCGCCCTGCTCGCCTACCCCGCGCCGTGCGTGGCCGCGCTGTCGGGCTCGGCGCTTCTGGGCGGCTGGGTGCTGGCCATGGCCGCCGACTGGCGGCTGCTGGCCGATGACGCCAAGATCTCGCTGTCCGAGATTCGCGCAGGCATCGTGCCCACGCCGGCGCTGATCTCGCGGCTGTCCCGACTGTCCTCGTCGCCGGCTCTCGTCAAGGAGATGACGCTGCGCGGGCGCTCCATCGCCGCCCCGGAGGCGCTCGACGCCGGGCTTGTCGACGAGGTCCTGCCCGCCGCCGAGGTCCGTCCCGCCGCGCGCGCGCAGGCCGCGCGCCTGATCAAGTCCGCGCCGCGCGCCTACGCGCGCGTCAAGGCCGCGCTCAACGCCGCCGACGCCGACGACGCTCTGTGGGCGCGCTCGCTGGCGGAATTCGGCGCGGTCTTCTCGGGAGAGGAGGCGCGCGAGGGCCTGTCGGCTTTCCGCGACAAGCGCAAGCCGCGCTGGCCCGCCCGATGAGCGCCACCTTCGCGCCTGAACTCCTGCGCGGACGCGTCGCCGTGGTCACCGGCGGAGGCAGCGGCATCGGCCTGGCCGTCGCGCGCGAACTCGCCGCGCACGGCGCCGAAGTCGTGCTGGCCGCGCGCGACGCGGCACGCCTGGAGGAGGCCGCGCGCCGCGTCGCGTCCGAGACCGGGCGTCGCGCGCTGGCCGTCGCCGCCGACGTGTCCGACCCCCGCTCGGTCGAGGCGCTGTTCGCGCGCGTCGACGCCGAGTTCGGGCGCGTCGACGTCCTTGTCAACGGCGCGGCGGCCAATTTCGTGCGCCCGTCCGAGACGCTGACGGCCGTGCGCTTTCGCAAGGTCGTCGACATCGTGCTCCAGGGCACATTTTCCTGCTCGCTGGCGGCGGGACGGCGCATGCTCGCGCGCGGCGAGGGTTCCATCGTCAACCTCGTCGCCTCCTACGCGTGGACCGGCGCGCCGGGGTTTCTCCCGTCTGCCGCGGCCAAGGCCGGCGTCGTCGCGCTGACGCGCACGCTCGGCGTCGAATGGGCGCCGCGCGGCGTGCGCGTCAACGCGGTCTGTCCCGGGCTCATCGACACGCCGCAGTCGCGCGAGCGCCTGTGGCCGGAGGAATGGATGCGCGAGGAACTTCTGTCCGGCGTGCCCGCGCGGCGCTTCGGCTCGCTATCCGACGTCGCCGACGCCGTCCTCTACCTGTGCGCTCCGGCCACGCGCTACGTCGGCGGCGAGGTCCTCGTCGTCGACGGCGGCTCCTCGACGGGCGGCGTGCCCTACCTGCGCTTCGTCGAGAAGGCCGGGCGGGTGCGCCGGCGGCCCGCCAAAGAGTGAGGGCTCCCCGCACGGGGAGCCCTCGGAGCGTCGACGGCGGCGCTTACGCGGCCGCGTCGGCGTGGTGCTTGGCGTTGACCTCTCGGTAGGCGTCCTTGGCGGCCTTCGCGGCCGCGCCGAGGGCCTCCTTCTTGGCCAGCGACTCGTCCTTGAGCTTTTGAACCAATTCGTCTCCGCGCTCGCGGCGCTCACGCAGCCAATCCGCCAACTGCTCGCGCGTCTCGCTTCCCGCGCGCGGCGCGAACAGAACGCCCAGAGCCGCGCCCACCGCGGCTCCCGTCAAAAACAAAAGCACGCCCGTCCCGGTTTCGTTGTCGGCCATGACACACCTCCCTGCG
This sequence comes from bacterium, assembly GCA_021806745.1. Classification (GTDB taxonomy): domain Bacteria; phylum Elusimicrobiota; class Elusimicrobia; order UBA1565; family UBA9628; genus GWA2-66-18. The sequence goes on from JAJZQS010000006.1 coordinate 3,112, forward strand.
TCGTCGGCCCGTCGCCGGGCCTCGGACTCTATGATGACACCGCGCGGGGGGCGCTGTCAACGCTCGCGCGCGTCAGCTTCCGCGCTCGCGTCGCTCCTCGAGATCGCGCTCGCGCTCCTCCAATCGCCGCTCGCGCTCGTCGAGGGCGAGTCGGCGCTGGCGCGCGGCCGCGTCGTCGGCGGCGCGCCGGGCCGCCAGGGCCTTCTCGCGCTGCTCGTCGCGCAGCGCGAAGACTTCCTCGCGACGCGCGCCGGCGCGCTCGAGCTCGCGCGCCAGTTCCGCCGCGGCGGCCAGGCTCGCCTCCTCGCGCAGGCGGGCGCTCTCGGCCTCGCGCAGGCGCTCGCGCTCGGCCAGGGCCGCGCGAAGCTTCGCGGCCTCGGCGTCCGCGGCGGCCAGCCGACGGCTCTCGGCTTGCTGCGCGGCCAGGAGCTCTTGAAGCCCGGCCTCGCGCTCGGCGGCCTGCCGCGCGCGCCGCTCGGCGTCGTCGACGCGCGCTCGCGCCGTCTCCTCGACGGTACGCCGCCGGAGCTCGAACTGCGCGGCCATCCCCTCTCTCTGGGCCTCGCCGGCCCGGCGCAACTCCTCGATCATCTCCAGCCGACGGCGCTCGAACTCCGCCGTCAACTCGAAGCCGCGCTTGGCCGACTCGGCGTCCAGGGCGGCCCGCTCCGCGCGCAGGCGCTCCTCGGCCTCGCTGCGCGCGCGCGCCGCCTCCTGGCGCGCCGCGGCGACCGCCGCGTCCGCCTCCGCCTTCACGCGGGCGTAGAATTGGTCTTGCGCGCGCACCCGCTCGGCCTCGCGCGCGGCGTCAAGCGCCAAAAGCTCGCGCTCGCGCGCCTGAGCCAGGCTCTGCGCCTCCTCGCGCTTGGCGGCGTACTCGGCCTCGAGCGCCTCGCGGCGCGCGGACGCCTCGCGCTCCAGCTCCTCTCGCCGGGCCGCCAGCGCCTCCTCGCTTGCGCGCGCCAGCGCCTCGGCGCGCGCGGCGGCCTCGCTTTCGAGCTCCTGGCGGCGCGCCTGCAGCAGCGCCTCGACTTGCGCGCTGCGATCGGCCAGCTGCCGCGCGCGCTCGTCGAACTGCCGGTGCGCCGCCTCGTCGAGTTGCGCGCGCGACTCCTGCGCGCGCTTCCAGAGGCCGGACTCGAGCTGCGACCAGCGCGCCTGCAGTTCGGCCTCACGGCGCTGGTAGCGTTCGACGAGGTCTTTCTCCTTGAGCCCGTACTCGCGCGCCAACTCCTCGCGCGCGCTCGCCAGGCGCGCCTCGGCGTCCTTTCTCTCGCTTTCAAGTTGCGCGCGCACCTCTTGCAGTTCGGCGCGCAACGCCTGCGCCGAAGCCGCCGCTCGCTGGCTTTGCTCTCGGTGCTCGGCCAAGGCCGCGGAGATCTCCCCCTCGCGTGCGCGGCGCAGGCGCTCGACGAGTTCGAGCTCGCGCGCGGCGTCTTCGCGCGCGGCGTCGCGCTCGCGCCGCAACTGCGCCAGCGCCGCGTCGCGCGTCTCAAGATCGCGCCGCAACTCCTTCCACGCCTCGTCTTTGTCCCGTCGCGCCAGCTCCATCGCGGTCAAGTCCGCGCGCAGGCGCGAGACGGTCTCCTCGACGGCCCGCCGCTCGTCTTGCGCTTGCGCGCGGGCTTCCTGGCGCGCCTCCAGGCGGGCCTCGGCCTTCCAGCGCTCCCGCTCCTGCGCCGCGCGCCGCCGCTCCTCCTCCCAGCCCTGCGACGCCTTTTCCCATTGCGCCAGGCGCGCCTCCAACTGCTCCACGCGCGAGGACAACTCCCGGCTGCGCGCGCTCTCTTCCCGCGCGGTCGCCTTCAGCGACGCGTTGGCGTCTTGAAGATCGCGGATGGTGGCCAGCGCGCCGCGAATCGCCAGCCGCGCGGCGTCGAGGCTGTTGATGTCGCGCAGGGACTTCTCGTCGAATGACTCCATCGCGGCGATTGTAGCGCGCCGTTGTTGCGGAAAAATGGACGGCGCGGCGGGGTTATGGACGCCGCGGGAAGAATCCGCTACACTGTATAGGACGCCGCGCGCGGGCGCGACCCGCGCGGGAGGAGAGCATGACTTCCGAGACCAAGCCTCAGAAGCTTCAGGTGACGGCCGTGGCCGACGGCGTCGTGCGCGTGAAAGTGCCTCAAGGGCGGGGATTCTTCAAGATCGCCGTCGAGAAGCGCCACGGCGAGGCCAATTCGCTGTTTTTGGAGGTCAACGGCGCGCGCAAATTCGAAGTCGGCAACGATTGCGACACCTGCCACTTCTGGTTCAAGATGCTCCAGGAGCCCCGTCTGTCGACTTCGCGCAAGATCGCCAATCTCCCCAAGACCATCCAGTTGCCCCGGCCCGTGGACGAGTCCCTGGTCCAGGAGTTGGCGCCGATGCTCGACTTGATGGAGAAAGGTGAATACCTGGTCTTCGAGACCTCGGTGAACCTCGCCGGCCCATACGATTACGACGACGAGGCCTCCTATTTTTTCCAGAGCGAGTTCCAGGAACTCTGGAACATCCAAGACCCCAAGGAAGAGGGACTGCTGTCGGGCTGGGAGCACTACGAGTGCCAGCGCCCTCGGGCGTTTCGCCACGGCGACGCGGGCCTGGTGGAAAAGCAGTTCGACTTCATCGTCCCACTGGTGCCGCGCGCGGCGCTGAAAGAGGAATACATCAAGCTCTACCAGCAGATGATCCAAAACGGCGATCGCCCGCGCGTGCTGATGCTGGGGCTCTATCAGCGCCCGCTCCCGGCTCCCGTCAAGAAAGGAAGCTCCAAGACCGCGCACTCCTTCTTCGGCGGCTTCCTGCTCGACGGCCACCACAAGGTCGCCGCCTATCGGCGCGCGGGCGTGCCCGCGAAATTCCTGGTCATCCTCTCGCCCAAGGCCAGCAAGTATGCGCTGCTTCCCGGCGAGAAGGGGCCGGCGCAGGCCCGGTTGGAAGAGCGCCTGGCGGCGCTCAAGCCTTCCTAAGATAGAGGTTGACCGCCGTCCGCCTCGGGGCTATACTCGTGGCGGGAATTAGGTCTTTAGTCCCATGGCGCCATGGGACCTTGGTCCTTGAACCCGGAGGGTCGAGAGGTCTATGCTCAGGGCGATGATGACACGACGAGGACTCGCCGCGGCGGCTGCGCTCGTCGCCGTCATGGGCGCGAGTCGCGCGCGCGCCGACGACGCCGCACGGTTTTCCAACCGCACGGCCGCGATCATCGATGTCCGCCGAGAAGCGCTTGAACGCAGGATCAAGGCGGTTCTGGACGGCGCGAGCTCCACTCCCATGGCGGATCTGCGAGAGCAATTCTCCGCTCTGGAGGCGGACTTCAGGCTCGCCCGGACGATCCCGCCCGACCAGCGCGATGCCCTCGCCAAACTGATGGCGGCCGACGCCCGGTTGCTCGAGGGCGGCAGCCAGGGGTTGCTGACCGACGGTCTCCCAAGACCTTATCCCGCCGGATCATTGCCTACGCGCGTGCCCGATGTCGGCGCGGCGTCCGTCGTTTATCGCAAAGCCAAGGCGGCCGCGCAAAACCCCGCGGCCGCCGCAAAGACCTTCGACAATCAAAAAAGTCGCTCGGCTGCGACCTCTGCGGCCTCGCGTCGTGTCGTGGCCCCGTCAAGTTCCAAGGAGGGCGATAGCGCGTCCTTCGCGTATGTCAAACCCGGAGACCCGCGCTACCGCTACACCAACGCCGCCCGCCTGTCCTTGCGCGGCTCCATTCCCGCCGCCTCCCCCGCTCCCGCGGCGCGCGCCGCCGCCGCCGCCGAGCCGCCGGACCAGGCCAACTGCGAACAGGCGCTCAACAACTCCCATTGGTCGATCGAGAAGCTCTGCCGCTACAGCCCCATGGGCGCGGCCGCCCTGGGAGGGCTCGTCGACGCGCTCTACCAGCAGTTCTCCGGCAAGGGCCTGGTGATGAACATCGCGTTCATGCTGATGGGCATTCTCATGGGCGCGCTGACCGGCGGCGCGGGCATACTGATCAAGGCGCTGTTCGCTCTGGGCATGTCGATATGGGCCGTCTGGAAGATCGCCCCGCAAATCTACGAGGCGGTCAAGCAGCTTTGGAATTCCAAGGAAGGCTCCGTGGAGCGCTACGCCGCCATCCGCCAGCTCGCGGCGCTGGCCGGCGGCATCATGATCATGGCCCTGTTCACCCTCATCGGCGGCAAGCTCGGCAAGGCGATGCCGGAGGCGTTGGAATCCAAGCTCGGGGCGGTTTCCTCCGGCCTTTCTGCCCGCCTGCCCGCGGGCGTAAGCGCGATGATGGCCAAGTTCGGCGACATGTCCGCGCCCACCAAGATCGAGGGCGAGTCGCGCGTGGCCGAGGTCGCCGACAAACCCGCCCCCAAGGCGGTGCACAGCGCCGAAAAAGCCTACATGATCGTCAGCGAGGACGGCCGCGGCGCGCCCGAGGGCGCGCGCGCCGCCGAGGTCGCCAAGGAAACGGTGAGAGCGAGCCTGGAGAAGGCCCTCAAGCCCGGCGAGCGGCCGACCGTCGCCCAAGCCAAGGCCGTGCTGGCCGAGGCGTTGGTCAAAGCCGACGCCGCCGTGCGCGCCGAGCCCGCTACGGCGGGGCGCGCGCCGGTGGCGGACTTGGCCGTGGGCATCGTCGCGCGCGACGCTTCGGGAACCGAGACCTTGGTGTCGGCCAGCGCGGGCGAAAGCGGAATATTCCTCAAGCGCGGCGGAGAGCTCGTCGAACAGCGGCCGCCCCAGGAGCCTCTGGCCGAGTCGGGCTCGGCGATGAGGCGTTCTTTCATGGCGGAAAAATCCGCGGGCGAACTCGCCGGCCAGCGCGGCCCCGCGGCCGCCGTGCTGGAAGCCGAGCCCGCCGCGGCCGCCCCGCGCGCGGCCGAACCGTTGGGTTCGGAGAACTTCCGAGCGCCCGAGATCGTGGAGACGCCCCTCAAGCCTCGCGACACGGTGATCGCGGCCAGCGAACGCGCCTCCTCCGACATGCTCGCCGACAAAGCCGCGCCCGAGTCCGCGAACCTCGCTTCGGATGTCGCCGGCGAGCGCATGAGCCTGCGCGAGGAAACCCCGGTCGACGGCGAGGGCCGTCCCAGCGCCAGCGCCGAATTGACGATGCCGGAAAAACCCGGCCTGCTCGACACTCTGATCAACAAGCTCGGCGATCGAGAAAGCGTCTACCGCGCCGCGGTCGCCTCGCAGTTGGCGAGCAACGCCGTCCCCGCTCCCCTGCCCTATGTCCCGCCGCCGCCCGCAAGCGCCGGCCAAGCCTCGTCGATTTTCTCCACGCCGAGCAAGCCGGCCGGCGGCGGCTCCACCGTCGTCGAGCCTTCGCAATCGCGCTCCGGCACGCCCGTCGTCGCCGCCTCCGCCGCCCCGGGAGCAGGCAATGCCTCGGGCAATGGCGCGCCGGCCGGCGGCGGCGGATCGTCGATGCCGTTCGGTCCTTCCGCAGGGGCGTCGGGCGGCGCGCCCGCCTCGCCGAACTCCCCCTCGCTGGCGGCTCCCGGCGGAAACTTCGACGGCTCCGGCGGCGGAGGCGGCGGTGGCGGCGCGGGAGGCTCCGGCGGCGGGGCGGGAGGCGCTTCGCCGGCCGCGCCGGCGGGCGCGTCGGCTCGCTCGACGCCGGCCGTCGCTGCGACTCAGCCGAGTGATCAGGCCGTCGTTTCCGCGCCGTCGCCCGGCTTGCCGCCGATCGCTCCCGCGCGCAAAAAATCCGCGACCGCGCCGTCCCCCGGACCGCTGGGCGGTCACGCCCCGGAACGCTCGCTCGCGTCTCGCTTCGACGGCTCTCAAATTTCGGGCGCGGCGCCGCGGGCGCCGGCGCCCAACCAGATGATGCACGGCGTCGGCGGAGGAGGCGGCGGCGAGGGCGGACTTCCCCGCTTGGCCGGCTCGGCCCAGTCCGTTTCCCATCCCGCGGCCTCGGCCGAGGATCCGGCCTCCGCCGACGATGCCTCGCCGAGCGTCGCGGCGGCCGGCGACCGCGCGGTGGCGCCCGCCAACGGCGACGAGGACTACAACTACACCTATCTCGCGCCGGCGCGGCAGCGCTACGATCTCCCCACCCAAGACCCGAAGAAAAAGGATTGGCGCTACTTGATCGCGCTGGCCGCGCGTTCCTCGGCGGCGTTGGCTGCCGCCTACCTGCTCATGCACTCCGACGCCGGCTACCTGGCCGGCCTCACGCGCCGACGCCGCGATTCGTGACCGACGGCGAGCTCCGTGATTTCTTGTTACAATAGCGCCGCGTTCGCGCTCCCATGATTTCGCGCTGCCCGGGCTGCGGGGCCCAAGTCAAAGAAGAAGAAAACAAGTGCCCGTCCTGCGGGTGGGATTTTACCGCGCGCCAGAACGCACCGAAGTCCGTCGCGCCGCAGGAGCCCGCGTTCTCGCTGCCGACGGCCAAGAGCATAGGACCCGCCATCAAAGAACCGGCGGGCTTCGGCCCGCCCGCGCAGGGGCCGGCGGACTTTCAGCTGCCGCAGGCCCGCCCCAGAAAAGACGAGCCTCCGGCCGCGCCGCTTCCCGCAGCCCCCTCCCCGGAAAAATCGCAGGAGCCTCCGGGAAAGCCGCCGATTTCTCCCGCGGAAAAGACTCCACCCGGACCCAAGGGGGTGTTTTCCGGAATCAGCAATCTCTTTTCCGGCTCGCGCCGCCGCGAAGAGCCGCCGGCCCCCGCGCCGGAACGCCCGGCGAACGCCGTCCAATCTCCGCCCGAACCTGGCCCGCCTCCCGCAGCGCCGCTCAAGACCCCCGCTCCTCTGGAGCCCAAGACTCCCGCGCCCCTGGAACCAAAGACTCCTGCCCCCTTGGCCGCGCCGAAGGCTTCTGCGCCCGCCGAGGCGCCGGAGCTCTCGCCCGCGCCGATTCCGCCCCCGGCGTCCGAGCCCGTGCCCGCAGCCGCACCTGCGGTTACGGATCCGCCGAACGCCGCCGCCCAATCGCCCGCGCCGGAAGCGTCCGCCCCGGAGGCGGGATTCTCCGACCTTGCGTCCGCTGCGCCCGCCGACGCCGCCACGGCCGCCCCCAGACCGGCGTCTTCCCCCGCGACGGCCTTGCTGGCCGCAGCCGTCCTCGCCGTGGTCAGCCTCGGCGTCGGCTATCGTCTTCTCAGTCATCCTCCGCCCGCGCCGCCGCCGCCGCCGCCCGCGCCGCCCGCGCCGCCCGCGCCGCCCGTGGAGTATCACGCGCCCGCGACCACGCCGGTCAGCTTCGGCGAGGCGAAAGTCGTCGTCGCCACCGAAGAACTTCCTCCGGCGGCCGCCGCGCCCGCCCCCGTTCGCGCCGCGCCCGTCCCGCGCGCGCAGCCGCGCCGCCCAAGTTGGAAATTCTCAGGGATGGCGTTCGATCTGATGACCGGCGAACCCGTCTACGCGGCCAAGATCATCCTTCAGGACGCGCACGGACAAGACGTCGGCTCCGCGGAGACCAACGCCGACGGCCTGTATTCGCTGGCCGTGCCCGCCGACGCCGCCGGCTACCAATTGAAGATCAAGCGCACCGACTACCTGGAGCGCTGCGTGGACCAGGGACCGGGCACGCGCGCCTTGCGCCAGGCCACGCCCGACGAGCGCCTGGTGCTCATCCACGCCGTCAACAGCAGGCCCTGGATCGGCGCCGCCGGTCGCGAGACGGTCCACGACTTGGCTCTCATTCCCGTCAACGCGGGCCAGCCTCAGTAGCCGCGCGGCGTCAACGCGCGCCGTCGAAGCTCGCCGGCACGCGCAGCGACGGCGGCGCGCTCGGCGCCGGGGCCTGCGCGGGCGGCAGGGCCAGCGCGCGGCGCAGCTGCGGGAGGTCCACGTAGGCCAGGTCTCCCGGGCACTCGGTGATCTTGTAGTCGCGATGTCCCTTGAGCGCCGTCGGAAATATCCCGTAGCGCGCGACCAAGTAGCGTCCGAGCGCGGCCACCGCGGCCAACTGCGCCGGGGTGGGATGATCGTTGACGGGCGGGTGATAGGTGCCCAGCAAGACGATGCCGACGTTGCCCTCGTTGTTGCCGAGAGTGTGCGCTCCCAAAGTTCCCTCGGGGCGCGCCTCGATGATGTTGCCCAGGGGATCGACGGCGAAGTGGTAGGCGATGTCGATCCAGCCGCGCCCATGGATGTGGAAATCCTGGATGAAGCGCACCTCGTCGAGGCTCTCGGCCAGGCTTTTGGTGAAGCGGCCGTCGGAATGATGAAGCGTGATGCGCCAGGGAAGAGGGTCCGGCGTGTAGGGCTCGGTCGCGGGCAGGGCCTTCCACTCGGAGCGGGGATGCACGAACGGGCGCGCGACGCCGGATTCCACGGGCCCGCGCGGGGCCGGCAGAGGCACGGGCGGGGCCTCCGGCGATTGGACGAAGGCCTCCACGGAGTAGATGTCGACGGTCGCGTCGCGCGAGATACCGGCGTCGAGCGCGCGCAGGCGCGCCGCGCCCGAGCCTTCGGCAAGACGCGCCCGCGCCCAGAAGCGGCCGTTGGGAAAACGATGGACTTCCATGTCCGTCCAGCGCGGCGAAGACGACGCGCGCGCGGCCTGGAAGCGGACCGACGGATCGGGCAGGTAGCCCTGAATGAGCACGGTGTTCCAAGCGGAGGCGATCGGGTCGCTGTCGCCGCTGTCGTAGAGCACTCGCGCGGGCGCGCCGTAGGACGGAGCCGGAAAACTTTGAGAGGAGCGCGCGGCGAAAGTCACCCCGCCGCCCTCGTCGCCGGCCCACGCCGGCGCCGCGGCCAGAAGAGCCGCCAGGAGCAGTTCAGCGCGCACAGGCGGCCTCGACCTCGGCGATCTCCTTGGGCACGGAGGTCAGGTTCAGCGGCGGTCCCTCGGGGCGGATCACGATGTCGTCTTCGATGCGCACGCCGCCGAAGTCCAGGAAGCTCTCGACTTTGGCGAAATCCACCGAGGTCTTGTGCTTGCGCCGCAGGGCCGGGTCGCGCAGGAGCGCGTCGATGAAATAAATTCCGGGCTCCATCGTGATCACGAACCCGGGCTCGAGCTTGGCCACGAAGCGCACCGGCACCTTGGTGGGATTGGGCATCTTGCGCTTCTTGCCGCCGGTCGTGTCGTGAACGTCCAGGCCCAGCATGTGCGTCAGCCCGTGCGGGTAGAACAGCCGAACCGCGCCGCCTTCCACCAAGCCGTCGGTCTCGCCGCGAAGGATGCCCAAGGATTTCAGTCCCTCGGCGATGCGGCGCATCGAGCGCACGTGCAAGTCGGCCGACACCACCCCCGGCCTCGCGGCCTGGATGCAGTCCTTCTGCGTCTCCAGCACGATCTGATAGACGTCGCGCTGACGGCGGGAGAACTTGCCGTCGGCGGGGAAAGTCCGCGTGATGTCGGCGGCGTAGCCCTTGAGCTCCGCGCCGGCGTCGATGAGCAGAAGCTCGCCCGCGCGCAAGACCGCGTCGTTGCGCCGATAATGGAGGACCGCGCCGTTGACGCCGGCGGCCACGATCGACGGATAGGCCAAATGCCTCATGCCCGCCTTCATGCACTCGGCTTCGAAGACCGCCTGGATCTCGTATTCCCTCATCCCGGGACGGGTCGCGGCCATCACCGCGCGATGCGCGGCGCCGCTGACTTCGTTGGCGCGCCGCATCAGCGCGAGTTCTCCCTCGCTTTTGATCGCGCGCAGTTCGTCGAGCGCGTCGCGCAGGCGCGCCTTCGGCGCGACCGCGCGCCGGCCCAGGACTTTCTTGAGTTCGTCGGCATACATGACCCGGTCCACGCCGAAAAGGGTCTTGGCCTCGGCCGGGGAGGGCACATGGCCTTCCCAAACGCGGTGGTGGCTGTCCACGCGCGGCACGAACAGGATCTCGCGGCCGCTTTTGGGTTCGAGCACCAGGTGGCAGCCGGGCTCCTCGACGCCGGTCAGATAAAGGAAGTCGGAGTTCTGGCGGAAGACGTAGTCCACGTCGAAGTTGCGCGGCACGCTGCGCCCGCCTTCGAGGTGAATCAACGCCCGCGGGCCCAGCCGACGGGCCAAGGCGCGGCGCAACTCTCGGTAGTGGTTCACGGCGCCATTATATCACGGCGAGGCGGGTTCGATCGCCTCGCGTCCGAACAGCCTCACGAAGCGCTCGCGCTGCGCGTCCAGGCCCGGGCAGGCGCCGCGGCGCTCGTAGAGCGTGAAATCCCCGTCGGCCGCTTCCCGGCGGTAGCACGCGGGCGGAGGAACCTCCTTCTGGGCGTCGTCGAGGACGGCGTAGCGGGCGATGCCTTCGGGAGGGGCGGACACGCCGTGCGGGTAGAACGAAAATCGGGCTCCGGCGCGGGCCCAGCTTTCGGCGGCATACAGAGGAATCGCCGCGACGAATCCAGGATTCATGCGCGCGCGCAGGCGCGCCGCGGATCGTTCGCGCCGAGCCAGCGTCCGGTGAAAATTCGGGCCGGAAGGCGCGCACGCCAACGCCGCCAGCACGGGCAGGCTCCAAGCCAGGGCGCGGGCGCCCAGCGCCGCGGCCAAAGTCGCGGCCACCGCCGTCGACGCCGCGCTGCGACCGGCCCGGGCGAACTGCGCCGCCAGCGCGGCCGACAGGAAGACGAAGGTCGGAACGTTGTGCCAAGACAGGGGCGAGTAGTCGCCAAGCAGAAATGCCGCCGGGAAATGGACGGCGCTCATCGCCGCGGCGGCGGCGGCGTAGGGATCAAGGCCGTCCGCCGCGCCGCAGACGAGCAGGCCCGCCGCCAGCGACGAGGCGACGAGCCATTCGGCATTCGGCGGCCAAAACCGATGCCCGCCGGAGAGCCAGGCTTGCGCGAGCGCGAGATCGCCGCGGTTGAAGGGAGTCTTCATCACGGCAAGGAAAACGGCGTCGAAGGCCGCGATCGCCGCCGGGATGAACAGCCAACGACGGGACAATTCGGTCCGCGTGCGCAGGGCCAGCACCGCCGTCGCGACGAGCGCGCAGATCGCGAACTCTTCTTTCGTCGCGGCGAACAAGACCAGCAGGAGCACGGCGCCCCCGCGCGCCGCACGAGAAGGCGACGACTGCGCGCGCGCCATGACCGCGATCATCGCCGCGCCGAGAAACGCTCCGGCGATGTCGGGATGGAACCCGCAGTAGGGCTCCAGAAGTCCCAACGGAAGCGCCGCGCCGAACGCGTAGAACAGAAGCGAAACCTCCGCCTTCCAACCCGCGCCGCCGGCGGAAATCCCCCAATAAAACGCGCCGGCGCCGCACGCATACGCAAGCGGAGCCAAGACCACCAGGAGTTCGGGAAATCTCCCGCCCAACGCGAGCTTGGCGGGCAGCAGCAGCAGCAACGAAAGGTAGGCGTGCTCGCCGAATTGGCGGCCGTATGCGTACTCCACGCCGAAGCGGCCGCGCAGCGTCTCCGCGAGCATGCGGTCGTACAGGAACAAGTCGGAGGTGTATTGCCAGTCGTGCAGGCTGCGCAGCTTGACGACGGCGGCCAGGCCGGCGCTCGCCGCGATCAGAATCGCCGCGAGCGCAAGAAGAATCGTGCGGCGCTGATGGCGCATGTTCGCCGAACACGATATCAAACTCCCCGCGCCGGACCGCGAATTAATTTGCGCTGAAGCCCGACGGCATGCTAGAATGACTTGAAGGCCGCCGCCCCACGGCATGCGCGACAACTTCGAGGCGGCTTTCACCTTTTCGTCTTCGTCGTCACGACGCCCGGGCGCGCGCGAGGAGCGCGCGCCCGACGCGTTTCTAGGTCCTGCGTCCCCGCGGAATTGGGACCAAGGACGGAGGGCGCGGCGGCGCGGACGCTCTATAATGTCGGCAAGCGTGAAACACATCGAACGAATCATCCGCGCGGCGCTGTGCGCCGCGCTCGCGTCGCCGGCCTACGCCCAGGAGGTCGCGCGCCTGGCGCCCGTTTTCCAGACGCCCTCCGCGCCCGTCGGCGCGTTCGCTCTCGCCGCCGCGCCGGCGCTGCCGTCCGTGGACGCCGCCGCTGCCGTCGAACTCGCGGCCTTGCCCATCGCGCCGCCTTCCCTCTCCGCCGCCGCGCCCGCGCCGGCCGCGCCGTCGCCGCTGACGACCGAGGCCTCGGCCGCCGCTCGCGCCCCGGCGGCCGTTCATGAGGGAATCTCGGGAGAGGGACTGCGCGCGCGCTGGGAGGGCTTCTGGTCGGGCGCGGCCGCGAGCGCGGGGTTGCCCGCGGCCGTGGCCTTGTCGCCCGCAAGATTTCTGCACGCTCTGCCGCTGCACGCCGCCCACGCGGCCGGCGCGGGTGGCGTGCTGGTCGGCGCCTACGCGCTCGACCGCGGACTGCGCTGGGGCGTGGCCCGGGTCGCGGCGAGGCGGCGGCTTGACCCGCATCGGCTGGCCGCCGCGCGCCTGATCGCGCGCGCGGCTCTCTGGACCGGGGCCGCGCTCGGAGCGCTCGCGGTGGGCGGCGCGTCGCAGGCCGTGATGACCGCGGCCGCGGGCGCGGGCGGCGCGATCCTGACGATGGGGCTCAAGGACACGCTCGGCAACTGGCTGCAGGGCGTGATTTTCCTCGTCTCCCGGCCCTTCACCGTCGGCGACCGCGTCCAGATCAACGACCAGGTCGGCCGCGTCACCGGCGTGGATTTCAGCGGCCTGACGCTGACGCGCGACGACGGCGCGCTCGTCAAGATCCGCCACACCGCCCTCGCCGCGACGCCCGCCATCGCCTTCGGCCCGTTTCGCGAGCCCGGGGACGTTCTCGTGCCCGTGCGGCCGCGCCTGCACGGCGCCGCCTCGGCCTTGCTCGGCGGCCTGGGCCGAGGCTTCTGGATCTCGGCGGCCGCGCTGGCCGCGCTGGCGCTGGCGCCCGCGCTCGTCTCGCCCGCGCACGCGCCGTGGCTGGCGCCCGCCGCGCGCTGGACGGCGGCGGCGGCGCTGCTTCCCGCCGCGCACGCGCTCTCGCGGGGCTTGAGTTCGGCCGCGGAAAATCTCGCGCGACGCAACGGCTGGCGCCCGGAAAACCTCGCCCTCGTCAGGCTCGGCGCGCGCGCGCTGGCGTGGACTCTCGGCGGCGGCGCGCTGCTGCGCGTCGTGGGCCTGTCGTGGTCGGGTCTGGCCGCGAGCCTGGGCTTGACTACGATCGGGCTGGGCCTGGCCACCAACAACGTGCTCGGCACGGCCCTGCTCGGCGCCGAGATCCTGTTCTCGCGGCCGTTCACCGTCGGCGACTCGGTCCAACTCGGCTCCATTTCCGGCGTCGTCTCCGATGTGACGCTGTCCCATGTCGTCGTGCGCGTCGACGCCGATCGCCGCGCGTTCGTGCCCTATGCCGTCATCCGCGACGGACTGACCGTCGTCAACCCAGGAAAATCAAACCCATGACCTCCCCCCGCCGCCAGGACGTGCGCAACATCGCCATCATCGCCCACGTCGACCACGGCAAGACCACTCTCGTGGACGCGTTGCTCAAGTCCACCGGCGCTTTCATCGTCAAGGCCGACCAGGCCCAGGAGCAGGTGCTCGACAGCAACGACCTGGAGCGCGAGCGCGGCATCACCATCCTGGCCAAGAACACCTCGGTGCGCTACGGCAGCACCACGATCAACATCGTCGACACCCCCGGCCACGCCGACTTCGGCTCCGAAGTCGAGCGCATCCTGAAGATGGTCGACGGCGCGCTGCTCGTCGTCGACGCCGTCGAAGGCCCCATGCCGCAGACGCGCTTCGTGCTGCGCAAGGCGCTGGCACTGGGCCTGCACCCGATCGTGGTCATCAACAAGATGGACCGCCCGCACATCCGCCCGCAAGAGGCGCTCAACAAGGTCTTCGACTTGTTCATCGACCTCGGCGCCACCGAACCGCAGATGGATTTCGCCACGGTCTACGCCGCGGGCAAGGCCGGCTGGGCCAGCTACGACGTCGACAAGGTCGGCTCCGACATGACGCCCCTGTTCGACACCATTCTCAAGTCCGTTCCCGGACCGATGGTGGACTCCGAGAAGTCCCTGCAGATGCTGGTGACGATGGTCGACCACAGCAACTACCTCGGAAAGATCGGCATCGGCCGCATCCAGAACGGCCGCGTCGCCAAAAACGACGTGGTCGCGCTGATCAAGGCCGAGGACGGCCGCGTCATCCCCGGCAAGATCACGATGCTGCAGATGTATTTCGGCCTCAAGCGCCAGGACGTCGACTGCGCGCAAGCCGGCGACATCGTGGCGCTGGCGGGACTGGAGACGATCAACGTCGGCGACACGGTCTCCTCGGTCGAGAACCCGACGGCGCTGCCGCCTCTGGAGATCGACGAGCCCACGCTGTCGATGGAGTTCATGGTCAACAACTCCCCCTTCTCCGGACGCGAGGGCAAGCTCGTGACCTCCCGCCACATCCGAGAACGCCTGCTGCACGAGCAGCAGATCAACGTCGGCCTCAAGATCGAGCAGCTGCCCGGCGAGGGACATTTCAAGGTCTCCGGCCGCGGCGAACTGCACCTGTCCGTGCTCATCGAGACGATGCGCCGCGAGGGCTTCGAACTGGCCGTGTCGCGACCGCAGGTGATCTTTCGCGAGGTCGGCGGGGTGCTCAGCGAGCCGATGGAAAACCTCGTCGTCGACGTGCCCGCCGAGCACCAGGGCGCGGTCATAGAGTCCCTGGGCCGCCGCGTGGGCCAACTGCAGAACATGGCGCCCGAAGGCACCACCCGCGTGCGGCTGGAGTACCTGATCTCCTCGCGCGGACTCATGGGCTTCAAGGGCGAGCTCATGACGCTGACCAAAGGTCAGGGCATGATGCACCACAGCTTCGCCGGCTACGGACCCAAAGGCGCCGAGCCGCCGCCGCGTCCCAACGGCGTGCTCGTCTGCAAGGAGCCCGGAACCACCACCGGCTACGCGCTCAACAACCTGCAGGAACGCTCGGCCTTCTTCGTGGCGCCGGGCGTGGACGTCTACGAGGGCATGATCGTGGGCACCAACTCGCGCCAGAACGACATGATCGTCAACCCGTGCAAGGCCAAGGCGCTGACCAACATGCGCTCGAAGGCCTCCGACGAGGCCATCCAACTGGAGCCGCCCAAGATCCTGAGCCTGGAGCAGGCCCTGGAGTTCATCGACGACGACGAACTCGTCGAAGTCACCCCGCAGAACATCCGCCTGCGCAAGAAAGTCCTCAACGCCTCGCTGCGCAAGCGCGACGAGAAGGACGGCTAGGCGCCGTGCTCGGCGCGCTCGCGGGCGGGCTGCTTGTCGCTAGTTCCCTCTCCGCCGCGCCGCCGATTCTCGGCTTCAATTACCCCGTCTGGTCGCGCGAAGGCTACGCGTCGGCCGCCGCGGCCGACGCCCTGCAGGACTTGGCCGCGACCGGCGCGGGCTGGGTCGCGCTGACGCCGACGCTCTACCAGCGCGACCGCCGCGACAGCGACCCCGCCGCGGGTCCGCGCACGCCCAGCGACGACTCGCTACGCGCGGCCATCCGCGCGGCCAAGGCCGCGGGGCTCAAGGTCGCGCTGAAGCCCCACGTGGACATCGAGGGCGGAGGCGTGCGCGCGCTCATCGAACCGCGCGACCCCGAGCGCTGGTTCGCGGCCTACGACGCGCGAATGCTGCGCTACGCCCGGCTCGCGCGCGAGGAGCGCGTCGATCTCTTCGTCGTCGGCACCGAACTCGCGCTGCTGACGCTGCCGCCGCGCGGCCGCGACTGGCGCGAACTCATCGCGCGCGTGCGCGCCATCTATCCCGGCCCGCTGACCTATGCCGCCAACTGGGAGGCGGCGCAAGCGGTGACTTTCTGGCGCGAACTCGACTACGTCGGCATCGACGCCTATTATCCGGTCCCCTTCGCTCGCCCCGCGCTCATGCGCGCGGGACTGGAGGCCTGGTCGCTGGAGGCCGAGGCGATCGCGCGCGCCGCGGGCAAGCCGCTTCTGCTGACCGAAGTGGGCATCGCCAGCTGCCGCGGCGCGCAGCGCAGTCCATGGGGCTACGGCGGCGGGCGAGCCGACGACCGCCTCCAGGCCGATTACTTCCGGGCGGTTCTCGATGCCTTCTTGCCCCGCCGAGGCTTCGCGGGGCTGCTGGTCTGGCAATGGACCGAGCGCGACGCCGCTCCCGGCGACTCGTCGATGAGCGTGCGCGCCAAGCCCGCCCTGGCCGTTCTCTCCCGGGCCTTTCGCGCATCGCGCGCGCCCCAGCCGCCGCCCGAACCCGCGCACGGGCCGGCGCGCGAACGCGCGGCCGCGGTGCTGTCTCAGGCCGAACTGCTGACGCGCTGAGCGCGCGCCGCGGGCGGCCGAGCGCTTGACTTATTGATAATAGGTTATTATTATCACCGCCATGCCCCGCCCTCGCGCCTGGGTCGCCGCCGTGGCCGCGCTGGTTCTTGCCGCGATGGCCTTCCACGGCCTGGCCCACGCCAGCGAGGTCGGCCATGACGACTGCCCGGCCTGCGCCGTCGGCGCGGCCAAGGCGGCGCCAAGCGCGCCGCCGCCCGTCGTCAAGGCCGAATTCGCCGTCGCCTTGCCCCCGATGCCGGCCGCTCCCGCGCCCCGCGCCGCCCGCGCGCCGCGCCTGGTCGCCCGTCCTCCTCCCGCGCGCGGCTGAAACTCCCCGCGCCGCGCCGCCGCATAAGCTAAACTCCAGGAGGACTCATGCCCCGCATCTCGATTCTCGCCGCGCTGTGCTGCGCGTTGGCCGTCTCGGCCCGCGCGCAGAACGCCGAATCCGCCCAGTCGTCGACGTCGGACACCGCGTTCGCGCCCGAAGTGGTCACGCCCGCCCTCGGCGGCGTGCCCAAGACCTTCCTGCCGGACTTCGGCATCGCCGGCGACTTCGCCTATCAAAGCACGAACCTGCCCAAGACCGACCCGCGCTTCACCCAGGCCGCGACCCAACCCGGAATCCGCGACGGACAACTCGTGGCCTTTTCGCCCATCGATCCCTACACCAACGCCCAGTTCACCATCGACCTGCCGCAAAACGGCGTGGCCAACATCGAGGAGGCGTGGCTGTATTTCCACAAGCTGCCCGCGGGCATCAACGTGCGCGTGGGCCGCTTCCTGCCCCAGTTCGGCCTGCTCGACCAGACCAACACCTTCCAGTTGGCGACCTTCAACCGCCCTTCGGCCATCGGCGACTACATCGGCTCCGACGGCATGGACGCCTCGGGCGCGGAGGTCAACTTCTACGTCCCCAACCCGTGGGACTTGAACTTGAAGGCCGACCTCAACGCGGTCCAAGGCGACGTGCTTGGGGGGTCGACCAACGCCGGACGACTCGCGTTTCTAGGCACGCTCGACTACTCGACCGACTTCCTCACCAACGGCTCCATCGAGGCCGGCGCCAGCGCCGCGCAGGGCCCCTCTCCCTACGGCGGCGCCGAGGTGCTGGTCAACCCCTACATCCAGGTCCAGTACGCGCCCACGCAGCGCCGCATCTGGACTTGGAGCGCCGAGGGAATGTTCGCCCAGAGGCAGGGTCTCGGCCAGGAAGACTACCGGCAGAGCGCCTACACCTACCTCGACTACAACTTCGCGCTGCGCTACCATGTCGGCATGCTCGTCGACGCCGTCGAGCTTCCCGGCGCGCTTTCCGGCGTGACCTATCCCGGCCAGTACACGGACGCCTTCGGCATGCCCGCCCCCGCGCCCACGGGCGGAACCCAGCTCAATTTGGCGCCGAACTTCACCTGGTTCGTCTCCGACAACACGCGCCTGCGCCTGCAATACACGCACTCGACGGGCATGGCCGACGAAAAAGCCAACGACTCCGTCGCCTTCCAGGTGACTTTCTCGCTGGGCAATCTCAAGCAGCTCAACTAAGGAGACCGACATGAACTCCAAATTCCAGATGCTTCCGTGCGCGGCGTTGGCCGCGCTGATCCTGGCCCTGCCCGTTTGCGCGCGCGCCGCGAAGCTGCGCGTGCTGGCCACCACCGATTACCTCGCCGCTCTCGGCAAGAGCGTGGGCGGCGACAAGGTCGTCGTGGACTACCTGTCGCCGGCGGGGTTCGACGCGGACAACTATTCGCCGCGGCCTCAGGACCTCTTCAAGATCCACCGCGCGAAGGTGTTCCTGCTCATCGGACTGAGCCTGGAGGACTGGGCGCGCGACCTCGTCAACGCCGCCAACAACCCCGACCTCGTCAAGGCCGAGGTCTACCACGGCATCAAGCTGCTCGACGTGCCCACCGGAGCCGTCGACTACAGCTTCGGCGACATCCACCCGCACGGCAACCCCCACTTCCAGACCAACCCGGAAGACGGGCGCATCATGGCGCGCAACGTCGAGACCGCGCTGGCCTACGCCGACCCCGCCGACGCGGACTACTTCAAGAAGAACCTCGCCGACTTCGAGAAGCGCTTGACCGAGGCCGAGGCGCGCTGGAACAAGGAGATGGCGCCCTACAAGGGCTGGGCGTTCACGCCCTACCACGAGGACATGGACTACTTCGCCCAAGCCTTCGGCCTGCGCGTGCCCACGCCTCCCAAGACCATCGAGGAAAAACCCGGCTTCGTGCCCTCGCCGCGGCGCATCCAGGAGGTCATCGCCGACGCGAAGGCGGCCGGCGTCAAGCTCATCGTCACCGAGCCCTACTACGACGTCTCCATCGCCAAGGCGGTGGCCGACGGCGCGGGACTGCCGCTGCTGACGGTTTCGCTCTACGACATCGGCCTCGACCCCAAGCAGACCGACTACATCTCGATGGAGGACTACATCGTCTCCAGCTTCGCCCGCTCATTCGCCCAGGCTCATGGCCGCTGAGCTCATCCGCGCCCGCGACCTCAGCGCCGGCTACGGCCGCCACGCCGTTTTGCGCGGCCTGGACTTCAGCATCCGGCGCGGGGATTTCCTGGGCGTGATGGGTCCCAACGGCGCGGGCAAGACGACCCTGCTCAAAACCTTGCTCGGGCTCATCCCCCCGCTGGCCGGCGCCATCGAGGCGCCGGCCAGCGGCGGCCGTCCGCTGTTCGGCTACGTCCCCCAGCGCGAGAGCCTGGACCTGCATTTCCCCTTGACCGCGCTCGAAGTCGCCTTGATGGGCCGCTATGGCAGGCTCGGAGCCTGGCGTCGGCCGGGCGCGCGCGACCTCGAGATCGCGCGCGAATGCCTGACGCAGACGGGCATGGAGGCGCACGCCGAGCGCCTGTATCCGCGCCTGTCCGGCGGCCAAAAGCAGCGCGTGCTCATCGCGCGCGCGCTGGCCTCGCAGCCCGAGATACTCCTGCTCGACGAGCCCACCAACGGCATGGACGTCCATTCCGAGCGCGCGATCATGGAACTGCTCAGCGAGCTCCAGGCCAAGAAGGACGCGACGATCGTGTTCGTCACCCATCTGCGCGCCACCGTGGAGGAATACGCGCACCGTGTCGCGCTGATCACCTACGACGGACGCCTGCTCGTCGGAGAGAAAAAAAACATGCTCGCGCCGGAGATGCTGGCCAGCGCCTACAAACCCCGATGATGACCGAACTGCTGACCGAACCCTTCGTGCGCCACATCCTGATCGCGGGCGTTTTGGCCGCGCTGGGCCTGGCGCCCTGGAGCGTCTATGTCGTCTTGCGGCGCATCGTGTTCTCGGGCGCCGCCGTGGCCGAGATCGCCTCGGCGGCCGTCGCGCTGGCCGTGCTGTTTCAATTGGCGCCTTTTCCCATCGCGCTGGCCATGACCGTGGCGAGCTTCGTGGCGCTGTCGCGCCTGAGCGGCTCCGGCCGCCTGCCGCCGGAGACCTTGGTCGGCATGCTCTACGCGGGCGGCTCGGCGGCCTCGGTGCTTCTCATCGCCAAGGCCCCGCGCGGCGAGGCCGACATCCTGAACATCCTGTTCGGCAACATCCTGACGGTGCCCGTCGAGATGCTCTGGACGCTGGCGGCGGTGTTCGCGGTCTTGTCCCTGCTGCAGTTTTTCGCGGCGAAGGAATTCCTGATCTCGGCCTACGACCCCGACATGGGGCGCGCGCTGGGAATTCGCGTGGGAGCGTGGAACATGCTCTTCTACGCCGCGCTGGGCGTGGCCGTGGCGGTGTCGATTCGCGCGGTGGGCGCGCTGCTGACTTTCACGATGCTCGTGGCACCCGGCGCGGCGGCGCTGTCGCTCACCCAGCGCCTGAGCCGGGCGTTTGCGCTGGCGACGGTCTTGGGCGTGGTCTCCTCGGTGGCCGGAGTCGCGCTTTCCTACCAGTACGATCTGCCCACCGGCTCCACGATCGTGGCCGTGCTGACGGCCCTGTTCGTGGCCGCGCTGGCGCTGGGGCGCCTGCGCGAGGCCGGCGCCTAGTAGATCCAGCCCGGCACGCCGGGGTTGTCGCGCGGCACCGGCGCGGGCGCCGGGGGCGGCTCTTCGGAGTCCGGCCGCTGCTGGTCGAGGTCGGGCATCGCCTCGCGCTCCGGAGAGCTTTCGATGTAGGGCTGGCGCACGCGCGCGCGCACTCGCTCGGGCACGCCGCCGAAGCGATAGGCCAAGGTGAAGCGCTGGCCGTTGCCGAGCACGTCGCCCATCGCCCAGCCGTAGTCGATGAGAAACTGCCCCTTCCAGCGAAAGCCGAACCCCAGCGTCAGTCCGCCCTGGTTGGGGCGGTCGAACTGATAGCCCAGGCGCACGCCGTAGGTCTTCAGCCAGAAGTACTCGGCGCCGGTGTTGATGTGATAGAGGCGCTCGTAGAGCTCGTAGTCGGTGTCGGCGGCCAAAGTCAGGTTGTGCACGCCGGCCTGTCCGCCCTGCCAGGCCACGCCCGCGCGCGCGGTCGCGGGCAGCGGATCGGCCGCGTCCAGATACTTGAGCTTGCTGCCCAAATTCAGCACCGACGCGCCGAAGCTCAGCCCCGTCTGCGGCTGGCGCGCCAAGTAGCCGGCGTCGAGGGCGTACGCGTCGGCGTGGTAGCTCTGCGCCAGCGTCGAGTGCAGGTATTTGCCGCCCACGCCCAAAAAATGATCCACGCTGTAGGTCTCGTTGCCCACCTGCAGGGGCGTCATCGCCACGCGCTCCGAGTAGCCGCCCTCCAGCACCATGTCTTGGCCCGCGTTCAGGTTCGACGACGAGCCCAGCGTGCCGTTGGCGTTGAGCTGGTTGTACTGGATCGTGCCGTCCTGGGAGATCAGCGCCGAGATCGCGCCGCTGGCGTAGCCGTTGCCGGTGATGCCGGTGGTCGGGATCGGCCCGCCGTAGGAGAGCTGCTGCAGCGAGGTTTGGCCGATGCCGGCGATCTCGGTGAACTCGACGTCTTGCGCGTTGAGCTGGGACAGGCCCGCGGGGTTGTATTCCAGCGCGGTGTCGTCGTTGGCCACCGCGGTGAAGGCCGTGCCCATGCCCAGCGCCCGCGCGCCCAGCGGCACCTGCAGAATCGAGCCGCCCGTGGTGCCGGGGTTGGCCTGCGCCCGCGCTCCCCCCGCCGCGAGAGCGCACAGCGCGGCCGCGGCCAGCGCTCGCCGCATCTACTTCACCACCACGATTTTCTGAGTGGCGTCGATGCCGGGGCCTCGTCCTCGCACGATGTAGACCCCGCTGGCCACCAAGTTGCCCGCCGAGTTGCGCCCGTTCCAGTTGACCGTGCCCATGCCCTCGGGCACCTGGCCGCTGAAGAGCGTCGTCACCGGCTCGCCGAGAACGGTGTAGATGGTCAGCGTCATCTGGCCGGCGCCGGAAGTGGAGTACTTGATGATCGCCTGCTGGCCCTTGAGCGGATCGAAGATGTTGTTGTAGGCGGTCAGCGAGCCCGCGCCGGGTCCGGTCAGGTTCAGCGCGTTGGACAAGCCCAGAGAGACCGTGCTGCCCAGCACGTCGTAGGCGAAGACCTCCACGTAGATCGTGCCCGCGGCCGGGAACGCGGACAGAAAGCCTGGCTGGAGCTGAAGCGTGCCGTTGATCTGGCCGCCGGAGTTCGTCTGCGAGGTCACCGCCGTCAGGCTGCCCGCCAGCGAGCTGTTGGTGTTGGGCATCGGGTTCTGGCCCTGATCGCGCAGTTGGACGTAGGCCAGACGGTAGAGCTGGGTGCTGACGTAGGTGGTCACCGCGACCTGGAAGGAGATCGCGTCGCCGCCGTAGCTGGCGGTGACGATGCCGGAGGCGAAGGCGTCGCCGCGCGGGTAGTCGATGGTCAGCGAGTAGGGCGTCGTCGAGTTCACGTCGCTGGCGCTGTTGCCCATGTCTCCGCCCATGACCTCGAGATAGAGCTGGCCGCCCGAGGGGTTGTTGTAGGTCAGCGAGACCGTCTGCTGGGTCGTCGTGCAGCCGTCGATCGCGTTGTTTCCGATCTGGCACAGGCCGCCGGAGGTTCCGATGCCGTTGTAGGGAGGCGCGGCCGAGGCCACCACCTGATGCGCGGAGTTGAAAAGCTTCATCTGGTAGGCGTAGTAGGTCGAGGGAGCGTAGCTCGTCAGCGGAAGATTCATGGTCGCCGTGACAAGACCCGGGCCGGCGCCGAAGGTGTAGAAATCCTGGTCTCCGATCGGATAGATCGTGGCGCTCAGCGAGACGGGCGCGGGCATCGTGCTGATGTCGGTGGCCGTGTCGAAGGAATCGTTGGGCTCGTAGGCGTCGGCGCCGGCGTCCGAGATCGCCTGCGGGATGTGCGCGTTGAACGCGGCGTTGATCGCCGACGACGCCGTGCCCGCGCCGCCGCAGCCGGGCGCGCCCGCCTTGTCGGCCAAAATCAGCGCGTCGTAGAGTTCATTGAAGCTTTCCGGGAAGAAGAGCAGCGCCTGGAACTCCAGGTTGTCGGCGCACTGCTGCCCCTTGGAGCGGCGGATGTCCCAGAGCGCCTGGGACACGAAGGGGCTGTCGGCGTGGATCTCGCCCGACCACGCGGGCGTGTTCGTGGCCAGGTTGTAGGACTGGGACTTCGTGTCGTCGAGCGCGCGCAGCGGGCCGTAGGTGCCGGGCACGCCGTTGTAGGCGCCGTAGAAGTAGTTGATGTAGCTGCCGATGTTGGGATCGTTGAGCGAGGAGGCCGAGAAGTAGTCGGCGTTGGCCTCGGAAATCGTTCCCGCCTGGCCGTAGTTGACCAGGGACCATATCTTGTTGACCATGTAGTGCGTGTATTCGTGGTGAGGGACGGTCGCGTCGTCTTCGAAGGCGTCCGAGGGCGTGGCGCCCGAGCCGTCGCCGAAGAACAGGTCGTCGAAATCCGGATCGAAGAACGCGTTGAGCAGGTCCGGCCCCACGTGCGCCATCGCCGCCACCGGTCCGGGCACGGGAGCGTATTGCCCGTTCGGGCAACTCGGGCAGAAATTGACGCCCGGGGAGTAGGCCGCGGAGTAGAAGCCGCTGGAGCCGTTCTGGTAGAAGTCGTGCATCAAATTCAAGTGGTAGAAGAGGGCGATTTCGCCGTGCAGGTTCGGGCACGGAGACATTCCCGTCGGGCAGTCCGCGCTGACTCCGGCCGTGCCCGGCGTGAAGGTGTCGGCGCCCGTCCAGACGAGCGATGAGGACAGCGCGCCCGGCGCGGTCGGATTGACGAAATACAGCGCGCTGGACACCCCGACCGCGTAGCCGGCCCCCGAGCCGCCCTTGGCGCCGAGATCGAGCTGGACGCTTTGGCCGTGCGACTCGGGTCCGTGGTTGTTGTTGCCGAAAACTCCCGGCGGCACGGGCGGCACGTTGGGGTTGAGCCCCGAGTAGGAGCCCAGGGCGTTTCCGTTGGGATCGAAGGCCGTCACCTGGTCGTCTTGCACGAGCGCGCCGCCCTCGCCGCCCACCTGGGTCTGGTCGGAAAACACCCCGACGTTGAACAGCGAGAACTCCGGGATCATCGAAGCCGGCTGGACGGGGCAGCCCGCGGCGGTGATCGTCGAGGAGTAGACGAATCCGTAGGAGTAGGGATTGGGCGAGGAGGCCGGCGTCGTGCACTGCTCCCAGAGCCCGCCCTGCGTGGAGCAGCCCGCGCCGGAACAGCCCCCGTTGTCGTAGTGCGCGCTGGCGCCGCGCCACTCGGCCACGCTGACATACGGACCCTGAAGCGACATCGCCACCGGGTAGTTGCCCCCGCCCGAATAGTTGCCCGAGGCGTCCGTCGTCAATTGCTGCGGCGCGCCCGCGCCCGCCCCCCCGCCGACGTAGACGTACTGATCGGCGAACACCCGCGTGACCGTGGAGCCGACCATCGGGTCGATGTCGTGGACGATCCCGCTGACGTTGCCGCTGACGAACTCCTCGTTGTTGTAGCGCAGCAGGATGGTTCCGTTGAGCGCGTCCACATAGTAGCGCCACGCCGCGTAGGGCGCGCGCACGCTCAGCTTCCAGGCCAGGTGCGGCAGGCCGTCGGTTTCGCTGGGCACGACCACCAAAGCCGGCGGCGGTCCCGACGCCTGCCCGCCTCCGGCGTCTTGCAGGGCCGCCGCCTGCGCGGCCGCGGCCGAGACCGTGGGCGAAGTCGGCAGGTTGATGTTGGGCTCGTAGGACGAGTGTACGCCCACGACCGAGCCGTCGGGCGCGATGTGGACCTTGACCGCGGCGAACTCCACCGGGATGCCCTTGTAGTTCTGGCGCAGGAGCACGTGATTGTAGCCCGCGCCGTGAGTTTGGCGTTCGTAGGTCAGCGTGGCCGGGTCCAGGCCCAGCATGTCGGGGTGGGCGCTCAGAAACGACATCGCCACGTCCTTGGGCGCGCCGTAGCGCGGGGTGTCGGCGCCGCCCACCAGCGAGATCGGATTGCCGGTGCGCGGGCTGTAGCGGATGCGCCAGGCGCGGTTTTGCGCGGCGTTGAACTTGTCGAAGGCGGCCGCGGCCGACGGGGAGTGGCCTTTGCGCAGCTGCGGGAAAGGATGATCGAAGCCGAAGCGCGTCTTGTCTCGCGCCGCGTCGGGACCGGGCTTGACCGCCCCGGCCGCCGACGCGCCAAGACAGACGGCCGCCACGGCGGCCCCCAGCGCGCGCGCGCGTTTCATCCGTGGCGAGAATATCACTCGATGGTTACGGGTTTGTTTCGTCTGAATTCGTGGGCCCGCCAGGAATCGAACCCGGATCCCTTGGTTCGAAGCCAAGTGCTCTATCCGTTGAACTACGGGCCCCGCGCAAGTCTACACAATAACGGCCGCGAACGAAAATTGTTATCATCACCGAAATCGTTTTCCGGAGGAGACACGCATGGGCGGACATTCCCACTGGGCCAACATCAAGCACAAAAAGGGCGCGGCCGACGCCAAGCGCGGCAAGGCGTGGACGAAGTGCTCGCGCGAGATCACCATCGCGGCCAAGCTCGGCGGCAGCGGCGACCCGTCCTCCAACCCCCGCCTGCGCAAGGCCATGGACGACGCCAAGGCCGTGCAGATGCCCGCCGACACGATCAAGCGCGCGATCATGCGCGGCACCGGCGAACTGGAGGGCGCCGCGTTCGAGGAGCTGACCTACGAGGGCTACGCGCCCGGCGGCGTGGCCCTGCTCATCGAGTGCACCTCCGACAACCGCAACCGCACCCGCGGCGAGATCCACACGATCATGTCCAAGAACGGCGGCAGCCTGGGCGCGCCGAACTCGGTGGCGTGGATGTTCAAGGCCAAGGGCCTGATCGTCGTCAAGAAGGAAGGCGCGCCGACCGAAGACGAGGTGATGGGCGCCGCGCTCGACCTCGGCGCCGAGGACTTCAAGTCCGCGGGCGATTCCTACGAGATCTACACCGCCCCCAACGACCTGCAGAAGGTCAAGGACGGCCTGGCGGCCAAGAAGATCACCGCGTCCTCCGCCGAAGTCGCGATGATCCCCGACACCGTCGTCTCCGTGGGCGAGGCCGACGCCCCCAAGGTGCTCAAGCTCCTGGAATTGCTGGAGGCGCTCGACGACGTCAAGAACGTCTACGGCAACTACGACATCGCCGACTCGCTGCTGGAAAAGCTCGCGGCCTGATGCCCAAGGTCCTGGGCGTAGACCCCGGGATGCACGAGACCGGCTGGGCCGTACTCGACGGGGAGCCGTCTTCCCCCCGCCTGACGGCCAGCGGCGTCATCCGCACCGCGCCGGCGACGCCCCTGCCGCTGCGGCTGAAGGCCATCCACGCGCAGTTGGCCGAGGTTCTGCGCGCCCACGCGCCGCAGTCCTGCGCGATGGAGGAGATGTTTTTCACCACGATCGCCACCTCGGTGCGCTCGACGCTTCAAGCGCGCGGCGTGGCGGTGCTGGCCGTCGCGCAGGCCGGACTCGGCGTGCACGAATACAACCCCAAGACCGTCAAGCTCGCCCTCACCGGCTCCGGCCGCGCCGAGAAGGCCCAGATGCAGACCGTCGTGCAGAAGGCGCTCGGACTCAAGGAAATCCTGCGCCCCAACGACGTGGCCGACGCGGCCGCCATCGCCTTGTGCCACGCTCGCGCCGGGCGCGTCAAGGCGATGACGCTGCTCGACTCGTGGGGGACGCGCGCATGATCAGTTCCCTTCGCGGCGTCATATTAACGAAGGACCTGGAGTCGGTGGTGCTGGAGACCGGCGGCGTCGGACGCGAGGTGCACGTCACCGCGTCGACGGCCGCGCGCCTGCCCGAGCCGGGCGGCGAGGCCTTTTTGCTGGTGGTGCCCTCCTACGCGATGTATGGCGGAGGCGAGACGCTCTACGGCTTTCTCGACGCGTCGGAGAAGTCCCTCTTCCTGGCTTTCCGCGACGAGATCCCCGGCACCGGCGCCAAGAAGGCGCTGGAGTATCTCGACAAGGCCTCAAAGTCCCTGCCCGACTTCCGCCGCGCGGTCATCGAGCGCGACGAGAAGCTTCTGTGCGGCGTGTTCGGCTTCAGCAAGAAGACCGCGGCCAAGCTCCTCGACGCGCTCAAGGGCAAGCTCGACGACCTGCGCGTGCCGGGCGCGCCCCGCGTGCAGCGCGCCGACGCGCCCGCGCCGGCTTCGGGCGCCTGGTCGCAGGCGATGGCGGCGCTGGAATCCTTGGGCTACAAGGGCTCCGAGGTCCGCGCCGCCCTGCAGGCGCTGTCCGAGGAGCACGGCGGGCGCGAGGTGCCCGCCGACCAGCTCGTGCGCCAGGCGCTCAAGCGCTTATGAGCGGCGCCCCGCGAGAGGAGTCCGTGCTCGGCGCCGGCGCCAAGCCCGGCGAGGAGCCCGCCGACCGCGCGCTGCGGCCCAAGACGCTGGCGGAGTTCGTCGGCCAGGAGACGCTCAAGGCCAACTTGCGCGTCTTCATCCAAGCCGCCAAGCAGCGCGGCGAACCGCTCGACCACTGCCTGTTCTACGCGCCGCCGGGCCTGGGCAAGACCACGCTCGCCAACATCCTCGCGCGCGAGATGGGCGTGAACCTGCGCACCGCCAGCGGACCCATCCTCGAGCGCGTGGGCGATCTGGCCGCGCTGCTCACCGACATCGCCGAGGGCGACGTGTTCTTCATCGACGAGATCCACCGCCTCAACCCCCTCGTCGAGGAGGCGCTCTATCCCGTGATGGAGGACTACACCTTCTTCATCTCCACCGGCAAGGGGCCCGCCGCCTCCACGCTCAAGCTCGCGGTGCCGCGCTTCACTTTGGTGGGGGCCACCACGCGCTCGGGACTCTTGACGGGCCCGCTGCGCGATCGCTTCGGCATCGTCGCCCAGTTGGGCTTCTACGGCCCCGAGGAACTGCGCCGCATCGTCTTGCGCTCGGCCGGGCTTTTGGGCGCGGCCTGCGAGAGCGGCGGCGCCGACGAGATCGCCCGCCGCTGCCGCGGCACCCCGCGCATCGCCAACCGCCTGCTGCGCCGCGTGCGCGACTTCGCGCAAGTCGACGGCGAAGGCGTGATCACCGCCGAGCTCGCGCAGGGCGCGCTGGCGCGCCTGGAAGTCGACGCCGAGGGCCTCGACCCGATGGACCGCCGCCTGCTGCGCGCCGTCATCGAGAAGTTCGACGGCGGCCCCGTCGGCGTGGAAAACCTCGCCATCGCCGTCAGCGAGGAGCTCGACACCGTCACCGACGTGGTCGAACCCTACTTGATCCAGGCCGGCTTCCTGGCGCGCACCCCGCGCGGGCGCGTGGCCCAGCCCAAGGCCTACGCGCACCTGGGCTTGGCGGCGCCCAAGCGCCCGCTCGACTTGCTGTGATCGCCCTCGCCGCGCTGGGACTTCTGCTGACGGGCGCGGGCGCGCAGGCCGGCGCGCCCTCGCGCGTGGACGTGGCCATCGCGCGCGGCGTGCTGTCGGCGACGCTGCGCGTCTCGGGCCCGGCCGTCTTGCAGGAGCCCGGCGGCCGCCGCCGCCCGCTGCGCCTGCGCGGCGAACTGCGCCTCAAGCCCCGCGCCAATGGCCTGCGCCTGGCCGACTTGAGCCTGCCCAGCGGCACGCGCCTGATTCCCGCGCCCGGCACCACGGTGCGCGTGGGCGCCGACCCCCACGAGGGCGCGCTGATCCTGCGCCTGGACCCCGCGCGCACGGTCACCATCGTCGAAGATCTGCCCATCGAGGACTACCTGCTCGGCGTGCTTCCCCACGAGATGGACCCCGACTGGCCCACCGAGGCGCTCAAGGCCCAGGCCGTGGTCGCGCGCTCCTTCGCCTACGCCAACCTCGGACGCTTCCGCGACCAAGGCTTCGACTTGACCAGCGACACCCGCTCGCAGGTGTTCCGGGGACTCGCCGGCGTCAACGAGAATGTCCGCACGGCCGTGCGCCAGACCCGCGGCGAAGTGCTGGGCTGGCACGGAAAGCTCCTGCGCACCTATTTCCACGCCTGCTGCGGCGGCCACACCGAGAACGCCGCCGAGGTCTGGGGCGGCGACCCGGCCAAGACCCCGCGCCCGCTGCGCGGCGTGCGCGACCCGTGGTGCCGCACCGCGCCGCCCATGCGCTGGAGCGCCTACTTCTCCTGGCAGGACCTGACCGCGGCGCTCGAGCAAAAGGCGAACCTGCGCGGCGTGCTCAAGTCGCTCAAGCTCGGCCGCCGCGACCCCGCGGGCTACCTGCGCGACTTCGTCGCGCGCGCCGGCGGACGCGACGAACGCGTCGACGCCAACGGCCTGCGGCTGGCGCTGGGTGCGGCCGACCTCAAGAGCGTCAAGATCAAGCGCCTCAAGCGCCTGCGCCGCGGCCTCGAGTTCTGGGGTGCCGGCTCCGGCCACGGCGTGGGCCTCTGCCAGTGGGGCGCGCGCCGCCAGGCCGAGCACGGGCGCTCCTACGAGCAGATCCTGAGCTTCTATTTTCCCGGCTCCACGCTGTCGGTGGTCGAACGATGACCCGCCTGCCCCTGTCGGACTACGACTACGAACTGCCCGAGGAGCTCGTCGCCGCGGCTCCCGCCGAGCCGCGCGACTCCTCGCGCCTGCTCGTCGTCGACCGCGCGTCCGGGCGCCTGGAGCACGCGGTCTTTGGCGACCTGCCGCGCTTTCTCAAGCCCGGGGACTGCCTGGCGCTCAACCGCACCAAGGTCATGGCCTGCCGGCTCATCGGGCGCAAGTCCACCGGAGGCCGCGCCGACCTCCTGCTCGTGCGCGAACTCGGTCCCGCGCGCTGGAGCGCGCTGGCCTCCGGCTTCAAGGCCGGGCAGACGCTCGTCTTCGACGGGGAGCTCACCGCGCTCGTCGAGGGCTTGAACGAAGACGGCGAATACCTGCTCAAGTTCTCCGCTCCCGATTTGCGCCCCTACCTGGCCGAGCGCGGACTTGCCCCCCTGCCGCCCTACATCGCCAAGAAGCGCTCGCCCTCGCGCGCCGACGCCGCGCGCTACCAGACCGTCTACGCGCGCGACGAGGGCTCCATCGCCGCCCCCACCGCCGGCCTGCACTTCACGCAGGGGCTCCTGGAGCGCCTGCGCGCCGGGGGCGTGGCCGTCGCCTACATCACGCTTCATGTCGGCCGCGGCACCTTCCGCCCCATCACGGGAGACGACGCCGACGCGCACCGGATGCTGCCCGAGCGCTATGAAGTGGAAGAGGACCAGGCGCTGGCCCTGCGCCGGGCGCGCGAGGGCGGCGGCCGGATCGTCGCCGTGGGCACCACGGTCACGCGCACGCTGGAAACCCTCGCGCGCCGCCCCGAGGGCCTGACGGCCGCGCGCGGCGAAAGCTCGCTCTACATCCGCCCCGGCCACGAGTTTCGCGCCGTCGACGCCCTGATCACGAACTTCCACCTGCCGCGCTCCACGCCTCTGCTGCTGGCCTGCGCGTTCGCCGGGCGCGAGCGCCTGCTGTCGGCCTACCGCGAGGCGATCGCGCGCCGCTACCGGCTGTTTTCCTTCGGCGACGCGACCTTGATCCTATGAGCTTCACGCTCCAGGCCGAAAGCGGCGGCGCGCGCGCCGGGGTGCTCGACACGCCGCGCGGCCCCGTGCAGACGCCCTGCTTCATGCCCGTGGCCACGCAGGCCAGCGTCAAGGCGCTCGACGCCGACGACCTGGCGCGCCTCAACCCCCGCGCGATCCTGGCCAACTCCTACCATCTCTACCTGCGCCCGGGAACCGAAACCGTCAAGGCCGCCGGCGGCCTGCACGCCTTCATGGGCGGCTACGACGGCTTCATCATCACCGACTCGGGAGGCTTCCAGGTCCTGTCTTTGTCGAAGCTGCGCGCCGTCGACGACGAGGGCGTGACTTTCCGCTCGCACCTGGACGGCTCCAAGCACCGGCTGACCCCCGAGTCCGTGATCGCCGTCCAAGCCGAACTCGGCTCCGACGGCTGGACCACGCTCGACGAGTGCCCGCCCTACCCCTGCGCGGAGGCGGACGCCGCGCGCGCTCTCGAGCGCACGCGAAGATGGCTCGACCGCTCGGTGCCGGCGGTCGCGGCCGCGCGCGCGGCCGGCGCGAAGTCGCTGTTTTTCCCGCTCTATCAGGGCGGCCTGCACCCGAGGCTGCGCCGCCCGTCGGCCGAGCACCACAACGACTGCCCGGCCGACGGCATCTCCATCGGCGGCTTCATGGTGGGCGAGGACAAGCCCACCACCTGGGCCATGCTCGGCGAGACCACCGCCCTTCTGCGCGCCGACCGCCCCCGCTACCTGATGGGCGTGGGCACGCCGAGCGACATCTGGGACGCCGCGGCCTGCGGAGTCGACATGATGGACTGCGTCTACCCCACGCGCGTGGCGCGCAGCGGCCACATCATGACCGCCTCGGGAAAATTCAACGTGACCAACGCGCGCTTCCGTCGAGACTTCACGCCGCTGGACCCCGAGTGCTCGTGCTTCGTGTGCGCGCGCTACACCAAGGCCTATCTCGGCCACCTGCTGCGCGCCTCGGAACTGGCGGCCTACCGCCTGCTCAGCTATCACAACCTGCACTTCATGGCGGGCGTGGCCGCGCAAGCCCGCGCGGCCGTTCTCGCCGGGCGCTTCGCGTCCGCGCGCGCGGACTTCCTGGCGCGGCTCTCGTCGTGAGAATTGACGATTTTCACGATCAAATGTCATAATCCACGGCCGTCAAGCACGCACACACGCGGAGGAAATGAATGGACTTTCTGCACTCGATGAGGTTCCCGTTCACGCTGGTGATGGGAATCTCTTTTCTGTCTCTGGCCGTCGCTTTCTGGCTGATCAACTGGGTCATGGCCAAGGACACCGGAACGCCGGAGATGCGCAAGATCTCCGACGCCATCAAGGCCGGCGCCGAGGCCTTCCTGCGCCGCCAGAACTACACCATCGTGACCCTCTCGGGCGTGCTGGCCGTGGTGATCTTCCTGCTCTACGCGTTCGTGCGCAAGGCCAACCCCCACGACCCCGCCGCGCCCATGGTGCTGGCGGTGTGCACCACGGGCTCGTTCATCGCGGGCGCCGCGTGCTCGCTCATCGCCGGCTACATCGGCATGTGGGTGTCGATTCGCACCAACATCCGCACGGCCTCGGCCGCGCGCACCAGCCTCAACGACGCCCTGCGCATCGCCCTTCGCGGCGGCGCGGTCTCGGGGCTGTTCGTGACCTCGATGTCGCTCATCGGCGTAGGCGGGCTGTTCGCGCTGCTCAAGACGCTGGGCTATCCGTATGAGAAGATCCCGTTCATGATCGTCGGCTACGGCTTCGGCGCGTCGTTCGTGGCGCTGTTCGCGCAGCTGGGCGGCGGCATCTACACCAAGGCCGCCGACGTGGGCGCCGACCTCGTGGGCAAAGTCGAGGCCGGCATCCCCGAAGACGACCCGCGCAACCCCGCCGTCATCGCCGACCTCGTGGGCGACAACGTCGGCGACTGCGCGGGCCGCGGCGCGGACCTCTTCGAGTCCACCGCCGCCGAGAACATCGGCGCCATGATCCTGGGCGTGTCGCTGATCCCCTACTTCGGCTGGAAGGGCGTGATCTTCCCGCTGGTGGCGCGCGCGCTGGGAATTCTCGCCTCGATTTTCGGAGTGCTCGTGGTGCAGACCGAGGAGCACGAAGACCCCATGGACGCGCTCAACATCGGCTACTACCTGACCTCGGTGTTGGCGGCGGTGGGTTTTGCCGCGGCGGCCTGGTGGCTTTTGCGCACCGACGCCGCGCCCAACGCCTGGATCTACTACACGACCTGCGGCCTCATCGGCATCCTGACCGCGCAGGCCTTCGTCTACCTCACGCAATACTACACCGAGTACAAGTACCGCCCCGTGCTGGCCATCGCCGAGGCCTCCAAGACCGGACCCGCGACCAACATCATCTCGGGCATCGCGGTGGGCCTTGAGTGCACGGCGCTGCCGGTGCTGGTCATCGCCGTCGCGATCCTGGCCTCGTATAAGCTTGGCTCCATCGCCCTGCCGCCCGACGCGCGCTTCACCGCGGGCCTGTTCGGCACGGCCGTGGCCACGATGGGAATGCTGGGCACCGCGGCCTATGTTCTCGCGATGGACACCTTCGGCCCCATCACCGACAACGCCGGCGGCATCGTGGAGATGTCGCGCCAGCCCGAGGAGATCCGCAAGAAGACCGATCGCCTCGACGCCGTGGGCAACACCACCAAGGCGCTGACCAAGGGCTACGCGATCGGCTCCGCGGCGCTGGCGGCCTTCCTGCTGTTCTCGGCCTACCTCGACGAGATCTACAACTACACCGGCGTGCGCATCGCGGTGGACCTCTCCAAGCCCGAGGTCTTCGTCGGCGCGATGGTCGGCGCGATGCTGGTGTTCCTGTTCGCCTCGCTGGCCATCAAGGCCGTGGGCGAGGCCGCCCAGACCGTCATCACCGAGGTCCGCCGCCAGTTCAAGGAGAAGCCCGGCATCATGAAGGGCACCGAAGACCCCGACTACGGCCAGTGCGTGGACATCGTCACGCTGGGCGCGCTCAAGCAGATGATCCTTCCCGGCCTGCTGGCCACGGCGGGGCCGGTGGTCATCGGCCTGACGATGCGCGTGTTCATCCGCGTGGACGCGCCCACCATCGCCGCCGAGGCGGTGGCCGCGCTCCTGATGGTGGGCACCATCTCGGGCATCCTGATGGCGCTGTTCCTCAACAACGCCGGCGGCGCGTGGGACAACGCCAAGAAATACATCGAGACCGGCGCCTACGGCGGCAAGAAGTCCGAGGCGCACAAGGCCGCCGTCGTCGGCGACACCGTGGGCGACCCGTTCAAGGACACCGCGGGCCCCTCGATCCACGTGCTCATCAAGCTGCTGGCCACCATCACCTTGGTGCTGGCGCCGCTGTTCATCTAGCCGCGAGCCGTCCGCAGAAGACCCCGCCCGGGAACGCTCCCGGGCGGGGTTTTTCTTTCTACAGGCTCGCGGAGATCTCGCGCAGGCGCGAGAGGGGCAGGACCGTGACTCGGCGATCCAAACGGTAGCGCTCCCGGCCCGGGTAGATCACCCAAAGATGTTCCAGCCTCAAGTCTCCCAGCGCCGCGCGCATCGACGGCGTCATCGCGGGGGCGTCCGCGAGTTTGAACTCCGCGCCCCAGTTCCTGCCGCCGCTTTGCCAGAAGAAGTCCAGCTCCGCGCCGTTGTGCGTGGCCCAGAAATGGCAGCGCTCAGGGCGCAGCGCGAGTTCCGCGGCCAAGCTCTCAAGCGCGAAGCCCTCCCAGGACGCGCCCGCGATCGGGTGGGAGAGCAGCTCATCGCGGGCGCCTATGGACAGGAGCGCGTGCAGAAGACCACTGTCGCGGATGTATATCTTTGGACGCCTGACCAGGCGCTTGCCCAGGTTCGCGTGCCAGGGCTGAAGTTGGCGGACCATGAAGCCCGCGCTTAATACATCCAGATAAGCCCGCACGGTCATGTCGGACACGCCGAAAGAGCGGCCAAGTTCGGAGAGATTGACGACCTGTCCGTGCGCGTGACAAAGCATCGTCCAAAATCGGCGCAGAGTCGGCGCGGGAATTCGCGGGCCCCATTGCGGGATGTCGCGCTCCAGGAACGTCGCCGTGAAATTTTCCCGCCAGAGGAGGCTGTCCGCGTCGCCGCGGCGCGTGAACGAGCGCGGGAATCCCCCTCTCAGCCACAAGGCCGCGGTCCGACTTTCGCCCACATCCGAGGGGCGCAGGCCACCCAGATGATGAAACGCGATCCGCCCGGCCAGGGTCTCCGCGCCGGCGCGGGCCAGCGGAGCCGACGAGCTTCCCAGGAGCAAGAAGCGGCGCCCGCGGCCGCGGTCGATCATGTGGCGCAGAAGTTCAAAAATTTCCGGCCGGCGCTGGACCTCGTCGATGACGATCAGGCCGCGCAAATCCTCCAACGCCAACTGCGGCTGTTCCAAGCGCCTGGCGTCGCGCGGGTTTTCCAAATCGAAAAAATGGTCCGGTCTCATCGCGCGCGCCAGAGTGGTCTTGCCGCATTGCCTCGGCCCCAGCAGGGCCGTCGCGGGAAATCGACGCAGCAGCGCGCGGAGATCGGACTCGTCGCGAGGCCTCGGGATCATGCTTTATCATATCCCTACGACCATGAAATATCAAGTCTTAGATATGATATTTCATGGAAGTCCAAAGACTCGGGCAGGACCTGTCCGGCGGCGTCGGCGTCTCGCGAAAAACGCGGACATCTGTTATCATCCCGCCATGTCGCCATTCGCCTTGCACTTGATGTATGCCCTGGGCGGCGGAGGGCTTTTGTGCTTTTTGATCGTCGCGGCGCTGATCATCCGCCAAAAGCCCATCGACGCCGCCTTTCTCAAGGCCGCCGGGCAGGCGATGACGCAGGGCGGCGGCGAGATCTTCTTCCACAGCGACCGCGAGGGCAGCTGGCTGCGCGCGCGCGTTCCCGGAGCCTACGGCCCGCCGTTGATCGTGCGCCGCGAGGGCCTGGCCGACCGAGCGGCCGAGGGGGCGGGTTTCGAGGGCCGCGTGGACCTGGGCGACCCGCAGTGGTCCGCGCAGTTCCATGTCGAGTGCGACGACCCGGCCTTCGCCCAGTCTCTGCTGGGCGAGCAGTCCCGGCGCGACGCGGTCGCGGCCCTGTTTCAACTCGGGTTCACCCAATTCAAGCGCGACGGCGCCTGGGCCTCGGCGACCTGGGAGGGCTACTCGCAAGCGCCCAAGTGCGACGACCCGACCCAATACGGCGCCCAGTTCGGCCAGACGCTGGCAAACGCCTTGTCGGCCCTGGCCGCGCGCGCGCAGTTCACGCCGCCGCGTGAAGCCGACTCTCCCGTCGCGCGCGCCTACGCCGCGCGCGCGCTTTTGGACGACGAACGCGAGGCGTTCCTGTTCAAGGCCAACGCCGCGCTCATCGCGGCGCTGCTGACGATGGTGGGGATGTTTCACCTGTTTTCCGCGCTGACGCCGCCCATGCCGCTCGACGAGTGGGGCGCGTTTTGGGCGTCGCTGCGCGTGTCGGGGCCGCTGGGCCTGCTGGGGCTGGGCGCGGCCGTCGCCAAAATCCGCGGCCGCACCTGGTTTTTGGAGGGCGCGGGCCGCGCCGCGGCCGCGGCCGCGCTCGGCGCGCCCGTGCTCGGCTACTTCCTCTTCTGCATGGGCAACGCCGTCCTCGACCGCGGCCCGGTCTCGCGCTTTGAAGTGCCCGTCAGCGGCCTATTCTCCGGCCGCGACGGCCACGGCGTCGCCTACTACCGCGCCAACATCGACTTCATCCGCCCCGGCATCGACGGCACGGACCTCGATGTCGACCCCTTCCTCTACGCCCGCCTCAAGGCAGACCGCTCGAAACTGCGCCTGGCCACGCGCCCCGGAGCCTTCGGCTGGGAGTGGCTGCTCTCCAAGGAGTTGCAGCCGTGAAGAGCGCGCCAGTCCTCGTGCTGGCCGGCACGCGCCCGGAGGCGGTCAAGCTGGCCCCCGTGGTGCGCGCGCTGCGCGCGCGCCTGGGCGAGCGCGCCGCGCGCCTGGGCGTTACCGCCCAGCACCGGGACATGCTCGACGCGGCGCTGCGCGATCTGGACTTGCGCGCCGACTTCGACCTGGACGCGACGCGCCCGGGCCAGACGCCGACCTCGGCGCTGGCGGCCATGCTCTCGGGCCTTGAGCGCGAACTGACCAAGCGCCCCCCCGCCGTCGTCGTGGTCCAGGGCGACACCACCACGGCGCTGGCCGGCGCGCTGGCGGCCTTCCATCTCAAGATTCCCGTCGCCCATGTCGAGGCGGGTCTGCGCACCGGCGACCTCGCCGACCCCTTCCCCGAGGAGGCCAACCGTTCGCTGATCGCGCGCCTGGCCGCGCGGCACTTCGCCCCCACCCGCGCCGCGCGCGAGCACCTGTTGCGCGAAGGGATAGCCCCCGCGCTCGTGCGCGTGACCGGCAACACCGCCGTCGACGCGGTGCTCTGGGCCAAGGCGCGCGCGCTGAAAAGCGGCGCGCCGCCCGCGGGAGACTACGCGCTGGTCACCCTCCACCGCCGCGAGAGCTTCGGCGCGCCCATGGCGCGCCTGTTCAAGGCCCTGCTGCGCATCCTCGACGAGCATCCCGACCTGCGCCTGATCTACCCCGTCCACCCCAACCCCCAGGTGCGCGCGGCGGCGCTGCGCGAGGTGCGCCACTCGCGCGCCGAGCTGCGCCCGCCGGCGCCCTACCTCGAATTCGTGCGCCTGATGGCCGGCGCCAAGCTCATCCTCACCGACTCCGGCGGCATCGTGGAGGAGGCGGCCAGCCTCTCCAAGCCCGTGCTCATCCTGCGCGAGACCACCGAGCGCCCGGAACTCGTGGCCGTCGGGGGTGCGCTCATCGCGGGAACCACCGAGCGCGGCGTGGCCGCGGCCGCGCGCCGGGTGCTGGGAGACCCCGCGCTCTACAAGCGTATGACCGGCGTGACCAACCCCTACGGCGACGGGCGCGCGGCCGAGCGCGTGGCCGCCGGCGTGGCCGAACTGCTGCGGCGCTAGAGCCGCCAGAGCTCCACGCCCGCGGGCGCGGGGCGCGGCAAGACGGCCTTGATGTCGGCCACGACTCCGCGCCCGCCGCGCAGCAGCGCGCGCGCCAGGCGCCAACCTCCGCGCGCGAACTCGCGGTGGGCCACGGCCAGCACCACCGCGTCGGCGGGGTCGAGGTCCTTGCGCGCGACGAGCCTGAGGCCGTACTCGCGCTCGGCCGACTCCGGGTCGCAGACGGGGTCGTGGACCTGCACGCGCGCGCCGGCGCGGGCGAGCTCCGCGGCCAGGACCGCCGCCTGGCTGTTGCGCGCGTCGGGAATGTTCTCCTTGAAAGTCAGGCCGAGCACGGTCACGGTCCAGGGCCCGGGGCCGCGGCGCGACAGCGCCTGGAGCGTGCGGCGCGCGCAGTAGGCGGCCATGGAGTCGTTGACGCGCCGCCCGGCCAAGATGACCTCGGGGGCATGGCCCAGCGCCGCGGCCTTGTGGGTGAGGTAATACGGGTCCACGCCGATGCAGTGCCCGCCCACGAGTCCCGGCGCGAAGGGCAGGAAGTTCCACTTGGTGCCGGCCGCGGCCAGCACCTCGCGGGTGTCCAGGCCCATGCGCGCGAAGATCATCGCCAGTTCGTTGACCAGCGCGATGTTGAGGTCGCGCTGGGTGTTCTCGATGACCTTGGCGGCCTCGGCGGTCCTGATGGACGGGGCGCGGTGCACGCCCGCCTTGGCCACGCGCGCGTAGACGCGCGCCACCTCCTTCAAGGTCCGCTCGTCTTGGCCCGAGACGATCTTGACCACGCGCTCCAGGCCGTGCGCGCGGTCGCCGGGGTTGATGCGCTCGGGCGAGTAGCCCAGGAAGAAATCCCGCCCGCTCTTGAGCCCCGAGGCGAGCTCCAGCGCCGGCGCGCAGTCCTCCTCGGTGGCGCCGGGATAGACGGTGCTCTCGAAGACGACGATGTCGCCGCGCTTGAGGATGGCGCCCACGCTCCGGCAGGCCGACAGCAGGGGCTCGAGGTCGGGGCGCTTGGCCGAGTCCACGGGCGTGGGCACCGCCACGATGTGAAAGTCGGCGCGGCGCAAGTCTTCGGGGTCGCAGGTCAAAAGCAGGTTCTTGCGCTGGAAGTCCCCCGGGGCGAGCTCGCGGGTGCGGTCGTGGCCTTTCTTGAGCTCGGCCACGCGTTGCGGGTCGCAGTCAAATCCCACCACGAGTCCGCGGCGCGCGAAGGCGGCGGCCAGCGGCAGGCCCACATACCCCAAGCCCGTCACCGACACGGTTCGCGCTTTCACCCCGCGATTATGCCTTTTTGCGCGGCGCTAGAAAGGCCAGGGGCGGCTTTCGAGCACCAGGACCTCGTAGGGTCCCAGATACCAGCCGCCCTCGTGCTCCAGAAGGGAGTCGCGCGGGTCGCGCCGGGGCGCGAAGAGCGCGCGCCAGCGGCCGGAGAGCATGACCTCGGGCACTTTTTTATATTTGCCCGGGCGGCGGACGGTGAGCACGGCGTAGTCTCGGCCGCGGTAGCGCCAGGCGCGGACCACGGGGGCGTCGTCCGAGGGCGGGTAGGGCGGTTTTTCCGGCGCGCCGCGCGCGAAGATGGGCGCCATTTGGCTCATCTCCAGGGAAACGCGCGCCAGGCGCACCATCAGCCAGGGCTCGCGCAGGAGGTTGTAGTCCGGCGCCGGCTCCAGGGCGAAATACCACAGGCCCCGCGCGCCGTTGAGCACGGCGTCGTAGCTCAAAAAGCGCATCTCTTCGAAAGTGGGAAAGCGGCCGACGCGCGGCTTGTTCGGGTCGTGCTGAGGCGACAGGCGCCAGTCGAAGGCCTGCAAGACGGCCCACACCCGCCGCCCCCCCGCCGCCTTGACGGCGGCGGCCACCTTGTCGCCGGAGGATTCCAGCGGCAGGTGCGGGACGGGATACCAATCCTCCATCAGCACCTGGCCGATGCCGGGGTAGTCCTTGGCGCGGTCCGCGTCGCCCACCACGAACGCGCGCGCAGCCCCCGGCGCCCAGGCGGCCACTTTCTTGTCGCGCGCGGCGAGCGTCTCGGGGCTCACGCCGGAAACATCGGGCTCGTCTTGGAGATACCACACGGCGCCGGGAAAGTCCTTGGCGCTGGCGCCGGCCTTCATGGGCGCGTCGGGGGCGATGAGCAGCATCTCGTCGGCCGCGCGAGCGGCCTTCTGCATGGCGCGGGCCTGCGCGATGTCCTCGCCGTCGTAGCACTGGACGGCGTTGAAGCCCAAATGCGCCACGCGCGCGGCGTCCTCGGGTTTGGACACGGCGTAGAGGCCCACGGGAAAATCATAGGGCCTGGGCGCACAGGCCGCGGCCAGCGCCGCGGCCAGCAGGGGCGTTGTTTTTCGGCGCACCTACGCGCGGCCTTCCAGGGAACTCAGCCTGTCGTCGACCACCATTTGGGCGCGGTCCACTTTCATGACGACGGTCATGAAGCCGTCGATTTTTCTCACGAGATCGGACCTCAAGCCGTTCAACGCCGAGGTGAAATCCGCGCGCAGGGCGGCCTTCGACGCCCAAACATCTCTTTTCAGGGCCGGCGCGTCGCCGTTTCTCTTCATGTCCTCGACATTGTGCATCGTCTCCTCCGCCTTCGTCCAGGGTCCAAAGTCCCGACGCGGAACATGCGAATCAACTGCGAAAAAGTTCCATTCACCAACGCGCCGATCTTCCCTGAACGCGCGCGGCAGGCGCAGGGCCGCCGTCAGCGCCGCCTCCAGGTCTTCGCGCTCGACCACGCGGTAGGAGCCCCAGGTCCGTTATCCGCCGCGCCGGCCAGGTCTCTCGTTTTTGGTTCTTTGCTTTTAAGCCCAATCGGCGTCGAATGGACGCGTACGTTTATCCGGTTCGGCCGGTTTGGGCTTTAAAGCAAAAGACCGTTCGTCGCTGGAGTCCGGCCTTATTTCGCGGGCGATGGCATCGCCGCGTCGGCGGGCGCGTAGTCGGCGACGGGGACCAAAATGCGGCGCGCGCGGACGTGTTTATCGCGCGCCATGAAGTCCAACCGCCGCAGGACGGCGGCGTCATAGTAGCG
This sequence comes from bacterium, assembly GCA_021806745.1. GTDB lineage: Bacteria > Elusimicrobiota > Elusimicrobia > UBA1565 > UBA9628 > GWA2-66-18. Next base: position 43,086 of record JAJZQS010000006.1, read on the forward strand.
CTCCCCGCAGCGCCGGCAGACGCCGACGGGAACGCCTTCGACCACGATGAGCCTTCCCTTCCAGCGATGGTCCACCCGCGCCTTTCGGCTCAGGACGCTTCCGCCGCAATTCTCGCAGGCGTCTCGTTTCATCGTTGTTTTGAGTATACCGTGACGATCCGCATTTTTCCAGAGGAAAGCATTCGGCAGACGACCTCCCCGTCCCGCTTGTCCGCCGAGAGTCCGGACACGACGTATCGAGCCCCGCGCTCATCGCGGGTCATGACTTTGACCACCTTGCCGGTCAGGACAATATTCTCCACGTCGGCCGTATCAAATCCGTCATCGGTGGCCTCATCCTTGGCGTGCTGGGTCATCTCGTATCTTCCGGAAATGATTCGTCGGCGGAGTATCTCGATGTCCATTCTTGGGCGTCCGCGCCCAAGTACATACGCGGCGACCCCCCAAAAAGTTCCATGCGCGGCGCGGCGGGTCTGGGCGGACGGTCCGGTCAGGGCCGGCCCACGATGGCCGCCACGTCCACCTCGGGCAGCGGTCGGCGCTCGGCGGGGAAGGGCACGCGCACGGACTGCACGCGCGCGTCGCTGAGGAACACGCGCTTGACGGTCTTGAGCAAGATGGCCAAGTCCAGCGCCGGGGAGAAGTTCTTCAGGTAGTAGAGGTCGTAGTGGTGCTTTTCCAGAGAGCCTTCCAGGCCTTGGGTGGCGCGGTAGTAGACCTGGGCCCAGCCGGTGATGCCGGGCGGCACCAGGTGGCGCAGGTGGTAGTTGGTTAGATCACTTCGCGGACACAGGAGGGCGGCAATAGTCTCGTCGCCGGACTCGAGGTTCAATCGGAACTGATTTCATTCAGGGTTGAAGCCGATCCGTTTTCGCGATCGGATGGGCGGCTCCATGATCTCGTGGATTACGGCGAACAATGTCTTGATACTCTCCGTGTGCTCATCGAGACGCGAATCCGCGCGTGCGGCATGCCCGCGAACCTCGCGTTCGAGCTTATCGAGAGCGGAAGCGAGCTCCTTATGCTTGTCGGCGATTTGCCGCAGGCGGTTGAAGGCGCGTACCACGCTGATGCTGGCCGCGACAGCGATGGGACTTTTCAGGACCGAGGCGAGCATGATGGCCCCGTGTTCGGTGAATGCCACGGGCAAGGAACGCGGGTCCCGGTGCTTCTGTGAACCGGTCGCAAATTGCGACCGGTTCAAGGCGGCCGCCTCGTGAGGGGCCAACGGAAACGCGAAGTCTTCAGGGAATCTTTCTTGATTGCGTCGGACTTGTTCATTCAGCCGCTTCGTCGGCACGCCGTAAATCATGGCCAAGTCCGCATCCAGCATCACGCGCCGGCCGCGGATCGTGTAAATGAGACGGTCTGCGTCGATCGCCGTGATCAGGTTCTTCATCCCAAGGATACGATCATCCCCCCAAAAAAGTTCCATGCGCGGCGCGGCGGCGCCGACGGAGCGCGGCTACGCCGCGGCTTCGTGGGCGGGGTCGGGGTTGAAGGTGGGCACCAGCTCGCGCAGGCGGCGCAGGACGGCCGCGGGGTCGGCGGCGCGCGCGGCGATCTCCAGGTCCAGCAGGCGCGCGTCCAGGTCGGCGGGGGCGGCGTTCTCGCCGCGCAAGATCAGGATGTCGGAATGCTCGGACGCGCCTTCGGCGGCGGGGTCCTCGGTCAGCTCCTCGGTGAGCTTCTCGCCCTGCTTGAGGCCGGTGAACTTGATCTCCACGTCCTTGCCCGGCTCAAGCCCGGACAGCAGGATCAAGCTCTTGGCCATGTCCAGTATGCGCACGGGCTCGCCCATCTTGAGCACGAAGATCTCCCCGCCCTTGGCCAGGGCCACCGCCTGCAAGATCAGCCCCACGGCCTCCTCCACGGTCATGAAGAAGCGCCGCACGTCCGGATGCGTGACGGTCAGCGGGCCGCCCTGCTCCAATTGCTTCTGGAAGATCGGCAGTACGGAGCCGGAGGAGCCCAGCACGTTGCCAAAGCGCACCGCCATGAAGCGCGTGGCGCCGGGGCGGGGTGCGGTGGCCGCGATCTCGGCCAGGCGCTTGGTGGCCCCCATCACGGAGGACGGCTTGACGGCCTTGTCCGTGGAAATCAGCAGGAACGCCTATGCGGCCGGAGCGGAGGGGTTCGTGGGTGTTGACGGGGAAGGATGAGCGCCCGGCGCGGGATTTTCAGCCGCCTTTTGATCCCGCTCCTGCTTGCTGGAGCGGGAGCCCGACACGAAAACGCCGACCAATGAAACCAGCGTGGTCGTCACGATCGCGATCGCCACTCCCGGGCTTTTTTCATGCACCGCGTAGGCGGCCACGGCCAGACAACTCAGGGAAACGACGACGCCCGCTGCGATCCCAAGACGCGAATCCCGCGCTCCCGCGTGGACCACGATGCTCTCAAGCGCGCGGCGGTGTTCCGACTGAAGTTCGACTTGCTTCATCAACCGCTCCGACGAACCGGGCAATGTTCGTTCGTATGCCGCCATGATCTCCGGCGGCGGAAGCGGGCCGGAGTATTGAATCGCCATGCCTTGGACGGTGATCTGGCGTGCGACGACCGGGCGCGGAACGGAGCGGGCGGGCCCGCCCGGCGCCCCGACGACCGCGGCGGCCGGAGGATCTTCCGGCGACGGAGTTATCCCGTCAGGCGGGGGCGTCACGGTTTTCGAGCCGTGGCGGCGGAGTCGAAGACGGCGCGGATGTCGTCGCCGACGGCCAGCCAGTCGCGGTAGATCGCCCAGGAGTCGGCTTCTTCCGTCGTCGAACTCGTGTTATAACGGTTGAAGAGCGCGGCCAGGTCCAGTATGCGCGCCGCGCCTCTAAAGAAGCCGGGGACGGCGAAGAGCGCTCCCGTTCGAGGCAGGCACGCCGGAGGCAACGAGGCACCGGTGCGCCGGTTGCCGTCCTTGTCGGATGTCACGGACACCACCCCCAAATTGTAGTGCATCCCGCGGAACCGAAGCAAATTCGCCGGATTTCCACGAACGCACCCGTCCCTTCCCTCGCCCTCATTATGCATCGCCGCCTCCTTGACCGTCCAGGGTCCAAAGTCCCACCCTGAACATACGCGGCGACCCCCCAAAAAGTTCCATGCGCGGCGCGGCGGGGTCGGGCGGACGGTCCGGTCAGGGCCGGCCCACGATGGCCGCCACGTCCACCTCGGGCAGCGGTCGGCGCTCGGCGGGGAAGGGCACGCGCACGGACTGCACGCGCGCGTCGCTGAGGAACACGCGCTTGACGGTCTTGAGCAAGATGGCCAAGTCCAGCGCCGGGGAGAAGTTCTTCAGGTAGTAGAGGTCGTAGTGGTGCTTTTCCAGGGAGCCTTCCAGGCCTTGGGTGGCGCGGTAGTAGACCTGGGCCCAGCCGGTGATGCCGGGCGGCACCAGGTGGCGCAGGTGGTAGTTGGGCACGGACTTTTCGATGACCGCCACTTCCTTCACCCACTCCGGGCGCGGGCCCACCAAGGACATCTCCCCGCGCAAGACATTCCACAACTGCGGGAACTCGTCCAATCGAAAGCGGCGCAGGAACGCGCCCAGGCGCGTGGGGCGCACGCCGCGCGGACGAAGACGACTGCAGGGTGAAGATTATAGGTTCACTTCGCGGCGGGCGGTAATCCCGGGGATCGACGCAGCGTTCATATGTCGTTTTGTCGATCGCGATCCACTTGGTCCTATCGATGCCGCGCCGGTTGGTGGCCGTGGCGCCCACGGGAAACGCCGAAGCCATTTCAATGCGGCGCCCCTGCTCTTCGGCGATGACGCGAAGCTCGTCGGCCGCCTCGGACAAATCCTGATCCTGGCTGAAGACGAGAGCGACCTCATACTCTCTTTTCAAGGCCAAGCGGATGATGTCCAAAGACAAGCGCACGTCGATGCCTTTCTCTTGGCCGGCACGGAAGCCGTAGCGCTTGCCGGCCATCGCGCCGAACTCCGCGCGCCGCGGCAGTTCAACCTCGACGCGGCGATAGCGCAGGCGCCGACTGTAAACAGACACCTTCTCTCGGCTCATCGCACGCAGCTTCCCGCTCCAGAATCCATGCCAAAAGGAGTCATCCTCCGGAGCGGGAATGCCGGTGTAGAAGCGGCACTGCGCCAATCGCCAACCGTTGCTGCGGCAGAGCGCGGCGGACAGGGCCAACGGGTCGTAGTTCGGATACCGGCAGGAGAACGCGGCCCGCGCCGCGTGGAACAGATTTTGACCGTCAATAAAGGCGACGGCCCGAGGAAGCGCGTCCCCGTCAAAAAAGTACCCCGCCCGGGCCTTTCGGCAAGTCGAGCGGGGATGAAGTGAGTAAATTATAGCACGGCTGGGCGCAAAATCAAGGCCCCGTTTTTTTGCGGCCGTCCGTCTCGCGCGCAGGTCCATGCCTCAACATACGAATCACCCCCCAAAAAAGTTCCCTCAGAATTTAGGCGGCGGCGCCGGGCGGGAGGTTCAGGCCGCGGCTTCGTGGGCGGGGTCGGGGTTGAAGGTGGGCACCAGCTCGCGCAGGCGGCGCAGGACGGCGGCGGGATCGGCGGCGCGCGCGGCGATTTCCAGGTCCAGCAGGCGCGCGTCCAGGTCGGCGGGGGCGGCGTTCTCGCCGCGCAAGATCAGGATGTCGGAATGCTCGGACGCGCCTTCGGCGGCGGGGTCTTCGGTCAGCTCCTCGGTGAGCTTCTCGCCCTGCTTGAGGCCGGTGAACTTGATCTCCACGTCCTTGCCCGGCTCAAGGCCCGACAGCAGGATCAAGCTCTTGGCCATGTCCAGTATGCGCACGGGCT
>JAJZQS010000007.1 GCA_021806745.1 bacterium
GCCGAGGCCTGCGACGCGCGCGGCGTGGGCTTCAAGCTGGTGCCCGACATTTTGGAACTGCGCCTGGGCGAAGTCCAGCTCGACAGCCACCTGGGCCTGCCCGCCTACCGCATCCAGCACACCTCGCTGACCGCGGCCAATTTCGCGGCCAAGCGAGTGTTCGATGTCGTTTTCTCCTCCGCGCTCCTGCTGGTCACGGCGCCTCTGTGGCTGCTGATCTGCGCGGCCATCAAGCTCGACAGCGCCGGGCCGATTTTTTTCAGCCAGGAGCGCTACGGCCACAAGGGCCGCGTCTTCATGGCGCACAAGTTCCGCACCATGGTGATGGACGCGGAAAAGCGCATCTCCGAAGTGAAAAATCTCAACGACCAGAAAGGCGCGTTTTTTAAAGCCAAGAACGATCCGCGCGTCACGCGCGTGGGCAAATTCCTGCGCCGAACCTCCCTGGACGAATTCCCACAGTTCCTCAATGTGCTCAAGGGCGACATGAGCGTGGTAGGCCCGCGCCCGCTAGCGCTGACCACCGGCGAGGTGGAGGAACTGGAGCGCGACTTCGGCGAGACGGCCAAGAAGCGCGCCAATCTGCTGCCCGGCATCACCGGGCTGTGGCAGGTGTCGGGACGCTCGGACACCTCCAGCGAACAGCGCTTCGCGCTGGACTTGTACTACATCGAGCACTGGTCGCCGGGACTGGACTTGGAGATCATCTTGAAGACCCCGCTGGTGATGCTGTTCGGAAAAGGAGCCTACTGACATGACCGCGACCGCGACAGACATCCCCCTGCTCTCGATCAAGGCCCAGAACGCCGCGCTCGCAGAAGAGCTCAAGGCCGCGGCCTGCCGCGTGCTGGACTCGGGGGCCTTCATCCTCGGCCCCGAGAACAAAGGCTTCGACGCCGAGTTCGCCGCCGCGACCGGCGCCAAGCACGCGCTCGGCGTGGACTCCGGCACCTCGGCTCTCGAGCTCGCGCTCGAGGCCGCGGGCGTGGGGCCCGGCGACGAGGTCATCGTGCCCGCGTTCACCTTCGTGGCCACCGCCACCGCGGCCTCGGTGCTGGGCGCCCGCCCCGTGTTCGCCGACGTCGACCCCGAAACGCTGACGCTCGACCCGCGCTCGGCCGAGCGGCTGATCACGGCCAAGACCAAGGCGATCGTGCCGGTGCACCTGTTCGGCCATCCCGCCGACATGGACGCGTTGGGCGCGCTGGCCCAAGCCCGCGGGATCACGATCGTCGAAGACTGCGCGCAGTCGCATCTGGCGCGCTACAAGGGCCGCCCCGTGGGCGGATTCGGCGCGGCGGCCGCCTACAGCTTCTACCCGACCAAGAACCTGGGCGCGGCCGGCGACGCCGGCGCGCTGACCACCGACAGCGCCGAGATGCGCGACCGGCTGCTCGTCTTGCGCAACTGCGGACGCTCGCTGGGCGCGGCCTATCAGTATGAGCGCGTCGGCCACAACTGTCGGCTCGACGAGATCCAGGCCGCGATCCTGCGCGTGAAGCTCAAGCATCTGCCGCGCTGGAACGACGCGCGCCGGCGCGTCGCCGCGCTCTACCGCGAAGGCCTTAAAGGCGTTCCCGGCCTGACTCTGCCGCCCTCCGGCGAAGGCGGCACGCAGCCGGTGTTTCACCTGTTTACGGTCAGAAGTTCCCGCCGCGACGCGCTGGCCGAGCACCTGAAGTCGCGCGGCGTCGGCTGCGGCGTCTACTACCCGAGCCCGCTGCACCTGTCCGCGGCCTACGCCAGTCTCGGCGGCCGCGCCGGCGATTGCCCGGAGTCCGAGCGCGCCTGCCGCGAGGTCTTGTCGCTGCCGATGTTCGCGGAACTGCCCGACGACGCGGTCGCACGCGTGATCGACGCGGTGCGCGCCTTCCGCTAGGCTTTGGCTCGAATCCTCTTCGTCGCCACCTCCACCACGCGCGGCGGCGCGGAAAAGACCCTCTACACGCTGGCCACTTTGCTGGATCCACGACGGCATCCCGTCGTCGGCGTGGTGGGCCTCAAGCCCGACGGCGACTACGCGCGGCGCCTGCGCGAGCAGGGCGTCTCGGTGGCGACGCTGGGCCTGACGCGCGCGCCGCGCCCTTCCGATGCCGCCAGGCTTGCCGCGATCATCGACGCCCAGAAGCCCGACCTGGTGCACGCGCTGATGTTTTCAGCCATCCAATTGGCGCGGCTGGCCAAGACGAGAACGCGCTGCCGCTTCAAGCTTGTCAGTTCGCCGCGCGTCAGCTACCGCACGCGCTCGTGGTGGACCTTGCTCGCCGACCGAGCGCTCAAAAAACGCGACGATCTCCTCATCGCCGAGTGCGAGGCCAGCCGCCGACATCTGATCGACGAACTCGGCTACGCGCCCGCGAAGGTCGTCGCCATCCGCAACGGCGTCGACACCGCGGGCGGGCGCGCGTCCAAGGCCCATCGCGCGGCGCGGCGCCTGGAGTTGAGGCTTTCCGACGGAGACTTGCTCGTCGGCGCCGTGGGGCGTCTCGACGCGCAGAAGGGATTTTCCACGCTGATCGCGGCGATGGCGCGCCTGCAGGACTTGCCGGTCAAGCTCGTGATCCTGGGCGAGGGACCCGAGCGGCCGCGGCTGGAGGAGGCCATCCGCCGCCACCGCCTGGAGGAGTCGGTTCTGCTGCTTGGCGAGCGCGCCGACGCCGCCGACTGGCTGTCGGCCTTCGACATCTTCGCGCTGCCCTCGCTTTGGGAAGGCCTGCCCAACGCCCTGCTCGAGGCCATGGGCGTGGGTCTGCCCGTGGTGGCCTCGGGAGTGGACGGCGTGCCCGAGGCCGTCGAAGAGGACAAGAGCGGCCTGCTCGTGCCGCCGGCAAGCCCCGCGGCGCTTGCGCGCGCGCTGCGCGCGCTCGCGCAAGATCCGGCGCGGCGCTCGCGCCTGGGCGAGGCCGCGCGCGCGGCCGTCGCCGAGCGCTTCACGCTGCGCCGCATGATCGACGACTACTCCAACGCCTACGACGCGCTCTGTCCTTAGCCGCGCGCGCATAAAAATTTTTTAATTCTCGCGCCGCGACGGCGCGCGCGCGCGCGCGCGATAATGAACGCATGGATTTCCCGTCCCGGGTCTACTACGGCTACCGACGCGCGCTCAAGGCGCTGGGACTTTTTTTCGCCATCGCCGGACCGGGCATCATCGTCATGGTCGCCGACAACGACGCCGGCGGCATCACCACCTACACCACCACCGGCGCGCAGACCGGCCTGCACCTGCTGTGGTTTTTGATCCTGCTCGGGCCCGTCGCCTACTTCGTGCAGGAGATGACGGTGCGCCTGGGCGCGGTGACCAAACGCGGCCACGCGGAGGCGATCTTCGATTCCTTCGGCGCGTTCTGGGGCTGGTTTTCCCTGCTCGACCTCGTGGTCACCGACTGGCTGACGATGATCACCGAGTTCATCGGCATGACCGCCGCGCTGAGCATATTCCATGTCCCCGCCTGGGTCACCGTGCTCATCGCCTGGGCGATCATGGGCGCGATGATCACCTCCGGACGCTACTGGACCTGGGAGAAGGCAGCGCTGGTGTTTTGCGTGATCAACCTGATCTACGTTCCCGCGGCGTTCATGATCCACCCGACGGTGCACGAGGTCCTCTACAACAGCCTCGTGCCCCATTTCCCGCCCGGCGGCCTGACCAACGACCTGTTCTTCTTGCTGATGGCCAACATCGGCACCACGATCGCGCCGTGGATGCTGTTCTTCCAGCAGAGCTCGGTCGTCGACAAGGGCATGCAGGAAAAAGACATAGCCTTCGGCAAGCTCGACACGGCGATCGGCGCGCTGCTGACCGTGGTCGTGGCGATGGTGCTCATCGTGGTGACCGGCAAGCTCCTCTACGGCGTCCAGGTCGACGACGCGGCCGCCGCGGCGGTCAAGCTGATGCCGATCAGCCGCTACATCGGCACTTTCGTCGCCGTGGGCCTTTTCGACGCGGGGCTGCTGGGAGCGATCTGCATCTCGCTGGCCAGTTCCTGGGCCTTCGGCGAGGTGTTCGGCTGGGCGCACTCGCTCAACAACAACGTGCGCGAAGCCCCTTGGTTCTACGCCTACTACGCCTTCGACCTCCTGCTGGCGGGGACCGTGGTGCTGATTCCCGGCGCGCCGCTGGTGCTGATCACTCTGTTCGTGCAGGTGATCGCCACCACGCTTCTTCCCGCGGCGCTGGTGTTTTTGATCCTGCTGCTCAACGACGAAAAGACGATGGGCCCCTACAAGAACACCCTGTTCGAGAACGCCGCCAACATCGGCATCACGGTCCTCATCATCGTCTTGTCGACCGCCTACGGCGTGACCACCCTGTTCCCGAACCTGCTCAAATGAACGGAGGAAGGCGATGAAGCTTTTGGCCGCGATCTGGAACGACCTCGCCACCCGCGTGCGCGCGGTCAACGAGAAGTACCGCGAGCCGCGCATCCCGATGACGCCGATGGTGCGCATGAGCCTCATCGGCCTGCGCGTCTACCTGTTCACGCTGGTCGGACTGATGCTGTTCAAGTTCGTCATGCTCGCGCGATGAACGCCGAGACCAAGACGCCAGAGAAGTTCCTACGCCTGAGCGAACTGCTCGGAGCCGAGGCCCGCGCCGCGGGCGGGCGCATCGGCGAGCTCGAAGACCTCCTCGTCGTCGACAAGGACGCCGCCGCGCTGGTCACGCACGCGCGCGTGTCGCGCCCCTACGGTCGTCCCAGCCTCAACATCCCGTGGGACAAGATCCGCGGCCTGACGAGAGACGGCCTGGACGCGCAAGTCTCGGCGGCCGAGGTCGAGGCGTTTACGGCGCCGCCCCCCTCCGGAACGATCCCGCTCAAGGACTTCGTACTCGACAAGAAAATCCTCGACGTGGACGAGCGCGAAGTCGAGGTGGTCTACGACATCCTTCTCGGCTCGCGCCGCGGCGCGCTCTACGCGGTCGAAGTCGACATCTCCGCGTTCGCTCGTCTGTCGCGGCTGGGGCTGGGGTGGCTGGCGAAAATCCTCTACCGCTCCTCCGCCGACTCGCCGCAAGGCGCCGAGCGCCGCCGCGAACGCCGCACGGTGCCGTGGGGCTACGTGCAAGCCCTGCCCGTGAATCTGGGCAGCCTCAAGGGCGACCTCAAGCTGAAGGTGCTCAAGGATCAGCTCTCCAAGATTCCCTCCGTGGATGTGGCCGACATCCTGGAGGAGCTCGAGGGCGGACAGCGCCTGGCCGTGTTCCAGCAGTTGGAGACCGACCACGCCTCGGACGCTCTCGAAGAGCTCAACCCCAAGTTCCAGCGCGACGTGATCGCGGCGCTCAAAAAAGAGCGCGCCGCCCAGCTCATCCAGGCGATGACGCCGGGCCAGGCCGCCGACTTGATGGCGGTCCTGCCGCGCGCGCAGGCCGAGGAGATATTGCCGCTGCTGTCCGCGCGCAAGGCCGACAAGGTCCGACGCATCCTCGGCGAGCAGGAGGCGCGCATCGCCGACTTCGCCTCGGCGGATTTCCTGAGATTCGCGCCCGAAACCACCGTGGCGCAGGCGCGCGAGCTTCTGCGCAAGGCCGCGCGCGAGCGCGGCCGGGACGCTCTGCTCTATCTCTATGTGCTCGACGCCGCGGGCAAGCTTTCGGGCATCGCCGCGCTGGCCGACTTGATCCTGGCCGAAGACGAGTCGACGCTCGGCTCGATCATGCGCTCGACATTCGTCTCGTTGCCCTCGTCCGGAAGCCTGAAGGACGCCGCCGAGGTCTTCCACCACTACGGCTTTCGCGCCCTGCCGGTTCTCGACGACGCCGGCGCGATGGTCGGCGTCCTGCCGCGGCGCGACGTGCCCGGCTTGCACGCGACCCCCTGAGCGGGGCCAAGTGCTAAAATGACGGCCATGCGCGTTCTGATCGCCGAGGACGACGCGAAGGTCGCCAAGCACGTCCGCCAAGCGCTGACGGCCGAGGGCTACGCGGTGGACGCCGCCGAGGACGGCGACGAGGCGCTGTGGCTGGCCGAGAACAACGCCTACGACGCGATCGTGCTCGACGCGATGCTGCCGCTGCGCGACGGCTACGACGTGGCGCGCCGCCTGCGCCGCAAGGGCTGCACGACGCCGATCCTGTTCTTGACCGCCCGCGGCGAAGTCGACGACAAGGTCCGCGGACTTGACGCCGGCGGCGACGACTACATGGTCAAGCCGTTCTCGGTCGTCGAGCTCTCGGCGCGCCTGCGCGCGCTGCTGCGCCGGCGGCGGCCGCAGGCCTCGAACCTGCTGCGCGTGTCGGACCTGGAGCTCGACCTCGTGACGCGGCGCGCGCGGCGCGGCACGCGCGAGATCGAGTTGACCAACCGCGAGTTCGCGCTGCTGGAACTGCTGATGAGCGCGTCTCCGCGCGCGGCCAGCAAGGCCGTCATCGTCGAGCGCGTCTGGGACCAATGCTTCGACTCCGACACGAACGTGGTCAACGTCTATGTCAACCACCTGCGACGCAAGATCGACGCGCCCGGCCTGCCGCCGCTGGTGCACACGATCCGCGGCGTGGGCTTCGCGCTGAAAAGCGCCGAATCGTGAGCTCCCTGTCGAGCCGGCTGTTCTGGGCCTTGAGCGCGGGATTTGCCGCCGCGACCGCGGTCTTTTGGCTCGCCGCGCGCGCGGCAGGGGCGGCGCTCGCGCCCGCCGCGCGGCCGGCCGCCGCCGTCTACGCGGCTGCGATGCTGATGCTGTTCGCGGCGGCCGCGGGCGCCTGCGGCCGGCGCTGGTCGCGAGCGCTGGCGCGCCTGGCCGAGCGTCTGGACGCGCCGCGCGGCGCGCCGCCGCCCGCCGAACCGGAGCTGCGGGAACTGGCCGCGCGCGCCGACGCTCTGCGCGCGCGCGCCGACGAGGACTTGGCGAATCTGCGCGAATACGCCGCGCGCGTCGCTCACGAACTGCGCACGCCGCTGACGGTGCTGCGCCTCAAGATCGAGCAGGCCGCGGGCTCCATGCCCCCGGCGCTGGCCGAGGATTTGCAAAACGAATTGGCGCGCCTCAGCCGCATCGCCGAGCAGTCGATTCTGCTGGCGCGCGTCGAGCAGGGAGCGGTCGCGCCGGAGCTCGCCATCGTCGATCTCCAGCGCCTGCTCGCGGACGCGGCGGAGGATTTCCGACTGCTGGCGCGCGAGCAGGGCCGCGAGGTCCGCACGGAGCTCGAAGTCGCACCGACTCGGGGCGACGCGAAGCTTCTTCGCCAGATCTTCTACGCGCTGCTGACCAACGCCCTGCGCCACGGCCGCGGCGACATCCGCATGCGCCTGCGCGAGCACGGCGCGGGCTACTCGCTTTTGATCGTCAACGCGGCCGCCGAGCGGGCCGACGAGTCGGGACTGGGGCTGGGTCTGCGCGTGGCCGAGGCGCTCACGCGCCTGCACGGCGCCAGGCTGACCCGACGCCGCGGGCGTCAAGCCTACTCGGCCCGGATTTTTTTCCCGTCGACGGCGCCGCGGGCCTAGCGCGTTGCGGCGAGGTCGTAGATCGCCAGCGACCCGTCGGAAAGCTTGCGCACGCCCAGGCGCAGCGACGAGGCGCCCCCGTCGGAAAACGACGCGTTGACCGAAGCCTCCAAGACCCCGTCGCGCGGCACCTCCGACTCCTTCCAGTGGTAGGCGGTGAATTTCCCGCCGTCGCGGGTCACGAGCGTGATCGAGCGGTCGCCGGTCCAGCCGGAGAACTCGCCGTTGCCGTCCTGGTTGAAATCGCGCGTGTAGAACAGGCGGAAGCGCCTGCCGGCGAGCGTCAGCGGCCAGCCCGCCTCGTAGCCGTCGTCGGTCAGTTCCTGGATCGACCAACTCCGGTCCGGCTGGGAATGATCGTCGAAGGACACGACGAGACGGCTCTCCAGCCGGTTCATCGCGTTTCCCTGGATGTAGGCGCGCAAGGACTCGCCGCCGATGGTCGCGCGCGCGGTGCGCTTGATCATCATCCAGTGGATCATCTTCTTGCCCTCGCGAAAGACCGGCTCGCCGCCCTCCGGAGCGAATATGATGAACCAGTCGCCGCCGTTGGCGCTCTTTTCGCCGTAGACATGAACGAGCGCGCTCCCGGATCGAAACACCGCGCGCGTGCCGGCGACGTCGTCGAGCAGCCGCGGCAGCGGAGCCACCGCCGCGGGCGCGCCGAGCGAGCGCGGGTCGACGAGCAGCGCCGCGCCGGGCGGCGGCAGGGCCAGCGCGCGAAGCTCCGCGGGATGGAAATCGACAAAAGCGCCGCCGAGCTCGGGCCCCGCCTGGGCGCCGGCATGAGCGGCGGCCAACGCGAGCGCGGCGCAGGCGAGAAGGCGTCTCATCGCCTCAGAATAGCGGCGGCGTCGGTCCGCGGCGAGGGCCGAAGGGCCCGTCGTCTCGGGGGCCGCCCGGCTCAGATTTCCATGTGTACGCGCACGCTCCACACCTGCACCGGACCGCGGCTGCGGTTGTAGGCCGGGTTGGCGAAGAATTGATAGTCGGGCGTCAGCCACAGCGAGGAGGCCAGCGGGACGCGGTAGTAAATCTCGGTGATCGCCTCCGGCCCGTAGTGCAAACCGCCGTCGCCCAGCATGAAGCCCTGGCCGCCGTCGGCGAGGTAGCGCCGGTGGGGCGCGTTCAGTTCATTGACGACCTCCGCCGCGCCGAGCTTGTCCTGCGGACGGCCCAGCGCCGACGGCGTCCACTCCAGACCCGCCGACTCGGACGCGTCCACTTCGACGAACGCCCAGCTCTCGTTGCGGCCGTCGCTCCAACTGTCGCGCGTGAACGCCCCGAGGCCGTCGGCGAGCTCCTGGTCGGCGTTGAACGAAAATCCGTATTTCGTGCGCCCGTAAGCCCGCGTGGCGACGATGTTCGGCGCCGCGCCCGTCGCCGCGGCCTGGGCGAGGGCTTGGTCGTAGTTTCCCATGTCGGCCTGGTTGAGATAGGCGAGTACGCGCGCGGTGCCGGAGCGCCCGGGCACCAACGAGATCGCGTGCTCGGCCTCGATGACGGAGCCGTTGGCCCTGCCGACGCGGGTGTCGAGCTGCAGCCCGTTGGCCGAGCGCGGCTCGGCGACGACGGCCGCGCGCACCGCCCAGTCGGGCTCGTGGTATTCGACCATGCCGCCCCAAGTGTAGCCGCGCGTGTCGGCCGGGTAGTCCCACGCGGCCGCGCCCATCAAAGTCCAGTTCAGGAACTGCGTGCGCGGATCGTGCGCGTAGGCGTTGTCGTCGAAGAAATCGGTCAGCGCGAACTTGCCGAGCACGATCGTCAAACGGTCGGCGTCCGCGGTAGCGGCGATTTGATTTTGATCGTCCTTGATCCGTTCGACGCCGCCGCCGAAGCCGATGCGCTGTTGCACATAGACGCGCGCCGTGTAGAGCGTCGGCTGCGGGTCGCCGACGCGGTAGATCTCGCCGTTGGGAAACCCCGCCAGACCCACCGCGCCTCCGATCCCGCGGCCTCCCGACAGTTCGGGGTCGAGATAGACCTCCGTGCCCGGCAGCAGCCTCGCGCCGAGAAAAAGCGTGGAGGTGACGGAGGTCGCGCTTTGCGCGTTGTTGGGAAGGCTGTTGGGCCCGGCGTAGGGCGCGTGGAAGCCGAAATCGCCCTCGTCCACGACCGTCGCCTGCGCGTGCACGGAAAACCGCGCGGGCGCGGAGGAAAAGAGGACACTCTCGTCGGCGAGCGCCGACGACGCGCAGAAGACGGCGGCCAGAGCGGGAAGAATTTTCATGCCCGCATCATCGCACGCGCGCGCCCGCGGCTGGGGCCCGCCGGCATTAAATTTATTTAACGCTCGAGTCGCGGCGGGGCTCGCGCGCGCATGGCACCATGTCGGCATGAAACTCGGTCGATCGCTTTCGAGCGCCGCCACCGCGCTGGCCGCGGCGCTTCTGGTCTCGCCGGCGCTCGCCTGGGACCCGCAGACGAGCGGGCCGTTTTTCACCGGCACCGCCGAGACCAATCCGTCAGGCTCCGGATTTTTCGAGCCTTATGTCTACGACTTGCGAAGCGCCGGCGCCGAGACGATCTCCATGCCCCAACGCCTGAACATCGGCTTCTTCCCGAACTGGGACTTCAGCCTCAGCATTCCCTACGAGGTCAAGACCGCGAGGCTTCCCGGCGGCGGCAGCGCCGAGAGCTCCGGCGCGGGCGACGCGACCTTCTGGTTCAAGCGCCAACTCAGCTCCGACGCGGACACGAGCCGCTTCTGGGCTCTTCCGGCGACCTCGCTGGAGGCGGTCTTCACCTTGCCCTCCGGCCGCTACCAGGACTTGAACCCGGGACTGGCCGACACCGACCAGACCGGCGGCGGGACCTTCAACGAGGCCGTCTCCGTGCTCATGCGCAAGCACTTCAAGCCGTTCATGCTCTACGCGCAGGCCACCGACACGGTGATGAACCCGACCGACGCGGGGCCGGGCTTCGCGTTCACCGGCGGACAGACTCTGACCGCGGCCGAGCGCGTGGTCAACGGCAACATGCTGTCGGGCGCGGCGACGCTCGAGTATGTGGCCGACGACGCGCGCGGCCTCGGCGCGCTCGTCGAGGTGTGGGGCCAAACGCAGTCGAACCGCAGCCTGCTTTGGCGGGGGACCAATGCCCCGGCCTGGTCGGCGTTGTGGGCGGCGCCGGAGCTCGAAATCGCCGGCCCCGTCACGCCCGGCACCGACGTGGTCTGGGGCGCCGGCTACATGGTGCCGCTGCTCTGGTCGAACACGGTGCGCACCTCCGGGCCGATGTTCACCGTCACGCTGAACTTCAACGGCCCCTCCGGCCACCGCTGAGCGCGCGAAATTTCAGCGAAATGACGCCGATTGCGCGAACCTCGCGCGATTTTCACCGCCCGCGCCCGCCTTCGTATTGACTCCGTAACACGGACCCGCCTATACTCCCCGTGCTTTCCTATACGCGCGCGCGGCGCGCGATTTTAGGAGAGGCCGCGCGCGAACGGCGCCCGGCGACGGCATCACGATCGACTTCTTGTCCTCGTCTCGACTGCGCCGCGCGGCCGCCGCCTCCGCCCTTTTCGGGACCTTCCTCGCCGCCGTCACGGCCCGCGCGCAAGTCTTCCAAACGCCCTACGACCCGAACTTCCCGCCCCCTCCGGCGCCCGCGGCCGCGCCGCAGCAAGTCGCGCAGTCCACCGCCGTCGAGATTCCCGCCGAAATCGTCATCCCCACGGAGACCGCCGCCCCGCACTTCCTGCTGATGCCCCGAGCCGACATCGACCGCGTGCTGGAAGTCGAGGAGTCCACGGCCGCCGCCGCTCCGGCCGCCGCCGCGGGCGCGCCCGCCGCGGAGCTGTCGCTGGAGAACTTCCGCCGCGTCAAGGAGGCCCTCGACCGCGGCATCAATCCGATCCAGCCCGCTCCGAACAACCCCGAGGAGTTCGTCACCGAGACCGGGGAGATCGCGATCTCCACCGCGGCTCCCAAGCCTCCGCCGCCCGAGATCGAACTGCCCACCTACGGCACCAGTCTGTCGGTGACCGGGCGCAAGGTCATCGGATTCAACTACTCGGACAAGATGTACACCCACGACCAGACCACCACCGGCCGGCCCAAGACCACCAGCCTGATGACCATCACGCAGGCCCTCCAACTGCGCATGCAGGGCAAGGTCGGCCCCAAGATCACCGTCAACGTGGACTACGACGACTCGCGCCCGAACCAGCAGGACATCTCGGTCATCTACCAGGGCGACCCCAACGAGACCGTGCAGAACGTCTCCTTCGGCGACATCGACCTGTCGTTGCCCGCGACCGAGTTCGTCTCCTACGACAAGCAGCTTTTCGGCATCCGCGCCGACGTCAAGTACAAGGGCTTCAAGGTCACCTTGATCGGCAGCCGCACCAAGGGCACGACCAAGACCAAGCAGTTCCACGGCAACGCGCAGTTCGTGGCCGAGGACGTGCTCGACACCGCCTACATCCGGCGCCAGTACTACGACTTGACCTTCGGCGACCCCGCGCGCCTTCCCATCCGCTCGGGCACCGAGCACGTCTATCTCGCCACGCAGGCGTTGGGGCTGACCAGCCCCAACCAGCAGCAGATCACCGTCGACGACCTCGCCGTCCACTCGTCGACTTTCACCGGCTACTTCCAGACCCTGTCGCCGGGCGTCGACTACACGATCAACTACACGCTCGGCTACATCCAACTGCGCACGCCGGCCCAGCCGCAATACGTGATCGCCGTCGACTACATCGACGCCTCCGGCAACGAACTGCGCTACGAGGCTTCGCCCAGCTCGACTTTGACCACCGGCGACGGGCTCTACAAGCTCATCAAGACGCCCTCCGACATCCCGATCTCCATCGACACCGCGACCGCCGCGCAGGAAGTGGGCTGGGACCGGGAGCTCAAGACTTTCTATCCCCTCGGCCAAACCTCGATCATCCCCGACAACGGCCAGGGCAACTTCATCTTGCAACTGCTCAACGCCAGCCGCCAGCCGGTGGGCGCGACTTTAAATCCCCTCCAGCTCTACCCGGCCACGATCAACGTGGATTTCACCAACGGCATCTTCCAGCTCCTGCAGCCGTTCTCGGTGTCGAATTCCTCGCCGAGCGTGCCCGATCCCAACATCTACGCGGTCACGCCGATCTCCCAGCGCCTGTTCCACGTGGAGTTCAACTACCGCTTCAAAACCTTCGCTCTCGAGCCCAACCTCGTCACCGAATCCGAAATCGTGATTCTCGACGGCCAGCGGCTGACGCGCAACGTCGACTACTTCATCGACTACACCGGCGGCTTCGTGACCTTCTTCAATCCCCAGCGCATCAACATGAACTCGGAAATCGACATCACCTACGAGGTCTCCCCGTTCGCGGGCTCAAGCAACGACACCCTGCTGGGCGGCGCCGTGTCCTACGACATCACCAAGAACATCTCCCTGGGCGGCACCGTGCTCTACGACGCCGGCGCCAAGCCCACGGTCACGCCCCAGATCACCGAGATCGCGCACAGCCTGTTCGTCTACGACTTCAACGCGCAGGTCAAGAAGCTGAGCATCGGACGGCACCTGAACGTGTCGCTGTCGGCCGAGTTCGCGCAAAGCCGCAGCACCCCGAACCTGAATCCGTACGCGATCGTCGACAACATGGAGAGCATCCTGCAGGTGATCCCGGCCAACACGATGTTCACCGCGTGGCAGATCGCCTCCAACCCCGGCGGCATCCCGTCGGACCCGACCGAGATCACCTGGTACAACGAGTCGATTCCGACCCTGCAGATCACGCCCAACGCGCCGACCGTGGCCGGCGCGTCCAGCAACGTGCTCGACCTGCAATACAGCATGGCCAACGTCAACAGCCAGGAGATGTCGATCGTCATCCCTCTGTCGGCCACCGGCATCGACATGTCGCAGGCCTCGACGCTGGAGATCGTCATGCTCGGCGACGGCAGCAACAACCAGCTCAATTTCCACCTGGGCTCGATCAACGAGGACGCCGACGGCACCGGGGGCATGACGCTCTATTGCGCCAACGGCCAGGTGCGCTACAACGCGCCCAAGACCGAGAACACCGACTGCTCCGGCGTCCTCGAGCCGGGCCAAGACATCGGCTGGTGCTACGCCTACGGCGGCAACCCCTGCGCGATGCGCTACGGCGCCAACGACGGCATCATCGACACCGAGGACCTCAACGCCAACGGGCTTCTCGACCCGGCCGACCTCAGCGGCGGCGACTTCGGCTATCTGAGCCTCACCGAGCCAGGCCTCTACGACACGACCACGGCCAGCACGCACACGGCCATCGACTTCGGCGCGGCCCAAGGCTGGCAGACGCTGGACATCCCGCTGAACATCTCCTCGACGACCGCCGGAAACTGGACGACGATCAAGCAGTTGCGCATCTCGGTCAAAGGCGGCAACACCTGCCCCGGCGGCCAATGCGTGCTGAAATTCGCCAGCATCTCGGTGCTCGGCAACAGCTGGCTGACGGGCCAGGCCGGCGACCCGAGCCTGGGCACCGGCGGCATCGCCAACGAGGCCATGGCCGTCACCGCGATCAACAACGTCACCAGCCCGAACTACGTCCCGATCTACAACGCGGGCGGCGACGCGGGCATGGTCTTCAACGAGCTCTACGGCAGCGTCGCCAACTTGCAGCAAGTGGACAACACGCAAAACGTCCAGGAGCAGTCGCTACAGCTCGACTATTCCGGCCTGGTTCCAGGCTGCACGGTCTACACCAAGCGCATCTTCCCCAACGGCATCGACATCAGCCAGCACCACGAGTTCAACTTCCTGCTCTACGGCAACGCCGATCCCCAGCACATCGACACGACCGGACAACAGACCTTCTTCATGCGCGTGGGCTCCGACGCCAGCTACTTCGAGGTGCGCGTGCCCATCACCTTCACGGGCTGGAAGCTCATCCACGTCCGCCAGAACGACCCGGGCAACGGGATCATGGACGGCTGGACGGCCGACGAACCCGGCACCGTCGTGACCTCGAGCAACACGCCGACGCTGCAAAACGTCGGCGAGATCGTCGCCGGCATCTACGGCGGCGCGACGGTGGGCACCGCGCCGTCGCTGGCGCAAGGGCGCGTCTACGTCGATGAGATCTTCATGGCCCAGCCGGCCATCCGCGTGGGCAACGCCGAGAAGGTGCAGGCCGACTTCGAGGTGCCCGGCTGGGCCACCTTCGGCTACAAGCATCGCTCCATCGACTTGAATTTCGCGACGCCGACCTCGGTCGTGTCCAACCAAGGCTTCTCGACCGACAACGGCTATTTCAACTTCACGCACCTGGTCTGGATGCCGATCACCTTCACGATCAACAAGACCGTCACGGACACGCCCAACACCGTCGACACCGGCAACCTCTCGAACCTGGTCAACCTGCTCCAGGAGGGCCGCGTGACCACCCTGACCGAGACCGGCCGCGCCAACGTGGCCTACGGCGCGCTGCCGCGCCTGAACCTCAACTACAACCGCACGCTGACCAACTACGAGCTCCTGGCGCGCCAGGACGACAAGTCCATCTACGGCGCCACGCTCCAGTACGGCCTGCCCGTGCAAAAGCCCTGGGTCCCGCGCACGCTCGACGCCAACTACAGCTTCACGAACTACGACGTCCTCTACCAGTCCGACTTCTCGCGCCTGCAGCCCGGAGACTACGACGCCACCGAGCACGACTTCAGCTACGGCACGCGCATGACCTTCGTGCCCTGGAAGGGATCTTCATTCAATCCCAACTGGTCGATGACCACCGGAAACGAGCGCCGCACCGACTACACCAGCGGCGTGCCGCTGGACTCCGAATATCCGAAGCTGTTCCAGCAGGACGCCGGCTTCTCGTCGAACTGGAAGCTCAACCGCTGGCTGAATCCGCAGGTCAACTACTCGATGGAGACCGTGGCCGACACCATCCTCAACGTCTCCACCTATGTCGTCAACAGCACGACCTACACCTACAACCCGGGACAGCTCAAGGACGTCACGCGCACGGCCAACGGCTCGGTCACCGTGCCGATCAATTTCAGCGACATCTTCCCGCGCTCGGCGCTGCTCAAGACCCTCAATGTCGTCTCCGGCTACCAGCTCCAGGACGGCGACTCCTGGACCGGAGTGGAGCAGGGCCAGAACCTGTCGGACTTGTTCTCGGTGCGCCAGCCGCTGCATCCGTCGGCCGCCGGGGCCCAACTCGTCAGCCTGACCGAGCGCGACACATTCAACTCGACGCAGCGCTGGTCGCCGCTCCAGTATTTCCTGCTGCCGGGGCGCGAATCGGCGTGGAGGACGCTGTCGCTGTCGAACAATTTCGTCGAGACGATACAGCGCTCCGACGTGACCGGCACAGCCTCCAAGACGATCTCGCAAACGCCGGTCGACACCGTCATCAGCCTGTCCAAGCTCGAAGAGCTCCTGCACGCCGACCGTTGGATGTCCAACGGGCAGATGGACCTCAAGTACGCCCTGCGCACCGTCGACAACGTCGGCTCGACCTTCGACACGCAAAACACCCTGGGCACCGACTGGCGCATGCTGATCCTGCGCAAATACGACTTCGCTTTCACCTATAATCTGCGCACGGACGTCAACCGCGACCTGGTCGTCGACGCCAACACCGCCGACACGATCCACCAGGACGCCGACGCGCAGGTGACCTTCGACTACAGGAAGTTCCGCTTCACGCCGAAGATCGACTACACGTTCGACCAGACGACGACCGGCGGCATCAAGACCAACGAGACCACCGTGATCACGCCGAGCATACTCGCCCGCGCCGACTTGGCCCTGCCCGCGGGCCTGCGCCTGCCCGGCTCGTCCCGGCCGCTACTGTTCACCAACCGCATCATCTGGACGACGACGCTGTCGGTGGCCGACACGCAGTCTCCGATCATCCAGGAGAACAACTCGATTCTGGCCTCGGTGACCACCAGCGCCGACTACGAACTGGCCAAGAACCTGCGCATGACCATCAACGGAACGCTCCAGCGCCTGTGGCATCAGTATCTGCTTCAGGAGAACTACATCGCCTTCTCGCTGGGCACCAACTTGACCTTCCAATTCTAGGACCATGAGAACATCCGCGCTCGCCGCGACGCTGGCCGCCCTGGCGCTGTCTACCGCGTGCCGACGCAAGCCCGCCGAGCCCTCGGCCGCGCCCGAGGTCGTCTACGCGCCGCCCGAGGGCCGCCGGGCGTTCTCGCTGTCCATCGACAAGAGCCAGACGCGGTTCCTGTCGCCGGGAGACGACGCGGAGGTCTCCGTGCTGGTGTCGGTACCGCGCGCCGACGGCGCCTCGGAATCCCGGCTGGAGACGCTGGCCGCGCGCGCGCAGGTCCTGCGCGTCGACGACGACTGGTCCGACGACGACGGCCTCATCCAACTCGCGCTCTCTCCCGAAGAGGCCGAGTACGCGGCGCTGTCGGTGCAGCGCGAGGACCGGATATTCCTCAATAAGACCGCCGACCGAGACGAGTTGAAGACGCTGCCCGACGCCCCCGCGCCCGCGCTGCAGCCCGGCATGAGGGGCTTTTCGACTCTCGTCGAGCCGGACCAGGAAGAGTTCCTGGATCCCGGCGACCGCGTGG
The DNA here is from genome assembly GCA_021806745.1 of bacterium. GTDB lineage: Bacteria > Elusimicrobiota > Elusimicrobia > UBA1565 > UBA9628 > GWA2-66-18. Next base: position 16,994 of record JAJZQS010000007.1, read on the forward strand.
ACGTGATCGTCGCGGAGCGCGGCGCCAAGGCCTCCGGCAAGTTCGAGTCCCGCGCTCTGACGCTGTTCCAGGACGTGACGGTGCTCGAAAGCGAACCCGCGCAGGGAAACGAAGAATGGGCGACGGTGCAGTTGATGCTCACGCCCGCGCAGGCGGCGGAGTTGGCGCGCGTGCTGGCCGCCGAGGACGACCTGACGCTCGTCGCTCGCGCGCCGCAAGACCATGCGACCCGTCCCGTGGAGACGGCCAAACTCAGCCGAAAATTCGGGACGCCCGCCGAGAGAGGCTCGCCGCGTTCCTGAGGCGTTTCGCGTGTTAGAATAACCCCGTGACGCCCGCGACCCCGCCCGCCGTCTACGCCCCCGCGCCGGCCGCGATGACGCTCGACGCCGTCTTCACCCGCGCCCAAGGCGCGGCCGCCGCGGCCCGCCGACTCGCCGACCCCGCCGCCGTCTTGGCCGATCCCTCGGCCACGCCCGCGCAGAAAATCGACGCGCTCAACCTCCTTCAAGACGAAATTCCGAGCGCCCCGCTCGCCGCGCAGGCCGCCGATCTCGATGATCTCGACCGCGCGGCTGGCGACGGCCGCCAGCCGCCCGTCGTTCGCGCCGCGGCTCTCGTCGCTCTCGGCGAGGAGGTCCCGCCGACGCAAGATCCCGCCGCGCGCGAACGCGCGGTCCGCACGCTGCTGTCGGCGCTGCGATGGCCCGGCTACCGCCTGTTCGCGCTGCGCGGCCTGGCGCCGGCCTCGCACGGGTTGACGCCGGAGATGGAACCGATCTACGAGTCGGCGCTGCTCGACTACCTGGACGGTCCCGCCCGCGGCGAGCGGCGCGAGACGGCCCTGCTCGCGCTCAACGGCTTCGTTTCCGGCGGCTCCGATTTTCCCAAGAGGGCGCCGCAACTGCTCGAGACTCTGTTCGCACGGCTGATGGCCCCCATCGAGGCCGACCCCGCCGCGTTCGTCGCCGACGCGCGCTGGAGTCCGTATTGCCGGGAACTCGCCGCCGCCGTTCTCTGGGCCGCCGGCTACGACGAGCAGGCCGCCGGCTTCCCCAAGCCCGCCGCGCGCGTGAAGGCGCTGATGAGCCGGCTCATCGCCGTCGATCCCGACGCCTCGGTGCGCGCCTGGTATGCGTCCTACCGAGACGCCGCGCCGCCCAAGCCGGGCTTGACGGCCAGCACGACCAGGCGGTTTCCGGAACGCTTGCGCGATCCGTAGCCGTCGAGACCAGCCCACGCCCGCGACGGCCGAAAGCCGGCTTCCTTGAGCGCCGCGAACAGCCGCGCTCGGTCGTAGCCGCGAACGACGGAGCGCGCTCGCCGCGGCGCGCGGCCCGGCCGCAGGACGATCCAGCGGCTGACGATGCGGGGATCGCGCCCGCGGACGATCCTCGCGCTCTCCAGAAGAAACGAGCCGTCCGCCCGCTCCATCCAGGAATCGGCGGGCGGACGCCGCGAGATCGCGGCGAAGTCGATCAGGTCGATCAAGAACCGCCCGCCGGGCCTCAGCGCGCGCGCGATGCCGCGCAAGACCTCCAAATCCTCGCGCGCGTCGGCGCCATAGCCGAAGCTCGTCCAGAGGTTGATCGCGGCGTCGAACTCGCCGTCAAACGGCAGGCGACGCAGATCCGCGCGTTGGAAGCGCGCTCGGTCCAGGCCGCGCGCGAGGCGCCGAGCCTCGCGCAGGTAATCGGCGCTCAGGTCCACGCCGACCACCTCGGCGCCCATTCGCGCCAGGCGCCGCGCATGCCGGCCGGTCCCGCAGGCCGCGTCGAGCACGCGCTCGCCGCGCGCAAGCCCCAGAGCGCGCCAGACGAAGCGCGCCTCCCGCGGCGCCGCGGCCTCGGCCTGCGCCGAGCCCGGGCTGAAGATTTCCGGCTTGAAAAACCCGGCGGCCCAGCCGCGGCTCAAAGGGCGTCGAGCCACGCGCCGAGCTCGGTCAGGACTTCCGGCGGGACCGCGTGGCCGCCCTCGAAGCGGCGCAAACTTCCCGACCAGCCGGCCGCCTTGAGCTCGCGCTCAAGCGCCTGGGCCTGCGCGAAGCCCAGAATGGGATCGACCGAGCCGTGGCTCTGGAAAAACGCCAGCCCCTTCTTGGCCGGCGCCGCGGCGCGCAGGCCCTCCCGGTCCACCAAAGTGCCGGACAAGATCGCCACGCCCCGCGGGCGCTCGGCCATGCGCAGCGCCGCGTCGACGGCCATCATCGCGCCTTGGGAAAATCCCATCAGCGCCAGCCGCTCCGGCGCCGCGCCGATCTCGGCGAGAGCCGCGGCCAGAGCCTCGCGCGACTCGGCCATTCCCTCCGGCTCGCCGCCGGAAAGATCGCGCGGGCGCCCCTCGCGCTGGGCCTGCGCGAACGCGTTCGCGTCGATGGGAAACCACGCCCGCCCGCCCCAGTCCAGGACCTCCGGCGCGTCGGGGAAAATCCAGCGGAGCGCGCGGCGCGCGGGGATCTCCGCGGCCAGAGGCGCCAAGTCGCGCATGTCGGCGCCGTAGCCGTGCAGGCAGACGACGGTCAACGCGTCTTTTTTCTCGGCCGGAACCTCGACGGCGTCGAGCGTCCCGAAGCGGGCGAGTCGCGGCGCACAATTCATGTTTTTTTCTCCCGACGCCCCCAGCCCGAACGGCCCGGGCGATAGCCCGTCTTCGGTGCTCCCGGACGGGGCGTCTTCCTCATGTGAACGTGTTCGTCGAGTTCGCGTTGCGCGCGCTCGCGGCGCGCGGCCAGCGCCTGCGGCGGCGGCTCGGACGCGATCAGCGCGTCGCGGCCGGATCCGATCAAATCGCGCTGTCCGGCCCTGAGCAGCGCCTCGCGGACCTCGAACCAGTTCTCCGGCTTGAAAAACTGCAGCAGCGCGCGCTGCAGCCGCCGGTCTCGCAAGCCCCGCGAGATATCGACGGGGCGGCCCGTCTCCGGATCGCGGCCCGTGTAGTACATCGCGGTGGCCAGGTCATGCGGGGTTGGAATGAAGTCCTGCACCTGGTCCGGGCGGTAGCCGCGCTTTTTCAAAAAGACCGCCAGTTCGATCATCTCCTTGAGTCCGGAGCCGGGATGGCCGGCGATGAAATAGGGGACGAGAAATTGCCGCTTGCCCGCCTTTTCATTCTCGCGCGCGAACTTCTCGGCGAAATCCTCGAAGGTGTCGTGCGTCGGCTTTTTCATCAGCGCCAGCACCTTGGGGCTCGAATGCTCGGGGGCGACTTTCAGGCGCCCGCCGACGTGATGGCGCACGAGCTCCGACATGTAGTCGGGCGAAAGGCGCGCCAAATCCATGCGGATGCCCGAGGCCACGAGGACTTTCTTGACGCCCGGGACCGCGCGCGCCTCCCTCATCAGCTCGACGAGCGGTCCGTGGTCGGTCCCCAGGCGCTTGCAGATCGTCGGACTCACGCAAGACAGCCTGCGGCAAACCTTCTCGACTTCGGGCTGGGTGCAGCGCAGGCGGTACATGTTGGCCGTGGGCCCGCCCAGGTCGCTGACGGTGCCGCGAAACTCGGGATCGGCCGCCATCGCGCCCAACTCCCGCAAGACGGACTCCTTGGAGCGGGACTGGATCGTGCGCCCCTGGTGGGCGGTGATCGAGCAGAACGAGCAGCCGCCGAAGCAACCGCGCATGATCGTCACCGAATCCTTGATCATCTCCCAGGCCGGGATCTTCTCGCCTCCGTAGGACGGGTGCGCGCGGCGCGTGAAGGGCAGGCCGTAGTAGTAGTCCATGCGCGCCTGATCCAGGGGCTCGCGCGGCGGCGTGGCGACGACCGCGCGAGCGCCGTGGCGCTGGACGACCGTGCGCGCGTTGAAAGGCGAGGACTCGCGGTGGAACAGCCGCGCCGCGGCCAGAAACGCGTCTTTGGAGCTCAGAACTTCTTCGTAGCTCGGCGCCTCAACGACCTCGGGCCCCGACGGGACGGGCTCGCTGGCGCCCAGAGCGTAGGCGATGCCGCGCAAATCCCGGCAATCCTTGATGGTCCGGCCCTCGCGCAGGCGCTTGGCGATCTCGACGATCGTCTCCTCGCCCATGCCGTAGCCGACGAGATCGGCCTTGGAGTCCAGCAAAATCGACGGGCGCACGGAATCCGACCAGTAGTCGTAGTGCGCCATCCTCCTCAGGCTGGCCTCGACGCCGCCGGCGATGACCGGCACGCCCGGGTAGGCCTCTCGCGCGCGCTGGCAATACGGAATCGTCGCTCGGTCGGGCCTGAGGCCGATGCGTCCGCCGGGCGAGTATGCGTCGTCGTTGCGCACCTTGCGCGAGGCGGTGTAGTGGTTGATCATCGAGTCCATGTTTCCCGCCGAAACGGCGAAAAACAGCCGCGGGCGCCCGAAGCGCCGCCAGTCCTGCGCCGAGCGCCAGTCCGGCTGGCAGAGCAGGGCCACGCGCAGGCCCTCGGCCTCGAGCGCGCGCGTCAAGATCGCGGCCGCGAACGAGGAGTGGTCGACGAACGCGTCGCCGCTGACGAAGACCACGTCGACGCAGTCCCACCCGCGCGCGTCCATCTCGGCGCGCGTCAGCGGCGGGAAGCGGGGGTCGAAGCGCGGGGCATCGTCGGACAAGCTCATTATTATCGCACGAAATCCCGCCGGCGTCTTGACTCCGCTAGACGGGAATCACTAGACTGACGATATGGCTCAATCTCCCGCCGACAAGCTGGTGATGATCGTCGACGACGAAGCCGACGTGCGGCTGCTCATCGAGTTCAACATAAAAAAGGAAGGCTTCCGAACCGTCACCGCGGCCAACGGCCTGGACGCGCTCGCCAAGGTCAAGCTCTCCCTTCCCGACCTGATCGTCCTGGACTTGATGATGCCCGCGCAAAGCGGCTTCGAGTTCCTGCGCGAGATGCAGGCGCAGGGCCACGGCTCGGTGCCGGTCCTCATCGCGACGGCGCGCTCGCTGGACTCGTCGACGGTCCAAGTCATCCGCCAGGAATCCAATGTGGTGGACTTCTTCAACAAGCCCTTCGATTGGCCGCGCTTCATCGGCGTGCTCCACCAGCGGCTGGGCACGCAGCGCGGCTCGCCCCGAGCCAAGGAGCGCGCGCCGGAATGGGACGCGTGACGCTTCGGGAGACGGGGGTCGTCGGCGTGGGAATCCGCAAGGTGACCTTGCTGGGCCACCCCGTGTTGCGCGCGACCGCTCGCCCGCTCAAGCCCGACGAGATCCGCGGCGCCGAAGTGCGCCGACTGGTGCGCGAGATGGTCGCCACCATGGAGGAATACGACGGCGTCGGCATCGCCGCAAACCAGTGCTGGGAAAGCCTGGCCGCGTTCGTGATGGGTCTGCCCAAAGGCACCAAGCGCCATCCCGAAGGCATCGAGCTGACCGTCGTCTTCAACCCCATCATCCGCCCGATCGGCGACGAAACCGAGGAAGACTGGGAAGGCTGCCTGTCCGTACCCGACTTGCGCGGGCGCGTGCGCCGGCACTCGCAACTGGAACTGTCGGGCCTTGATGCGGACGGCAAGCCGTTCAAGCGCGTCTACAAGGGCTTTCCCGCCCGCGTCGTCCAGCATGAGACCGACCACCTCAACGGGCTGGTCTACCTGGACCGCATGGACGGCCTCAAGACGCTGTCCTACATGAGCGAGATGGGGCGCGCCGGCTAATCGGCGTCAGTAGCTCGACCAGAGGCTGCCCTTCGTGTCCGTGTGGGTGCAGTTGACCCAGACCACGCCGTAGTTGGCGTCCGTGGAGTTCGCGCAATAATCCCAACCGGCCGGACCGCCGCCTCCCGAGACCCAATCGACCGCCGAGCCCACGCACGCGCCGGTGAACACGGACTCCACGCTCGAATCGGGATGGTAGTTGGGTGCCTTCGCGACGGGAACGGCCGCGAGGTATTTCGACTCGATCGTCAACGCCTGAATCTTCGCGGGATAGACGCCTTCCATGTCTCCATAATAGATCGATATCGCGGATCGGATCGCCGCGAGATTTCCCTTGGAAGCGCCCTCGCCGGACTGGCGAATGAGCGCCGCGAACTTCGGGATCGCGATCGACGCCAGAATTCCGATGATCGCCACCACGATCATCAGTTCGATCAGCGTGAAGCCCGATGTCGGCCGTCTTCGCGCCACGAGCGCAATTATAGCGTGCGAGCTGCGCACCCGCCAGTCCCCGTCCGGTCAAAAGCGAAGGCCAGGCTTGGCCCGGACTCTACCTGGCGCGGATGACTAGTCCCGCTCCGGCGGCGGGAAATAGCTGCGGGACTTGGTCGCGATTATCCAGGCTGGCCGCGTCCTCGACTTTCGGCTTGAGGTATTGATAAAGGGATTGAAGCGTGACCTCGCCGTTCTTCAGGGCGGCGCCGTTCAAACCTTTGAGCATGTAGTAGGTGAACGCCCCGTGCGCCTGCTCGGTCATCGTCCCGGAAATCTGATCTCCCTTGGCGGCGGCGAGCGTGACGATCTTGTCCCCGGACATCGGGTCCAAATTGATCCGCGTGACGAGAGGCCGCGCGCCTTTCGCGAGCACGGATCGGCCTCCGGCCCCCGAAAAACACGAGTCCAAAGCCACCAAGACGTGCTTGGCCGGCAGGGCATTCAGCCGTTTATAAAGTTCGTTCAGGGAATAGCCCGTTCTGTCGAGATACTCGGGGTCCCCGTCGGATGGAACCAGGTAGCCTTGGCTGGTCTTGGAGTCCGGTGAGCCGTGGCCTGAATAGTAGAAGAAAACCGTCGATTTGGAGGTGACGTTCTTGGGCAGCCAGTCCTCAATGTAGGCGGCCATTTTGGAGCGGGTCGCGTTCTGACCGCGCAGGACCTTGATGTGTCGCGGGGCAAAACCCAGGGCGATCAGATGATTCACGACGGCCTGGGCGTCGTGATCGGCGTATTCGGCGGCCGGCAGCGAAGCGTATTTCTCGACGCCGATGACGACGGCGAACTTGTTCGGATCCTCGGGCGCGGAGTAATCCGGCTTGTCCACGTCGGACGACGCGTTCTCGCGGTGAGGGGGCGCGGAAGCCGCCGCGACGCGCTCGGCGCGAGGGGCGGCCGATTCGGGTTTCTCGGCGGCCGCCGAACGAGCGAAATCCTGGAGCTTCTGCGAGGAAAACAGACCCGCCTCGAGAAGGTTGCGGGCATCATCGGCGGCAAAGCTCATCGCCGTGCCGATCCTCTCCGCCCCCAAGCCGCCGCCCTCGGTGCCTCGGCGCTCTCCTTCCACGGCGATGGAGTCGATCGGCGTGCGGTCGGGGCTCAAGAGGATGGCTTTGACGGCGACCTCCTGCGTCTGAAAGATGGTCGATCGAAGATAGGCGTAGACATCGAGAACGACGACCAAATCGACGCGCGCGTCCGGAGCTTCCTCGATCGTCTGCAACATGACGACGTTCTTGAAGTGGCTCCGGAACACCGCGACGAAATCTTGAATCTTCTTGTCGATGTCGATGTATCCGTATTTGGCGATAGTGCTTCGCCCGATGTAGGCCGCCGTGTTCTTCGTGTTCTCCGAGATGATGAGTCCCACGCTGAGCGCTTTGTAGTCAAGACTGGAGCTCGGCCTTGCCGAAGCAGCCCCTATCCCCAGGCCCGCCATGGGGTCCTTGATCTTGGGCGCGCAGGCGAAGGTCAGAGCCGTCAAGGCGAGCATGGTCGCCGACCTGATTTTCATGACCGTCTGAGCTTATCCCCTCGCGGCCGTTCGTGTCAATGACCCGACTTGAGCCGCGGGACTTCGAGGCCGCAAACGAGTTGTTTCATGAATGCGGGCGCGAGCTTGGGCACCGAGACCGGAAGGCGTCCGCCGAACTGCGACATGCCCGCGATCAACGCAGCGGCGCTGACCCGGCGCGCCCGCGCCGCGACGCTCGTCCGGTCACAACGATCGCGCCGATATGGGAAAATGGCTCCATGCCGCCCGCACTCGCCGTCGACGCGCTGACCAAGGACTACCTGTCGCCGATCAAGGAACCGGGACTTCTCGGAGGGCTGCGCGCGCTCGTCAACCGCCGCTACAAAAGCTCGCGCGCGGTCGACGGCGTCTCCTTTCGCATCGAGGAGGGCGAGCTCGTGGGATTTCTCGGCGCCAACGGCGCCGGAAAGACGACCACGCTCAAAATGCTCTCGGGGCTGCTGACGCCGACCTCGGGAACCGCCCTGGCGCTGGGCCGCGTGCCGTGGAAGCGCGAACCCGAGTTCCAGCGGCGCCTGTCGCTGGTGATGGGCCAGCGCTCTCAATTATGGTGGGAACTGCCCGCCTACGAGACCTTCCGGTTGAACAAGGAGATCTACGGCCTGCGCGAACGCGAATTCCGCGCCAGCCTCGACGAGCTCGTAGCAATGCTCGACCTCGGCGAGCATCTGTCGGTGCCGGTCAAGAAGCTGTCTCTGGGCGAGCGCATGCGTGCGGGGCTGGCCGCGGCCCTGCTGCACCGCCCGCGCCTGCTTCTGCTCGACGAGCCGACGATCGGCCTGGACGTGGTCATGCAAAAGAAGGTGCGGGAATTCGTGCGCGGCTACAACCGCCGAGAGGGCGCGGCGATCCTGCTGACCAGCCACAACATGGCCGACGTCGTCGAACTCTGCCGCCGCGTGATCGTCATCGAGCGCGGCCGCCTGCTCTACGACGGCCCGCTCGAGACGCTCGTCGCGCGCTTCGCCGACCACAAGATCCTGCGCGCGCGCTTCTCGGCGCCGGTCGATCGCGCGCGCCTGGCCGAGCTTGGCGCCGTCGTCGACGCCGACGCGGACCACGCGACCCTGCATGTCCCGCGCGCGAGGACCGCCGCCAGCGCGGCCGCGCTGCTGCGCGATTTCCCGGTGGCCGACCTGGACGTCGCGGACGTGGACATCGACGACATCGTGCGCCGGTTGTTCGGAGCCGCGTGAGCAAGTACCTGACCGCGTACTCGATCGCGCTGCAGGAAACCCTGCAGCGCCGGGCGACGCTGCTGATGGACCGCGTCGGGGGATTCGCGGTCGTGCTGAGCCTGTACTCTTTTTGGAGCGCCCTGCTCGGCGGCAAGCCCTCTTTTCTCGGCTACACTCGCGCGCAGATGCTGTCGTATGTGCTCATCATCAACATGCTGCGCTCGATGGTCTTCACCGGCCGCGGCTGGCTGCTGGTCGGCGAGATTTCTTCCGGGCGCATTTCGTCCTATCTGGTGCGTCCGCTGAGCTATCACGGCTACGCGCTGTCGCTGGACCTCGCGCAAAAGACCGTGCACGCCGTCTCGGCCGTGCTCGAGATCGGCCTGCTGGCCGCGCTGGCGCGCGGCGAGGTCTTCGTGCCGCGCGCCGCCTCCTCATGGGCGGCGTTCGCGCTCTCGGCGGCGATGGCCTCGCTGATCTTTTTTTTCCTCGAGTTCGCGGTCAGCACGCTGGCGTTCTGGACCTCGGAATCGGGCGGACCTCTGTTTTGCTTCGAGCTGTTCTTGCAGTTCGCGGCCGGCGCTTTTTTCCCGCTCGACGTGCTGCCCGCCGCGCTGCGCCGGGCGCTGGAGGCCACGCCTTTCCCTTACATGGTCTATTTCCCCGCGCGGCTCCTGCTGGGCCAAATCTCCGGCCGCGAGGCCGCCGCGCGGCTGGCCGCGCAGGCCGGCTGGCTGGCGGTCGCCGCCGTCCTGTCTTTGGCCGTGTGGCGGCGCGGACTTTCCTCCTACGCCGCGGAGGGCGGATGAACGGCGGCTTCACGCGGCACGCGCGGCTGTGGACGCGCACCGCCTCCATGTCCCTGCAGGCGCAGCTCACCTACCGGCTGGGCTCGGCGGGATTTTTGCTCGGCAAGATCGTGCGCTTCGTTTTCTTCTTCGCCTTCGTCGCGGCGGTCTTCCGCCGCACCGACCGAGTCGCCGGCTACACGCTGGAGCAGACGGCCCTGTTCTTCCTGACCTTCAACGTCGTCGACATGGTCGCGCAGGTCTTTTTCCGCGGCGTCTACAACGCGCGGCGCGTGGTCAACGAGGGCGACTTCGATTTCTACTTGATCCAGCCCGTCTCCCCTCTTCTGCGCATGGTCTGCTCGAGCGTCGACGCGCTGGACGCGGCCACGCTCGTACCGGTGCTCGCGCTGACCTGCGTGCTGCTGCGCCGCCTGCCGGGCGCGGGCTGGCTTGGCGCCGCCGCCTACGCGGCGCTGACGCTCAACGCGCTCGCGCTGGTCTTCGCCGTGCACGTCGCCGTGGCCGCGCTGGCGGTACGCACGCAGGAGCTTGAAAACGCGGTGTGGATCTACCGCGACGTGATGTTCATGGGAAGGTTTCCCGTCGACGTCTACGCGTTCCCGGTGCGCCTGGCGCTGACTTTCGCCGTGCCGGTGGCGGTGATGACCAGCTTCCCGGCCAAGGCTTACCTCGGCCGGCTTTCGCCCGCCTGGATCGCCTACGCTTTCGCGCTGGGCGCGGGAGCGACGGCCGCGGCGCTGGCGTTTTGGCGCTCGTCCGTGGCGCGTTACGCGTCGTCGTCGAGTTGACGCTGCTGGCTTTCCGGCTTCAGGCCAGGTCCAACCCGTCCACGCGAAAAGTCGGCGCTCCGCAGGCGCCGTAGAAGGCGAGGTCGTCGGCCACGGCGTCCACGCGCGCGAGCATGTCCAGGAGGTTCCCGGAGATCATCGCGCCGCCGAAGGCTCGCCCCAATCGCCCGCCGTCAAGCTCGCGCCCGGACACGCCCAAGGAGAACTCGCCCGAAACGGGGTCGATCATGTGCGCGCCGAGAAGCTCCAGCACCAGCACACCGTCGCGCGTGCCCGAAAGCAGGGCCTCGCGGGAGAGCGGCCCCGGAGCGAGGTGGAAATTCGACGCGCCCGGAGACGGAAGATCGCTCCAGCTCCCGCGGTAGCCGCAGCCGTTGGACGCCGCGCCCGCGCGCGAGGCGGTGGCGGCGTCGTGCAGGAAACCCCGCAAGACCCCGGCTTCGACCAGCGCCTTGTCTTGCGTCGGCACGCCCTCGTCGTCGAAAAGAGAACTCGCGTAGGCGCCTAGGCGGCGCGGGTCGTCGCGCAGCGCGACCAGCGCAGAGGCGACGCGGCGGCCCAGGCGGTCGGCCAGCAGCGAGCGCCCGCGCTGGGCCTCCTCGGCCGAGAGCATCTCGGCCAGAATTTCCAGTATCTCCGCGCCCACCCACGGCTCGAAGACGACCGCGCGCCGTCCGCCGCGGGTGCGCCGCCCGTCGATCCCGGCCTCGGCGCGCGCGCGCGCCTCGCGTCCGGCCGCGCGCGCGTCGAGCGCCGACAGCGCGCGCGCTCCGCGCCACCCCTCGCCGACCTGGGTCCGGCCGCCGTCGGATTCGGCCGCCGAGATCGACGCATCGACCCAACTGCCGGTCTCGTCGGCCAGCACGCCCCGCGTCGAGGCCGTGACCGCGCGCGCACGCTGGACGCTCAATTCCGAGCGCACGATGAGCGCTCCGGCGGAGGCGGCCTCGGCTTCCGCCTCGCCCAGGAGGCTCTCCAAATCCTCCCACGAACGCTCGAGCAAGGCCGCATCGTCAAGAGACGCCGCCAGAGCGGGCTCGGGGGGCGGCAAAGCGGCTCCCGCGGCGAGGGCGGCCGCGGCCTCGGGCTCGGCGCAGCGAAGCTGCGCCAGAGCGAGCGGCCACAGCGACAGCAGTTCCTCGAACGAGCCCGCGGGTCCGCAGGCGAATCCCACGCGCCCGTCGCGGACCGCGCGCACGCCGACGCCGAGGGTCTCGGAGCTCTCCAGCCCGTCTCGGCGTCCGTCGCGGCGCGACAGGCGGCGCGACCTGCCGGAAATCAGGTGGACCTCGGCGTCCACGCCGGGCGAGAGCTCGCCCATGCGCGCCGCGGCCGCCGCGGCCGCCGCGGCGAGATCGCCCGTCAGCCCTTGAGCGCGGACCATCCCACGTAGAGAAACAAGAACGCCAGCAGAAGGAAGAACGCCCCCCACTTGCGCCGCTCAAGGGCGATGTAGGCGTCGTTGAACACGTAGTCGCGAAGCAGCGCGTTCATGCGCTCGATGAGGTCGGGCCGGTAGAGGTAACCCAAGCCCAGAGCGGCGAACGCCGCGCCCAGCAGGAGCTCCAAAAAAGCGCTCATGCCGCCTGCGCGTTGACGAGGTTCATCGCCGCGTCAAGGCCGTCTTCCGAAAGCGTCTTCACCGCCCGCACTCCTCGCTCGAGCGCGGACTCCAGCGCGTCCTCTTCGGCGGGCTTGAAGCGCGCGAGTACGAAGTCCTCCGCGCGCACCCGCTCGGGCTGAGGTCCGATTCCCAAGCGCAGGCGCGCGATCTCCTGGGTGCCCAGATGCAGGATCACCGACTCCATGCCCCGCTGCCCCCCGGCCGAGCCCTTCGGGCGCAGGCGTACGCGCCCCAGCGGGAGGGAAATCTCATCGAAGACGACCAACATCTCCGAGGGCGCCACGCCGTGGTAGTCGGCGAACGCGCGCACGAAGCGGCCGGAGTCGTTCATGTAGGTCATCGGCTTGGCCACCCAGAGCGCGCCGAACTTCGACGCCACGCCCAGGCCCTTGAAGTCGCGCCAAGACGAGTCCGCCTCGCCGACCAGACGGTCGGCGAGGCGAAACCCCACATTGTGGCGCGTACGCTCGTATTCGGGGCCCGGGTTGCCGAGGCCGACGACGAGCTTGAGCGCCACGACCGCGAAACGCTACTTTCCTTCCTTCTTGGCGGGCTCCTTCTTGGCCGCGTCCTTGGCTCCCGCCGCGGGGGCGGCTCCGGCCTTGGGCGCTTCCTTGACGAGCTTGCCCTCCTCGTCCTTCTTGCCCTTGGTGTTGGAGGATTCCGGCTCGGCCGCGACGGCGGCGCCCTCCACGGCGGCGGCAGGGGCGGCGACTTCCTCGACCTTGGCCACGGACACGCGCACGACCACGTGGTCGGCCGCGTCGAGCACGTCCACGCCGGCGGGAACCTTCAGATCGCCGACCGACAGGCTCTGGTGCAAGCCGAGGTGGGAGATGTCGACTTCGATCTTTTGAGGGATCGCCGTGGGCAGGGCCTTCAAGCGAAGTTCGCGCAAGTCGTGCGCGAGCATGCCGCCGAAGTCCTTGACGCCGGGCGCCTCGCCGACGACGACGAGCGGAACGCGGACCTCGATCTTCTGGGTCAGCGAGATGCGTTGGAAATCGGCGTGAACCGGCCGATCGGTCACCGGGTGGCGCTGGAGGTCCTTGACGACCACGGTCTCCACGCCGCCGGCGTGCTTGAGGTGCAGGATCGCGTTGGCACCGCCTTTCTTGCGGGCGTCGACGAACTCCTTCTCGGACAGCGCGATGCTCACGGGGCCTTTTTCGCCGCCGTAGACGACGGCCGGAATGCGGGACTGCGCGCGCAGCGAGCTCAGGGCCTTCTTGGTCCCTTTCTTCTCGGCGCGGACTTCGACATTGAGCGTGATCTCCATGACTGGTACTTCCTCCTTAGACGAACAAAGCGCTGATGGACTTGCCCTGATGGTTGCGCGCGATCGCCTCGCCCAAAAGCGGCGCGATCGACAAAACCGTCAGCTTTCCCCCGGCCAGCGCGTGGACCGGGATCGAATCGGTGAGGATCATCTCCTCCAAAGACGACTTGGCGATGAGGTCGTGCGCGGCGCCCGACAGAACGCCGTGAACGCAGGCCGCGTAGACCTTGGCGGCTCCCTGCTCGCGGATCTTGTCGGCCACCTTGCACAGCGTGCCGCCGGTGTCGACCATGTCGTCGAGAATGAAGCAGGTCTTGCCGGCGACGTCGCCGATGACGTTGTAGACGGACGCCTCGTTGGGACGCGGGCGGCGCTTGTCGATGATGACGAGTTGGGCGTTCAGGCGCTTGGCGAAGGCGCGCGCGCGCTCCACGCCGCCGACGTCGGGCGAGACGACGACGAGATTCTTGAGCGCCTTCTTCTTCACGTAGTCGAGGATGATCGGGGCGGCGTAGAGATGGTCGACCGGGATGTCGAAAAAGCCCTGGATCTGGGCGGCGTGCAGGTCCATGGTGATCACGCGCTGGGCGCCGGCCTCGACGATCAGGTTGGCCACGAGCTTGGAGCTGATGGGCATGCGCGGCTGGGTCTTGCGGTCGGCGCGCGCGTAGCCGTAGTAGGGAATCACCGCGGTGATGCGCCCGGCCGACGCGCGGCGCAGCGCGTCGATCATGATCAGCAGCTCCATCAAATTCTCGTTGGTCGGTCGGCAGGTCGGCTGGACCACGTAGCAGTCCGCGCCGCGCACGTTCTCGTCGACTTGCACGTTGATCTCGCCGTCGGCGAAGCGGCCGACGTGGGCGTTGCCCAGCGGCACCCCGAGGTAGCTCGCGATGCCCTCGGCCAGCGGGCGGTTGGCGTTGCCGGAAAACACCTTAAGCCCGCGCAAGGACTTGATGGCCTCGGACGACGCGGGCTTCTCGGCGCTTTTGAGGGCGGGCATGCGCGTCTCCGGCAGGATTTTGGCCATGGTCAGGACTTGTTGACCTGGCGAGCGCGCGCGATGGCTAGGGCGTCGTCGGGCACGTCCTCGGTCACGGTCGAGCCGGCGGCGATCTTGGCGCCGCGCCCCACCTTGACGGGCGCGATCAGATTCACGTTGGAGCCGACGAAGGCCCTGGCGCCGATCGTCGTCTTGTGCTTCTCCTTGCCGTCGTAGTTGCAGGTGATCGTGCCCGCGCCGATGTTGACGTCCTCGGCGATGTCGGCGTCGCCGATGTAGGAGAGATGGTTGACCTTGGAGCCGAAGCCGATGCGCGAGGCCTTGACCTCGGTGAAGTTGCCCACGCGCGCGCGCGGGCCGATGTTCGAGTCGGGGCGGATGTGCGCGAACGGGCCGATCGAGGTCTTCTCGAGCAGGCGCGAGCGAATCATGTAGGAGAAGCGCACCTCGCACTCGTTTCCGATCTGGGAGTCCTCGATGTGCGTGAAGGGCCCGATGCGGCACATGCGGCCGATCTTGGTCTTGCCGCGCAGGATCGTACCGGGACAGACGATCGTGTCCTGGCCGATCTCCACGTCGGCGTCGACGTGCGTGGACGGGGGGTCCTGGATGGTGACGCCCGACAGCATCAGGCGCTCGAGCATGCGCTTGTTGAGGATGCGCTCGGCGGCGGCCAGTTGCGCGCGGTTGTTGACGCCCTGGATCTCCTCGGGATTGCTGGACGTGTAGGCGTGGATTCGGCCGCCCTTGGCGCGGATGACCTCCATGATGTCGGTCAGAAAATGCTCTTTTTTGGGGCCCTTCGCGCCGATCTCCTTGAGGCCCTGCACCAAAGCCTCGAGCTCGAACATGTAGGCGCCCGAGTTGACCTCGTTGATGCCGAGTTCCTTGGGACTGGCCACGGACTCCTCGACCACGCGCTGCACCTCTCCCAGCGCGCCGCGCACGATGCGTCCGTAGCCCTTCGGGTTGGGGACGCGGGCGGTGAACAGCGTGGCCTGGCCCTTGAGCTGGTCATGGGTCAAAGTCAGGTTGTAGATCGACTCGTAAGTGAGCAGCGGCGTGTCGCCGCACATCACGATCGCGGACTTGAACTTCTTCAGGAACGGCAAGGACTCCAGCACCGCGTTGCCCGAGCCGAGTTGCTTTCTCTGGACGATGAACTGGATCGGGCGGTTGAAGCCCACGGACTTGGCCATCTCCATGGTCTGGCGGCGGACCTCGTCGGCCTCGTGGCCGACGACCACGCCGATGGCGCCGGGCTTGAGCGCGTTGGCGATGCGCAGGATGTAGTAGAGCATCGGCCGCCCGCCCACGTGATGGAGAACCTTGGGGATGGAGGACTCCATGCGCGTGCCCTGGCCGGCGGCCAGGATCAGCGCGGCAAGAGGGCTCGGTTTCTTCGCGTGGCTCATGTTGTCGTTTCCCCTCGGTTCGAAAGAAGCCATTCCCAGGCCTGGACTCGAACCAGGAATAGCGGATTCAAAGTCCGCTGTGTTACCGTTACACCACCTGGGAGCAGATGTTCCTCATGCGGGCGGCGCGTCGGGCTTGCCCGCGGCGGACTTGGCGGCCTCCTTGTGGTAGCAGGCGAACACGGTCTTCTCCAAAACGGCGCGGAACTGCGCGCTGATCGGATGCGCGACGTCCTTGAAAGTCCCGTCGGGCATCTTCCGGGACGGCATGCACAAGATCAGGCCTTCTCCGCTGTCGATCACTTTCATGTTGCGAACCACGAAACATCCGTCGAACGTCACCGTCGCGAACGCCTTCAGGCGGTCTTCGTTGCGCAGATGGACGCGGACTTCCGTGATCTCCAAGCGGGGTCAACCGTGGCAGCTGGTTAAATAGACCTTCCAGGGATATGCCTGGAGCCGCCGAACCACCCGCTCTCCCTCGGCGTGCGACGCGACGAACCCGAACACCGACGAACCGGAACCCGACATCCGTACGCCCAAAACCCCCGCGGCCTCCAGAATGCGGCGAGCCCGCGAGATTTCCGCCATCACCGGCGCCCGAGACTCCTCCAACCGATTGAAAAGAAGCCCCCCCCATTCCTCGACGGGGCGGCCCCTTTCCAGCGACCGGAGCAGTCTATCAAGCTGGGACAGCCTTGTCAACACGTCGCGCCGCGGCCGGGCAGGCAGCGCGGCGTAGGCCGGCCCCGTCGGCGAGCCCACTCCCGGCCAGGCCAAAACCATGTACGGCAGAGACTTTGCGAAGCTCACCGGCCTTAGGCGCTCTCCGATGCCGCCGGCAAGACAAAAATCCGCGTCCTTGAGAAAAAAGGGCACGTCGGCCCCGAGTTTAACGCCGATTTCGGCAAGCTTCGCCCGGCGCGCCGCGTTGAGCGGGATGTCGAGAAGCTGCGCCATGCCCAAAAGGGTCCCCGCCGCGTCCGAGGAGCCCCCGCCCAGTCCCGCGCCCATGGGGATGCGCTTGGTCAAGACCATGCGCACGCCCACACCCACGCGAAAGGCCTTGTAGAACGCCGCGGCCGCGCGCATGACGAGGTTGTCGGGTCCCGCCGACAGCGCCGCGCCGCCGAGTTCGTCGATAACCTCCAACGACGGGCGATCCCCCCCCACCACTTCCAAGTCGAGCACGTCGTAGAGGTTGATCTTGGCGAACAGCGTCGACAGCGTGTGGTAGCCGTTTTTGCGCCGGCCGGTGACCTCCAGAAACAAGTTGACCTTGGCCGGACACTGTATTTTCAAGGCTGAAGCTCCGGCAGGGGCTCGTCTGGCGCCGCGACCTCCACCTTGGCCTCGGGACACGACAGCGACAAATCCCAGAACGCTCCGCCGGCCTTGAACGAGCGCGGGACGCGGCGCAGACGGTTCTTGAAAAAATCGGCGGGCGTCAGCGTCGGGCCGCCGTCCGGCGCCAAGGCGCGGGCCAGGGCGTCGGAGCCCAAGTCCACGCGCCAGCCCGGCCGCGTCAAGACGCCGCCCGCCGCGCGCGCGGGTCCGGGCGCGTAGGGGTCTCCCGCCAAGGCGCCGGCGATCGCGTCCAGCGCCCCGCGCGCGGCGGCGCGAAGCTTCGCGTCGTCGATCCCGTCGACGCGGAAATCGTCCATGCGGAAATCGCTCCCGTCGACCGTCGCTCGCGCCAGCGGCGTGAACAGCGGGCCGAGTATCTCCAAGGTCAGGCGCTTGGGCGCGCGAAAATCGAGCATCGTCTTCATCGTCAACTCGCGCTCGCCGACCTTGCCTTGGAAAACGCAGACGCCGGCCAGGCGGCGCGCCCCGCCGTGGATGGCGGCCAGGTGCTCGCGCCAAAGCTCTCCCGCGTGCTCGGGCGTCATCTTCTTTTCCAGCGCGTCGGCACGAGCGCGCGCCGACGCTCCGCCGAAGCTCTGCGACAAGCGCCAGGCGCGCCAGGCCAGGTCCGTCTCGCCCAGCGCCTCGCGGACCGCGGCCAGATGGCCCCAGACCTCGTCGTCGTCGGGCAGGCTGCGCGCGGCCAGCGCCAACTCGGCGGCGGCCTCCGTGGAGCGCTTGAGCTTGAAAAGCACCCAGCCCATCGAGTCCTGATAGGCCGCGTTGGACGGATCCAGCGCCAGCGCCCGCGCGATCAACGAACGCGCGTCGTCGAGCTCCAGGCCGCGGTCGGCCAGCGAGTAGCCGAGGTAGTTGAGCGCCGCCGCGTCGTCGGGCTTGTCGGCGATCAGACGGCGGAACTCCGGCTCGGCCTCCTTGATCCGATTCAGGCGCTCCAAGATCACGGCCAACTGCCAGCGGGCGTCGCGGTCGTCGGGCTTGACGGCCAGGACCTCGCGCAGAAGCTCCGCCGCCTCCTCGTGGCGGCCCTGGTCGTCTTCGCCCAGCGCCAAATAGTAGGCGACGCGGTCGTCCTTGGGCCAGCGCTTGCGCGCGGCCAGCAAAGTGGCCATCGCGGCCTTCGTGTCGCCGGATTGGATCTGGTAGTAGCTCAGGCGCAGATTCAAAGTCGGGTCTTCGGCGAGCGCGGAGCTCTTGGCCAACTGCGCGGCGGCCCCGGCGAAATCCTTCTTCTGCTCGGCGTCGGCGGCCAGCCACGAGCAGGCGGCCGGATCGCCGGGATGGCGGCGCTCAAGCTCGCGGAAGGTCGCGCGCGCGTCGTCCATGCGCCCCGCGGCCTGCTGGAGCTCGCCGACGTGAGCGCGCAGTTCCAGCGCCTCCGGGTCGTCTTGCAGGATCTGCAGGTCCACGGCGACGGCCGCATCCGTGTCGTGCATCATCTCGTAGGTCTGCGCGAGGGCCTCTCGCGCGGGGCCGGAGTCGGCGTCGTCGAGCGCGACGGCCTTCTTGAACTCGTCGGCCGCGCGGGGCAAGCGCCCCCGGGCGGCGTCCAGCCGCCCCAGTTCGAAGAGAACGCGGGCCTGGCGGTCCGGATTGCGGGCGCGGAAGTCCTCCAGCATGGCCCGCGCCCTCTTCGGGTCGCGCGCGGCGGTCAGTTCCACGACGGCGAAAAGCGTGTCCTCGGAGGACGGGTCTTCCTTGAGCGCCTGCTCGTATTCGACGCGCGCGCCCTCGGGATCGCCGCGCGCGACCAGGACCTGGCCGAGGATCTCGCGCGAACGCGCGTCCTCGGGGGCCAGCGCCAGGCGCCGACGCGCCCATTTCTCGGCCGAGTCCAAGTCCTGGAGCTCCAGCGCCAGGTCGGCGGCCTCTCCGGCGATGAAAGCCGAGGTCGGGTCGAGCGCGAAGGCCTTCTCGTAGGCGGCCAAAGCCTCGGAGTAGGCCCCGCGGCGCTCCAGCAGGGAGCCGCGCAGGTACTCGACTTGAGCCGCGCGCGCGTCGGGCGCGGCCGGCGCCGGATCGGCGCGGACCGGGACGAGCAAGACGGCAAGCAAAGTCAGGGCGTTCACGCGAGCGCGACGTCCATCAACAGGGCGTCGGAGCCGTCATTGTAGAACTTCGACCGCCGCCCCACAACCCGCGCCCCGGCCCGGGCGTAAAACGCCCGCGCGCGCGCGTTTCGCTCGGAGACCTCGAAAGACAGGACCCGGGCTCCCCGCCGCAGCGCGCCCGCCGTCAACGCCGTCCACAGCGCGCGCCCGATCCCCCGTCCGTCGGCCTCGACCGCAAAATCAAGAAGCTCCGCGCGCTCACCCGAAAGCCGCGCCAGCGCGTAGCCGCGCGCGCGTCCGTCGTCGGCGACCAGAAACAACGCGTCGGGCCGGGCGGTCTCGGCCGCGTAGGCCTCCATCGACCAGGCCGCGGCGAAAGGTCGCCTGGACAACGCCTCCACGGCCGCGGCGTCGAGTTCGCGCGCCGGCCTAACGACGAGAGCGTTCATATCCCGCGGGCTTGAGATACAGCGGCTTGAGCGGCGGGATTTTCCCCGCCGCCAGGCGCCGCCGCGCCGGCTCAAGCAAGGCCCGGGCGTCGGGCTCTCCCAAGTCCACGACCAATCCCCGGCCCTCGGCCGCCGCGCGCGCGGCGGGCCAAGCCTCCGCCGTCGACCACTGCGGCCCGCCCTGCGCGCGCGGCACCCCGCGGCCGACGAGAAACTCCTGGTGATAGACCTCGCCCTTCCAGCCCGCGACGGCGGCCAGCGCGCGCGGCCGTCCCGCGGCGACGGCCGCCGCCTCCAGTCGCGACAGCGCCAAGGCGGGCACGCCCAATTTCCAGCCCGCCGCCGCCGCAAACGCCAGTCCCACGCGGATGCCGGTGAATCGCCCCGGACCCGCGGCCGCGGCGATGGCGTCCAAATCATTCCACTCCAACTTCGCTCGGCGCAGCAGCCCCTCGACGACGCCCAACAGCGCTTCGTCGTGCGCCCGGGGACGGCGGCGCGCGCTCCAAATCCCGCCGTCGGCCGCCAGCGCCGCGCTCAGCGCGTCCGAAGTCGCATCCACGGCGAGGATGTTCACGCCGTCCTCCGCCGGTCGCGCACGACCGCGCGCCGTCCGGCGCGCGCGTGGTAGAGGCGCACCTCGACGCGGCGCGCCGGCCAGCGGCGCGCCGGGCCGGGCCATTCGACGACGGCGATCCCGCGCGGGTCGGCGAGAATCTCTTCAAGCCCCAGTTCCGCGTCGACGCGCCCTTCCAGGCGATACAAGTCGAGATGATGGACGGTCAAGCGGCGCCCGCGATAGGCGTGCGCCAGCGCGAAGGTCGGGCTGGCCACGCGGCCGCGGAAACCCGCGCCGCGCGCCAGACCCCGCGCGAAGGTGGTCTTGCCCGCGCCCAACTCGCCGTAGAGCAAGACCACGTCGCCGGCGCGCAGGCCGCGTCCCAGCGCCTCGCCCAACGCCTCGGTCTCCGTGCTTGAGCGCAGCATCACAGCGCGGCCAAGGCGCGGGGGAGATAGTCGGGCAAATCCTCGGAACAGACGCCCCACGCGGTGAGGTCGCGCTCGGCCAGGTCGCCCGCCGTGCCGTGCAGCCACGCGCCCAATGCCGCGCACAGAAACGGCTGGTCGCCGACCACGCGGCCGGAAGCCGCCGCCTGCGCCCACAGTCCCGCGATGAGTCCCGCGAGCACGTCGCCGGAACCGCCCTTGGCCAGGCCGGGACCGCCGGTCGGGTTGACCACGGAGCGCGCGCCCGAAGTCACGATCGTGCGCCGCCCCTTGAGCAAGACGACCCCGCCCCAATCCCGCGCCAGCCTCTCGGCGGCCCGCTGCCGGTCCGCCTCGCCCAGCGGCTTGGCCGACTTGAGCGCGCGCGCGATCTCTCCGGGGTGCGGCGTGAACGCGCACGCGCGCCCGCGCGCGCGCAGCATCTGCGCCACGCCCGCGCGCTCCTCCTGGGCCAGCGCGTTGATCGCGTCGGCGTCGACGACCGCGGGAACGGGCAGCGCCGCCAGCGCGTGAAGCGTGAAGCGCGCCGCGTCCGGGTGGGTCGTCAGTCCCGGCCCGATCGCGGCGCAGGAGACGCGCCGCTCCCGGGCGTAGTTTTTGAGTCGGTCCACTCCGTCCGGACGCAAAATCCCGTGGGCGTTGTCGGGCAGGGGCAAGGTCATGGCCGAGGGGATCGCGGCGGCGATCTCCGGGACGATCGACTTGGGCGCGGCCACGGTGACCAACCCCGCGCCGGAGCGCAACGCGCCCCGCGCGGCCAAGATCGCCGCGCCCGACATGCCTCGCGAGCCGGCCACGATCAGCGCGTGCCCGAACTCCCCCTTGTGATCGTCGGGGCGCCTTTCCACCAGGCCTTCGCGCAGTTCGGCGCGCGTCAGGGGCTTGAGCATGCGTTGGCGCGCCTAGGCCTGGGCCGGTGCCAGGAGCTTTTTCCAGCTCGCCGGGATGGCTCGCCGCGGGTGGGGCAGGAGGCTGCCCAAAAGAGTCCAGCGCGGCTTGCTCGGGCGGAACTTCAGCGGCATGCCCGCCTCCTCGGGAAGCTTGTCGGCCTTCTTCAAATTGCACGGACGGCACGAGGTCACCACGTTCGTCCACGAATGACCGCCGCCGCGCGAGCGCGGGACCACGTGGTCGAGGTCGAGCTCCTCGGTCGGGCGCCGCCGCCCGCAGTAGGCGCAGCGACGGCCGTCGCGGGCGAACACATTGTGGCGTGTGAAGGCCACCTCTCGGTGCGGGACGCGGTCATAGCGCACCAGGCGGATGACCTCGGGCACGGCCAGGCGCACGCTCGTCGAGCTCACGAAACCCGCCGGCGCCTCGACCCAGTGCGAGGACGCAGCGACCCAGGCGGAGAAGTCGTAGGGCGTCAGTTCCGCGTCGAGAGCCTCGGCCAAGCCGATGTAGACGAGCGTCAGCGCCCTCTGCCAATCGGCGACGGCGATGGCGCGGTAGCTGCGGTTGAGCACGAGCGTCCTGGCCATGGCGATCATAGGGTAACAGGCGCGGACTCGAAAATCAACGCGCCCGGATGGGTTAGAATAGACGCCTCATGCCCGAGCGCGCCGACGCCTTCGACCCCGAAACCGGAGACCGGCTCCAGACTCTGGGCGAGGAAATCGCCAACAGCGTCAGCCACGGCGCGGGCGCTCTGGCCGCGGCGGCGGTCTTGCCGGTTCTCGTCGGCCACGCGCTGCACGCGCGAGCCGGCGCGCGGGCGGTGGCGGGCGCGGCGATCTTCGGCGCCAGCGTGCTTCTGCTCTATCTGGGCTCGACGCTCTACCACGCGCTTCCGCGCGGACGCGCCAAGCGCGTTCTGCGCCTGGCCGAACACATGGCCATCTATTTCCTGATCGCCGGCACCTACACGCCGTTCATGCTGGGCGTTCTGCGCGGACCGTTGGGCACGGGCCTGCTGTGGACGGTCTGGGGGCTGACCGGCGTGGGCGTGCTCTTCAAGATTTTCGGCGGCACGCGTTTTCCGCACGCATCCACGGCTCTGTATCTGCTGATGGGCTGGGCGGCCGTCGCGGGCATCGGCCCGCTGTGGAGGCTGATGCCGCACGCGGGCTTCTACCTGCTTGTCGCGGGCGGGCTGTCCTACACTTTGGGCGTGCTGTTCTACGTCTTCGACCACCGCTGGCGCTACGCGCATTTCATCTGGCACCTGTTCGTGCTCTCGGGCACCGCGTGCCACTTCTGCGCGGTCTTGTGGTACGCCGGCTGAATCAGTCGGCCTCGACCATCTTCATGAGCTCGGGCGGATAGCGCAGGCCGCTGACGCGGAAATCCCGGATCAGCGCGTCGACGGCCGTCCACGCGGACTCGGGCAGGGCCAAAGACGCGGCGGCGGCGTTTTCCTCCAGGTGCGCCACGCGCGTGGTGCCCGGGATGGGGACCATGTCGGGACCGCGGCGCAAAAGCCAGGCCAGCGCCGCCTGGGACGCAGTCGCGCCGTGCGCGGCGGCGATGCGGCGGACCTCGTCGACGAGTTGAAGGTTCTTGGAGAAGTTTTCGGGAGAGAAGCGCGGCGACAGGCGGCGGAAGTCGTTCGGGGCGAAATCCTCGGGGCTTTTGATCGCCCCGGTCAGAAAGCCGCGCCCCACAGGGCTGTAGGGCACCAGTCCCACGCCGAGCTCGCGCAGGACCGGAAGCACGCGCGCCTCGATTCCCGTTTCCCACAATGAGTACTCGGACTGAAGAGCGGAGATCGGATGGACCGCGTGCGCGCGGCGCAAGGTCTTCGCGCCGACCTCGCTCAAGCCCAGGAACCGCGCCTTGCCCTCCTTGACGAGCCGGCCCATCTCCGCGACGGTGTCTTCGATGGGCGTGGCGGGGTCGAGGCGGTGCTGGTAGAGCAAATCGATGTGATCGGTGCGCAGACGCTTGAGCGAGGCCTCCACCGCCCGGCGCAGCGACGCGGGGCGGCTGTCGACGCCTTGGCGCTCGCCGTTGGGGCCGAGCTTGAAGCCGAACTTGGTGGCGATCAGGACCTTGTGGCGTTTGGGGCCGAGTTCGCGTCCGAGGAACTCCTCGTTGGTCCACGGGCCGTAGATCTCGGCGGTATCGAAGAAGTCGATGCCGAGGTCGATGGCGCGGTGCAGCACGCGTGCGGACTCCTTGGGGTCGGCCGCGCCGTAGGCGAACGACATCCCCATGCAGCCCAGGCCGATCTCCGAGACCTCAAGACCTTGACGCCCCAGTTTTCTCTTTTTCATGCCGCCATTCTACGATTTCTTCCAAAGGCGCAAGTCGAACGAAAACGGACGGCACGCCCGGCCGGAGTCGGCCGATGGAATTGAAACGATGATAGTTATACAATGCCGCCGTCTCCGGAGGGACGGACATGAAGACGATCGCATTCGCGGCGACGCTGTGTACGGCGGCGGCTTGGGCGCAAACCGCACCGTCGGTCTCGACGGCGAGCGCGGCCGCGCGAACGCCCGCGCCCGCGACGATGAAAGTCCGACTGAAAGCGGGAGGCCGCGCGCGAGTCGCCTTGCCCTGCGCTCCCGGCACCGGCTACGAGTGGACGCTCCGGAGCATCGACCGACGCGTGGCCGTCGTCGTCGGAAAGCCTCAATTCAAGGCGGCGCGTCCGGGACTCATCGGCGGCGGCGGCGAATGCGAATGGACGCTGCGCGGCGTCAGGCCGGGCAAGACCACGGCGTCGTTCGTCTATCGCCGGGCGTGGGAAAAAGCGCCGCCGGCGAAGACCGCCGAAGTCGACATCGTCGTCGCGCCGCGCGCGAAATAGCGCGCGCCTACAGCCGGATGGCGAAGGCCACCGCGTGCTCGCGGCCGTGCGACAAAGACAGCTTGAGCTTTCGCGCGGGACGGCCCGACAGGCGCACGACCGGGCGTCCCGAGGCGGGGCGGTCCACCGAGATGGCCGTCAGCGGGATCTCGGCGCGGCCCAGCGCCTTGTAGACCGCTTCCTTGGCGGCGAAGCGCACCGCGAAATGCGGCCAGGGGTCTTTCTTGGCGCGGCAGTAGGCGATCTCCGCGGACGAAAAGACGCGCGTCAGGAATTTCGGGTTTTTTTTCGCGAGCGCGCGGATGCGCGAGATCTCGACCAAGTCGACGCCGAGCTCCATCACTCGACCGTGACCGACTTGGCCAGGTTGCGCGGCTGATCCACGTCGCAGCCGCGCAGGTCGGCCATGTGGTAGGCCAGCAGCTGCAGCGGCACGATGTCCACGATCGGAGACAGCAGTTCCGGCATCATGGGCACGCGCAGCACGTCCTCGACTCCGGGGAATTCACCCACGCCCTCGGTGGCCAGCACGATCAGCCGCGCGCCGCGCGCCTTGACCTCCTCCAGGCTCGACAGCGTCTTGTCGAGCACGCGCGACTGCGTGGCGATGACCACCACCGGCATCTCGGAATCGATCAGCGCGATGGGCCCGTGCTTGAGCTCGCCGGCCGCGTAGCCCTCGGCGTGAACGTAGGAAATTTCCTTGAGCTTGAGCGCCGCCTCCAGCGCGATCGGATAGTTGACGTGCCGTCCAATGAAGAGGAAATGCTCGGCCTTGGAAAAGCGTCTGGCCGCCGCCAAGGCGGCCTTGTCTTGGCCCAGCGCCGCGCGAATCCAGCCCGGGACCTTCACCAGTTCGTCGACGAACGCGCGCCCCTGCGCCTCGCTCATCGCGCCGCGGCCCACCGCCGCGTGCAGCGTCAGCACCGCCAGCGCGGTGAGTTGGCCCACGAAGGCCTTGGTCGAGGCCACGCCCAGTTCCGGCCCGCAGTGCGTGTAGAGCGTCCAGTCCGCCGCGCGCGTCAGCGCCGAGCCCACGGTGTTGCACACCGCCAGGACCTTCGCGCCCTTCTCCTTGGCGCGCTTGACCGCGGCCAGCGTGTCGGCGGTCTCGCCGGACTGGCTGACCGCGATCACCAGATCGTCGGCCCCCAGCGTGGTCTCGCGGTAGCGGAACTCCGAGGCCGTCTCCACGCGCGCCGGCACGCCGACGAGCGTTTCCATCCAATATTGGGCCACCAGGCAGGCGTGATAGGCCGTGCCGCAGGCCACGAACTGGACCGTGCGCGTGCCCTTGAGCAAGTCCGCGTTCATCCCGCACTCGCGCTCGAGCACCCCTTTGAGCGGGAAGAAGCGCCCGCGCATCGTGTCCTCGCACGAGGACGGCTGTTCGTGGATCTCCTTGAGCATGAAATGCCGGTAGCCGCCCTTCTCGGCCATCGTGCGGTCCCACGAGATCGTGATGGGAGCCTTGTCCAGGCGCTTGCCCGCCAAGTTGAAGAAGGTCGCGCCGCCGCGGCGCAGCACCGCCATCTCTCCGTCTTCGAGAAACACGGCCTTGCGCGTGTGCGCCAGGAACGCCGGCACGTCCGAGGCCAGGAAGGTCTCGCCCTCGCCAAGGCCTATCACCAGCGGCGAGGCCGTCTTGGCCGCGACGATCGTGTCGGGCGCCTTGGACCAGAGAACCGCGATCGCGTAGGCGCCCTTGACCTCGCCCAGCGCCTGGCGGACCGCCTCGAACAGCAGCGGCTCATTGAGGTCCGGCTTGGGCGAAGCACCCGGCGGCTGCAGGCGCCGCAGCTTCTGCGCCACCAGATGCGCGAGCACCTCGGTGTCGGTCTCCGACTCGAACTTGGCTCCGGCCGCCGTCAGCCGGTCCTTGATCTCCAGATAGTTCTCGATGATCCCGTTGTGGATGACCGCCACCGCGCCGGACTCATCGGTGTGAGGGTGAGAGTTGACCTCGGAGGGCTTGCCGTGCGTGGCCCAGCGCGTGTGACCCAGCGCCACCGAGCCCGTCAGCGGGCTTGCGGCCAGAACCTTCTCCAGGTTCGTCAGCTTTCCCGGGGCGCGCCGCCGCTCGATGGCCGCGCCCGCCGTCGAGATCGCCGCCAGTCCCGCGGAGTCGTAGCCGCGGTATTCCAGGCGCTTGAGCCCTTCCATCAGCAGAGGCGCGGCCTGCTTGGGCCCGACGTAGCCGACGATCCCGCACATCTCAGTCCACCAGGCGGCGCATCTCGGACACCGACGCGCGCAAGCCGATGAACAGAGAGCGCGCGACGATCGAGTAGCCGATGTTGAGCGCCGACAGGTGCGGCACGCGCGCCACCGGCGCGACATTGTGATAGTCGAGGCCGTGGCCCGCGTGCGCGGTCAACCCCATCTCCCAGGCCATGTAGACGGCCAGTTCCAGCCGCTCAAGCTGCTCTTTCTGCTCCGGCTTGGTCTTGGCCGCGGAGTAGTCGCTGGTGTCGAACTCGACGACGTCGGCGCCGAGGTTGCGCGCCGCGCGCACGCTGGGCGCCTCGGGCGCGATGAACAAGCTGACCTCCAGCTTCTCCTTTTTAAGCCGCGCGACGGTTTTCGCCAGGCTCTTGTAGTTCTTGGCCAAGTCGAGACCGCCCTCCGTGGACACCTCGCCGGGCCGTTCGGGCACCAGGCAAACCGAGGTGGGCCGCGCGCTCAGCACGGCGGCCACCATCTTGGGATCGTCGGCGAGCTCCACGTGCGTCTCGCCTTTCAGACGGCACAATTTGGCGAGGTCCGCGTCCTGGATGTGGCGGCGGTCGCGCCTCAGGTGGCAGACGATCATGTCCGCGCCGGCCTGGCGGGCGACCTGCGCGGCCGCCACGGGATCGGGATCGATGTCGCGGCGCGCCTGGCGCAGAGTGGCGACGTGGTCGATGTTGACGCCCAGTTTGATGCGCGAGTCCTTCATGGATGAGCCTCCCCGTTTTGTCCCGTCTCGGCGAAATAGGTCTTGGCCACGAGTTCGGCCAGCCGCGCGTTCTCGGCGCGGTCGGGCCCCTCGACGAGCACGCGCAGCACGGGCTCGGTGCCCGAGTAGCGCACGAGCACCCGGCCGCGGCCGGACAATTCGCCCTCGGCGCGCTCGATCTCGCGGCGCGTGCGCCCCAGCGCCTCCAGCGGCGGCTTGGCCGTCACGCGCAGGGCGCGCAAAGTCTGCGGCGTGGGCGCGTAAAGCCGGCGCAGCGCGCTCATCGGCCGGCCCGACTCGCGCCAGGCGGCCAAGGTCTGCAACGCGGTGAGCATGCCGTCGCCGGTCGGCGCGAAATCGCGAAAGACCACGTGCCCGGAATTCTCGCCGCCCAGGCTCAAGCCCTCGCGCTCGATGGCCTCGGTCACGTGGCGGTCGCCGACCGGCACGGTCACCACCGAGACCCCGCGCTCGGCCAGAAAACGGATCAGCCCGTAGTTCGACATCACGGTCAGCGCGACCTTGCCGCCCTTGAGCGCCCCGCGCGCCAAGAGCCGGACCGCGGCCGCGCCGATGACCGCGTCGCCGTCGAGTATCTCGCCGGCCTCGTCGCAGAAAAGGGCGCGGTCGGCGTCGCCGTCGAAGGCCACGCCCGCGTGAGCTCGCCGCCGGCGGACCTCGCGGCGCATCGCGTCCACGGCCAGCGCGCCGCAGCCCGCGTTGATGTTGCGCCCGTCCGGCGAGACGCCGATCGCGAATACCTCCGCGCCCAACGCGCGAAACAACGCCGGCGCGAACGCCGCCGCCGCGCCGTTGGCGCAGTCGACGACCAGGCGCGCCCCGTCGAGATCCCGCGTCGCCGGGAAGGTGCTGCGCAGGAAATCCGCGTAGACGGCGGCGTGGGCGCTGGCGTCGCGCTCGCGCGGGGAGGCCGCGGGAACCGCGACGCCGGAAGCGACGCCGGCCTCGACGCGGGCCTCGAGTTCCGGCGGCATTTTAAAACCGCGCGCGTCGAAGAACTTGACGCCGTTGTCGCCGGCCGGATTGTGGCTGGCCGAGACCACCACGCCGGCGAACGCCCCCAGCCGCGGCGTCAGATAGGAGACGCCCGGCGTCGGGATAACGCCGAGGTCGAGCGTCTGCGCCCCGGCCGCGGCGAATCCTCGCGCCAGCGCCCGCGCCAACTCCGGCCCGGACGCGCGCGTGTCGCGGCCGAGCGCCACCGCGGCGCCGTTCGCGCCGCCCCGGGGCGCCAGCGCGAGAGCGGCGTGGTAGGCGATCGCGGTCACCGTGCGGGGCGTCAGCGGCTCGCGGCCCGGCACGCCGCGCACCCCGTCGGTGCCGAACAGCTTCGCGCTCACGCGGCCTCCGACAGCGCCGACAGCGCGCGAAACGCCCGCCGCGTCTCGGCCACGTCGTGCACGCGTACGGCGTCGACGCCGCAAAAGCCCGCCCACGCGGCGACGGCCAGCGAGCCCGCCAGGCGGTCCTGCGGACCCGCGTCGGGGCTCAGGCTCCCGAGAAACGACTTGCGCGAAGCTCCCAGCAGCACCGGCGCCAGCGCGGCGAGTTCGCCGACGCGCGCGATCAGCGCCAGGTTGGCCGGCAGGTCCTTGCCAAATCCCACCCCCGGATCGATCCAGGCTCGCGCTCGGTCGCCGCCGGCGGCTTCGAAGGCGTCCAGGCGGCGGGCCAGGAAGTCGCGGACCTCGCCGAACGCGTCGTCGTAACGCGGATCGTCTTGCATGGTCTCGGGCGTGCCGCGCATGTGCATGAGCACAACGCGGCGCGCGCGCGCGGCCACGCGCGCCATGCCCGGATCGGCGCGCAGAGCGGAGACGTCGTTGACGATCGAAGCGCCCGCGTCCAGCGCGGCGGCCGCGACGCGGGCCTTGTCGGTGTCGATCGATATGGGGACATCCGTGCGCGCGGCCAGCGCTCGGATCACCGGGATCGCGCGCTCGAGCTCGACGCTCTCGGCAACCGGCCGCGAGCCCGGCCGCGTGGACTGGGCGCCGACATCGATGATGTCGGCGCCGTCTTCGATCAGGCGCAGCCCCAGCGCGACGGCCTCCCGCGGCTGCGCCGCGCGGCTGGCCGCGTGGAATGAATCCGGCGTGACGTTGAGCACGCCCATCAGTCGCGGCGCGCGAAAGCGCGGCGGCCGCGCCGGCGCCTCAGGCGCGGGCGGCGAGCAGGATGGCATCGATGTCATCGCCGTTGAGGACCTCGCGGTCGAACAGGCTCTTGGCGAGCTGGTCGAGCGCCGTCTTGTTGGCCGTGAGGATCTCGCGCGCCTTCGACTGGGCGTCGACGACCAGGCGCTTGACCTCCTCGTCGATGAGCTGGGCGGTGCGCTCGGAATAGTGCCCGCCCTGGCTGATGTCGCGGCCGAGAAAGACCTCTTGGTCCGGTTTTTTCAGCGACAGCGGGCCGACGCGGTCGCTCATGCCGAACTCGGTGACCATGCGAGTGGCGTAGGCGGTGGCCTTGGAGAGATCGTCGGCGGCGCCGGTGGTGATCTCGTCAAAGACCACCTCCTCGGCCGCGCGGCCTCCCAGCAGGATCGCCAGGCGGTTGAGGATGTCCACGCGCGAGGTCAGATGCTTGTCGTCGGTGGGCAACTGCAGCGTGTAGCCCAGCGCATGGCCGCGCGAGACGATGGAGACCTTGTGCACCGGATCGGCCCCGGGCAGCATCTTGGCCACGAGGGTGTGGCCCGACTCGTGGTAGGCGACGACCTTCTTCTCCTTCTCGCTCATGACGCCGGAGCGCTTCTGCGGCCCCGCGATCACGCGCTCGATGGCCTCCTCCAGGTCGGGCAGCTCCACGGCCTCCTTGCCCTTGCGCGCGGCAAGCAAGGCCGCCTCGTTGATCACATTGGCCAGATCGGCGCCGGCAAATCCCGGCGTGCGCCGCGCGACGATGGACAAATCCGCGCCCTCGGCCATCTTGACGGTCCGGGCGTGCACGCGCAAGATGGCCTCGCGCCCCTTTAAATCGGGCACCGACACCATGATCTGCCGGTCGAATCGGCCCGGGCGCAGCAGCGCGGGGTCGATCACGTCGGG
>JAJZQS010000096.1 GCA_021806745.1 bacterium
CGACGCACGATGGCGACAGCGGCACGGGCGGCGGCGGCGGCGGGAGCGGCGTTTTGCGCGCTGGCCGCCGGCTGCGCGCTCGCAAAGCCGCGCCGCGCCGCCGCGCCCGCGCCCGCGCCGCCCAGGCCCGCGCCCGCCGCGCCCGTCTCGCTTTCCGGCGATTTCGAGGTCGGCGACAGGGCCTTGCGCCACGCGAAGTTGGGCGAGGCCGACGCGGCGCTTTCGGCCGCGTTGGCGCGGGAGCGCGCGGCCGCGAGCGCGGGTCCCGGGTTGGCCCGCGCGTTGGCGGCGATGGGCGACCTGCGCGAGGCCGAGGGCGACCTGGCCGGCGCCGAGGCCTTCGACCGCGACGCGCTCGCGGCCTGGACGCGCTGCGTCGGCGAAAAGGCTCCGCAGACCGCCGCGGCGGGCGTCTACTTGGCCGGCGTGCTGGCCGCCCGCGGCCGATTCGACGAGGCCGAGGCGCTGCTGCGCGCGGCCGTCGCCGCCGCCGCGGCCGATCCCGCGCGCGAGGCGGAGGCCGCGGCGCGTCTCGACGACCTGGCGGGCTTCGCGCGCGCGCGCGGGCGCACGGAAGAGGCCGAGGCCGCCTACCTGCGAGCGCTGGCCTTCGACGAGGCCGCCTTCGGCCCGGACAGCCTGATCGTCGCGCGCCGCCTCGACGACTTGGCCATGTTCGAGCATTCGCGCGGACTCTACGACTCGGCCGAGCCGTTCTATCGGCGCTCGTTGTGGATCAAGGAGAGCGTTCTGGGCGAGGGCGATGCGCGCGTACTGGCCGCGCTCGACGCGCTGGCTCTATTCGAGGAGGCCCGGGGGCGCGACGGCGAGGCCGAGGCGCTCTACCGCCGCGCGCTGGCCGCCGGTGCCGGAGCCGGGGCGGGCGCCGACGCGGAGGGAGTGAAAGCGGCGCGCGCCGATTACGAGCACCTGCTGCGCCGCACCGGCCGCGCCGCCGAGGCCGACGCGCTCGAACCGGCTTCGGCTGCGGCCGCCGTTTCGGTTTCGACGGCGGCGGTTTCTCAGGGATCGAAGCGGTAGCCCACGCCCGGCACCGCGACGATGCGCGCGGCGAGCTTCTCTCCGATCTTGCGCTTGAGCGTCCACACGTGAGCGGCGACGGTGTGCGGATCGGAGTAGGTCTCGGGATCGTAGCCCCAGACCGTTTCCAACAGGTAGGCGATGGTCAGAGCCTCCCCCTGTCGGCGCAATAGCGCGGTCAGCAGGTCGAACTCCTTGCGCGTCAGCGCGACGCGGCGCCCGCGCACGGTCACGGTCCGGGCGGCCACGTCGAGCGTCAGCCCCTCGGCCTTCAGCCGCGTGTCGAGTTCCTTGGGCGCGGAGTAGCGGCGCAAGACGGCGGCGACCTTGGCGCGCAGGAGTTGGGGCGGCACGGGCTTGGCCAAGTAGTCGTCGGCGCCCTGCTCCAGCCCCTCGGCCTGTTCGTCGGCGTCCGTGTGCACGCCCGACATCAGGATCACCGGGACCCTCGCGGTGCGGGGGTCGGAGCGCAGGCGAGCGACCAGCTCCAGGCCGCCGCCTCCGGGCATCGCGACGTCCGAGAGGATCAAGTCCGGGGGCGCGGCCTGGGCCTCGCTCAGCGCCTTGTCGGCCGAGGGCGCGCTGCGAACCGAGTAGCCGGCCTGCTCCAGCAAGTCGCAGTAGATCTTGCGGTTGTCGGAGCCGTCGTCGACGACGAGGATGAGAGCGGACGCGCTCATGGCTCCATTATCCCATATCGCGAAAGGCGGGTCCCCGAGCCGGCGGCATTTGAACGGGATTTGATGCCGTGAAATCGGCTAGACTGGTCCATGGCCAACGCGCGCGCGCCGATCTGTCTGGCCGCCGCTGCCGCCGCCGCCTGCGCGCACATGACCGCTCCCGCTCCTCGTCCGGCCCTCGGCTACGCCGACTACGCCGCGCTCTACGCGCGGCTGCGGGCCGGTGAGCCGCCCAAGGCCTTGGAAGACGCCCTGCCTGGTTTGGCCGGCAACCTCGCGACGGCCCGCGAAGTCTCGCGGCGGTGGTGGACCGACAGCACGCCCTACGACGAGCTCGTCCACCGCGCGATCCTGGACGACCGCATGCTCGACGCGCTGGGCATCCCGCACCGCGTCGATTCCGGCGTCGAGCACGTTCCCGCGGGCATGATGCACACCTACGGCTATTTGTTTTCCCAGCTCAAGACGGCCTACGGCCTCAAGGGAAAGCGCTGGATCGAGTCGCGCCTGGACGAGCGGCTGGGCCTGCCGGCCGGCGCCTTCTCGCCGCGTCCGCCCAGCGGCGAGTTCGCCTCGAACGTCACCGCGGCGCTCTCGGCCTTGATCGGCGCGGACTTCCGTCCGCCGCGCGCGGCGGCTCTCAAGCCCCGCGCACGAAGCGCCGGCGCGGTGGTGGAGCGCGTGCGCTGGCGCAGGCCCGACGGCACCGAGGTCGACGGGGTCGTGCGTACGCATCTGGTTGCGCTGGGCGGCGCGCCGGGCCTGGTCAGCTCCGATTCTTTCCTGCTGATCTACGAGCTGGAGCTGTCCGGCGAGCGCCGGCTGGTCACGGCGTTTCCGGTGAGCGCGGATTTCGCGCGGACGCTGGAGCGAACAAAACCCGTCGTCGACGCGGCTTTCCGTCCGCGATTCAATCTCTACGTCGACCCGGCCTGGGTCGTGCTCGAGCGCCGCGTCGAGGGCTTCGTTCCGGCGCGCTGACGCGCGCCTAGCCCGGCTGGCGCAAAAACTGCAGCGCCAACGCCCAGGCCTGCTTGGCCGAGGGCTCGTGATGGCTGGCGCGCGCGTCGCAGTGGAAGCCGTGGTCGGCCGCGGAAAACACGGCGTCGACGAAAGGCTTGCCGGCGGCGCGCAGCGCGGCGGCGACCTGCGCGGTCTGCTCCGGGGGGATGTGCTTGTCGAGTCCGCCCCAGACAAGCAGGATCGGCGCCGATAGATCCTTGGCCTTGTCGAGCAGGCTCGGCGCGATGCCGCCGCCGTAGAACGAGACCGCCGCCTTCAGCGGCAGGACCGCGTCGGCCAGAAACGCCGCGCGCCCGCCCAGGCAAAAGCCGATCGCCGAGACCTCGGCGCAGCCGGCCGGCCCGCGCAGCCAATCGTGCGCGGCCTTCATGTCCGCGCTCAGGCCCTCGACCGTCAGCGCCTGGTAGTGCGGCATCGCCGAGGCGAAGTCGGTGTAGGGGATGTCCATGCCCGCCGGCGCGGTGCGGTGGAAGAGCTCCGGCGCGATCGCGCACCAGCCCTCGCGCGCCAGGCGCTCGGCCACTTCGCGGATGTGGGCGTTGACGCCGAAGGCCTCCTGGAGCACGATGACGCCCGGCGCGCGACCGGCCTTCGCGGGCCGCGTCCAGTACGCGCGCATGTCGCCGGCGCCGGGGACGGTCAAGGTCTCGAAGCCGGTCTTGATGTCGCAATCCATGGGCGTCATCGCTCAGCGCGCGGCGGCCACGGCGTTCTTGAACATCTCCAGACCCACGGCCTGCTTGCGGTAGGTCTGGCGCGTCCAGTTCGGGTGCTGGTGGATCTCGACGAAGCGCTCCGGGTGCGGCATGAGTCCCAGCACGTTGCCCTCGGGGTTGGTCAGCCCCGCGATGTTGAAGATCGAGCCGTTGGGGTTGTGCGGGTAGCCCATGAGCTTGCCGTCCTCGGTCACGTATTGGAGAGCGATGGACTTGTTCTTCTTGAGATCCTCGAGCTGTCGCGGTGAACGCAAGACGAGCTTGCCCTCGCCGTGGGCCACCGGCAGTTCGATCATCTCGGGCAGACCCTTGAAGAAAAGGCAGGAGCTCTGAGTGTTCAGGCGCAGGTGCACCCAGCGCGCCTCGAAGCGCCCGGAGTCGTTGAAGGTGAAGCTGGCGGATTGGTCGCAGGCGTTGGAGTGCGGGAGGATGCCGGCCTTGACCAGGGCCTGGAAGCCGTTGCAGATGCCGATGACGGGGCGGCCCAGGCGCACGAATTGGCGCAGGTCGGTCAGCGCGTGGCGGATCTGGTTGGCCAGCACGCGGCCGGCGCCGACGTCGTCGCCGTAGGAAAATCCGCCGGGCACGGCCAGGATCGCGTAGTCCATCAGGCGCTTCTTGCCCGCGCGAAGCTCGGCGATGTGCACGAGTTCGGGCGCTCCGCCCACGGCGCGAAAGGCGGCGGCGGTCTCCAACTCGCAGTTGGTTCCGGGGGCGCGCAAGATCAGGACCTTGGGCGATTTCATTTCAGCATCCCCGGCAGCGTCGCCTGCCAGGCGTCCTTGAGCGCGCGCAGGGACTCCTCGAGCACCGTGTTTCCGGCCAGCCCCACGACTTTCAAGATGGGGTTGGCCGTGGTCTGGCCGACGCGTCGCACCGGCGCGGCCTTGGCGCCGCGGCCGAAATGGCGCAGGAACGCGCCCTCGCTCTCGGGCTTGACTTCGACGAGCAGTCGGCCGGGCGTCTCCGAAAAAAGCAGGGTCTCGTCGCTGTAGATGCGCGGGTCGCGCGCGACTTCGTCGAGGTCCAGGCGCGCTCCGAACTCGCCCGAAAATCCCATCTCCGCGGCCGCCACGGCGAGGCCTCCCTCGGAGAGGTCGTGCGCGGACAAGACCAAGCCCTTGAGCATGGCGGCGTGGACGGCCTTGAAGCCGTCAAGCGCGCAGGCGGGGCTCGCCTTGGGGACCTCGCCGCCGCAGCGCCCGAGCACGCGGTGGCACAGCGAGCCGCCGAGCTCGTCGTTGGTGCGGCCCACGAGGTAGAGCGCGTTGCCCGGGCCCTTGAAGTCCATCGTGACCGCGCGGCGCGCGTCGGGCACGGGAGCGAGCGCCGAGATCAAGACGGTGCCCGGAATCGGCAACTCGCGGCCCTTCTCGTCCTTGGACTGGTTGTAGAGCGAGTCCTTGCCCGAGATGAACGGCGCGCCAAATCCCTTGGCCGCGTCGCGGCAGCCCTCCGCCGCGCGCACGAGCGCGCCGAGCTGCTTGGGATCGTCGGGGCTGGCCCAGCAGAAGTTGTCGAGCAGGGCCGCGCGCGCGGGGTCGGCACCGACGCAAGTGAGGTTGCGCAGCGCCTCGTCGACGCAGGCCATGGCCATCCAATAGGGGTCCAGGCGCCCGTAGTCGGGATTGAGTCCGTGCGCGACGGCGAACGCGGAGAAATCCGAGTCGTCGCCGACGGCCGCGTGCGGCCAGATCACGCAGGCGTCGCCGGGGCCGTCGTGGCGCACGCCCTGCAGCGGCTTGATGACGGTGCCGCCCTGGACCTCGTGGTCGTATTGGCGGATCACCCACTCGCGCGAGCAGACGTTCGGGTGAGCGAGCATCTCGCGCAGGATCTGCGCCGGGGGCTTGGCCGCGCCGCCGGCGGGCTTGGCCGTGGGAGGCGGCGTCCAGGACGCGGCGCGCTCGACTTTCGGCAGGCCCTTGTGCAGGAACTTCATGTCGAGGTCGACCACGGACTCGGCGCCGTGCGCGACGACCAGGCGTCCGGTGCTCGTGAACTCGCCGAGCACGGCGGTCTCGCAGCCCTCGGCCGCGAAGACGGCCTCGAGAGCCTTCAGGTTCTTGGGCGGCACGGCCAGCACCATGCGCTCCTGCGACTCGGACAGCCAAATCTCCCAGCCGGCCAGGCCCGCGACTTTCAGCGGCGCGGCCTCCAGGCGCACGCGCGCGCCGCACTTGGCGCCGAGTTCGCCGATCGCCGACGAAAATCCGCCCGCGCCGCAGTCGGTGACCGAGCGGTAGAGGCGGCGGTCGCGCGCGCGCAGCAGAGCGTCGAGCAGGCGCTTCTCGGCGATCGCGTGGCCGATCTGCACCGCGGAAGTCGGGGCGTTCTCGGCGAGGTTGGCCGAGGAGAAGGTCGCGCCGTGCAGGCCGTCGCGGCCGGTTCGTCCGCCCGCGGCCACGATGAGGTCCCCGGGCTTGACCTCCTTTTTGACCGCCCAGCGCGGCAGCAGGCCCACGGTGCCCACGAACACGAGGGGGTTGAGGCGGTAGTCGTCGTCGAACCAGATCCCGCCGCCGGCCGTGGGGATTCCCATGCGGTTGCCGTAATCGCGCACGCCCGACACGACTCCGCGCAGGGTTCGCCGAGGGTGGTGCGCGCCCTCGGGCAGCGCGCCCGCGTAGTCAGGGCGGCCGAAGCAGAACGCGTCGGTGCCCAGCACCGGCTTGGCGCCCAGCCCGCAGCCGAGAACGTCGCGAATCACCCCGCCCACGCCCGTCTCGGCGCCGCCGTAAGGCTCAAGCGCCGACGGGTGGTTGTGCGTCTCGGCCTTGAAGGCCAGCGCCCAATCCTTGCCGAAGGCGACCACCCCGGCGTTGTCTTCGAACACCGACAGGCACCAGGGCTTGCGCGCGGCCTCGGTGGCGGCGACGATGGTCTCCTGGAAAAGATTCTTGATCAGGCGCGTCTTCTTGCCTTCGGTCAGGCGGATGGGGCTGGTGAAGGTCTTGTGCTTGCAGTGCTCGGACCAGGTCTGCGCGAGCGTCTCGACCTCGGCCAGAGTCGGCTCGCGTTTGAGCGCGCGGAAGTGGGTCTGGATCGCGGTCCACTCGGCTTCGTTCAGCGAGAGGTGGCGCGCGTCGCCCTGCGCGCGCAGTTCCTTGGGAGTGCGGTCGAGGACGCCGAACTCGGCGGCGACGGTCATGGGTGGGCCTCCGAGACGACGGCGTCGTGGATGAGCGGATTGGCCAGCGCGCGCGCGACGGCTCTTTCCAGCGCGGGCTTGGCCGCGCGGCCGCTGAGGCGATAGACCAGCGCGCAGCGCGCGGCCTCGGGGCGAGGCAGGCCCATGTCGGCGATGGCGGACACGATCGTGTCGCCGACGGGGTCGTGCACCGAGGGCTTCAGCCACACCTCGACGCGCCAGAAGTTCATTCCGTTGAGCGGGGCGGGCACCGGGACCACGACGCGGTGCTCCTGAGTGATCGGGTCGCAGAGCAGGTCGCGCGCGGCCTGCTGGACTTGGGTTGCCGTGATCGGGCCTTGGATCCGATACAGCCGCGACACGCGCGCCTCTTTCAGCGAGCTCAGGCCCTCGGCCTGCAGCAGTTGCAGCGCCGACGCGCCCTCGGCGTCGGAGAACTCCGGGCGCAGACGAACTTCGATCAGGTGCGTGGCCATGGGCATGGGGCGGGCGCTCATCGCGTCACCTTCGCCAGGAAGTCCTCGTAGCGCGCGAGCGTGCCCGCGACCACCGGGGCGGGCAGCGCGGGGCCGGGGGGCGTCTTGTCCCAACCCGAACGCTCCAGCCAATCGCGCACGAACTGCTTGTCGAAACCATCGGGAGTCTTGCCGGGCGCCCAGTCGGACTTCAGCCACACGCGCGAGGAGTCGGGGGTGAGGATCTCGTCGATGAGGCGCAGTTCGCCGTCGATGAAGCCGAACTCGAACTTGGTGTCGGCGAGTATCAGGCCTCGCGACTCAAGATGAGCCGAGGCTTCATGAAAAACGGCAAGAGTGAGGGATTCCAGTCTGGACGACAATTGGGCGCCGACAAGACGGGCCAGTCGTTCGCGGGAGATGTTCTCATCATGGCCCTCGTCGACTTTCGTGGCGGGAGTGAAGATCGCCTGTGGGAGTTTCGAGGCTTCAAGCAAGCCCGGCGGCAACCGATGTCCGCCGACCGCCCCGGTAGCCTTGTATTCCTTCCAGCCGGAGCCGGCCAGGTAGGCGCGCGCGACGCACTCGGCATCCACGCGCCGGGCTTTGCGCACCAGCATCATGCGCCCGTCGAACCAGGCCTTGTCGAGCGCGACGCCTTTGGGCAGGGCCTTGCGGATCTCGTCGAAGTCCGCGGTGATGAGGTGGTTGGCGACCACGCCCTTGGTCAACTCGAACCAGAACAGCGCGGCGCGGGTGAGGAGCTTGCCCTTGCCCGGGATCGGCGTGGGCAAGACCACGTCGAAGGCCGACAGGCGGTCGGAGGCGACGATCAAAAGCCGCTCGCCCAGGTCGTAGACGTCGCGCACCTTGCCGCGGCGCAGCAACGCCAGGCCCGGGATGTCGACGGACGCGGGGGCTTCGGCGGTCATTCCCATTCGATGGTGGCCGGGGGCTTGGAGCTCACGTCGTAGGCGACGCGGTTGACGCCCTTGACCTCGCTGACGATGCGGCTGGAGATTTTCTGGATCAAGTCGTGCGGCAGTCGCGACCAGTCCGCGGTCATGCCGTCGCGGCTGTCGACGCAGCGCACGACGACCGCGTTGTCGTAGGTGCGCTCGTCGCCCATCACGCCGACCGAGCGCACGGACGGCAAGATCACCACGAACGCCTGCCAGACCTTGTCGTACCAGCCCGAGGCCTTGAGCTCCTCGCGCAGGATGGAATCGGCGGCGCGCAAAGTGTCCAGGAGCTTGGGCGTGAGCGCGCCGAGCACGCGGATGGCCAGGCCGGGTCCCGGGAACGGGTGCGCGCCCAGAAGTTCGGCCGAGATGCCCATCTCGCGGCCCAGGCGCCGGACCTCGTCTTTGAAGAGCATGCGCAGCGGCTCCACGAGCTTGAGCCGCATCTTCTTGGGCAGGCCGCCCACGTTGTGGTGGCTCTTGATGACGGCCGAGGGGCCGTGCACCGAGACCGATTCGATCACGTCGGGATAGAGCGTGCCCTGGGCCAGGAAGTCGACGCCCTTGATGCGCTTGGCCTCTCGATCGAACACCTCGATGAAGGTCTTGCCGATGATCTTGCGCTTGCGCTCGGGGTCGCTCACGCCTTTGAGCCGGCCGAGGAAGAGCTTGGAGGCGTCGACGATCTTGAGGTTGAGGCCGAGCTCTCGGCCGAGGACTTTTTGCGCGCGTTCGCGGTCGCCGTCGCGCAGCAGGCCGGTGTCCACGAAAATGCAGTGCAGACGCGGCCCCACGGCGCGGCTGATGAGCGCCGC
The DNA here is from genome assembly GCA_021806745.1 of bacterium. GTDB lineage: Bacteria > Elusimicrobiota > Elusimicrobia > UBA1565 > UBA9628 > GWA2-66-18. Next base: position 8,844 of record JAJZQS010000096.1, read on the forward strand.
GGCCACGGAGCTGTCGACGCCGCCCGACAGCGCGCAGACGACGCGGCCCTTGTCGCCGACCTGGGCGCGGATGGCGGCGACTTGCGTTTCCAGAAGCGAGGCCATCGTCCAGCGGCGCTCGAAACGGCAGATGCGGCGCGCGAAGTTCTCGAGCACCTTCGCGCCCAGCGGCGTGTGCACGACCTCGGGGTGGAACTGGATGCCGTAGAGGCTCTTGGCCTCGTCGGAAATCGCCGCGTAGGGCGCCGAGGGCGTGCGGGCGTCGACGCGAAAGCCGTTGTCCAGGCGCTCGGCGCTGTCGCCGTGGCTCATCCAGACCTGAAGACGGCGGGGCAAATCCGCGAACAGCGGGCTGTCGGCGACGATTTCCAAGTCCGCATGGCCGTACTCGCGCCTCTTGGCCGGCGCCACCTTGCCGCCGTGCATGGCCACGAGAAGCTGCATGCCGTAGCAGATGCCGAGCACGGGCACGCCGGCCGAAAACACATACGGGTCCGGGCGCGGCGAGCCCGCCTTGTGCACGGAGTCGGGACCGCCGGAGAGGATGATGCCGGCGGGGGCGGCCGCCTCGATCCGGGACCGGGACGCCTTGTAGGGCAGAATCTCGCAGTAGACTTCGAGCTCGCGCAGGCGGCGCGCGATGAGCTGGGTGTATTGGCTGCCGAAGTCGAGGATGAGAATCTTGTCGGCG
>JAJZQS010000097.1 GCA_021806745.1 bacterium
GCGGCGCGGGCGCGGGCGCGGCGGCGCGGCGCGGCTTTGCGAGCGCGCAGCCGGCGGCCAGCGCGCAAAACGCCGCTCCCGCCGCCGCCGCCGCCCGTGCCGCTGTCGCCATCGTGCGTCGCGCGGCCGAAAAACCCCTTGCGCCGCGCGACGATCCATGTTAGAATATTAGCGTCGATTTCGAACCCGTGACGAGAAATGACGGGACCGGCCCTTGGGCGATCAAAGCCCAGGGGTTTTGTGTTTCCGGGGGGCAAGCGGTATAATCGAGCCATGAAAACCAAGCTGCTCGTCGTCTTGACCGCCGCCGCCGCGGGGTGCGCCTCCGTCGGCCGGCCTTTTCCCAGCGACGGCGTGCGCTCGATCGCCCTGGGCAAGACCACCCAGGCGCAAATCGAGTCCGCCTACGGCAAGCCCTACCGAACCGGAGTCGAGGACGGCGACACGACCTGGAACTATGTCGACGAGCATTGGAGTCTGTTCGCCCAGCCGCGCACGCGCGACTTGATGGTGCGCTTCAACGCCGACGGCACCGTCAAGTCCTACCAGTTCAACACGAACCAGTAGCGCCGTTTTGCCGCGGGCGTGCTATGCTTTTCGCATGGCGCTCCTGAAAGCGTGGGCCGCGGCGGCGGCGTTGGCGGCGACGGGCTCGTCGAGCCTTCCCGTCGTCGAACCCGCGCCCGCCGCTCGCGGCGACCACCGGCTGGGTCACGGTACGACGCTGCAGCAAAGCGGGCAGCTTCCGGATGTGACGCCCTACCCGGTGCGCGGCGTCGACGTCTCCCACTACGAGGGCGACATCGACTGGGCCCGGGTCGCCGGAGCCGGCGTGGACTTCGCCTACATCAAGGCCACCGAGGGCGAGAGCTTCGTCGACGACATGTTCGCGGCCAATTGGAGTTCGGCCGCGGCGGCAGGGATCGCGCGCGGCGCCTATCACTTTTACGACTTCTGCGAAACCGGCGCCGCGCAGGCGCGCGCTTTTTCCGCCGTCGTGCCGCGCGACGCGGCGGCCCTGCCGCCCGTGCTGGACCTCGAGCGCTCCAACGACTGCGCGACGATGCCGCCGCGCGCCGCGTTCCTGAAGGATTTGGCCGATTACGCCGCCGCGATGCGCGCCGCCTACGGCCGCGACCCGATCCTCTACGTGAACGCCGACATCGTCGACCGCTATTTCACCGGCGCGCCGGTGCCCTACCTGCTTTGGGTCGCCGACCCGTTTCACGCCGCGCCGCAGGTGCCCGACGGCCTGGCGTGGGCCTTCTGGCAGTACTCGTGGAACGGAACCGTGGCCGGGATTGCGTCGGGCGTCGACTTGGACGCGTATGCGCTGGGCGCCGCGGACCTGCGCCGCCTGGCCGGTCCCGGGACCTACTGACCGGGTCCGTCGTTGCCGCTCTTGCTGCGGCCCTTGGTCCCGGCCGCGCCGAAGGTCGCCAGGCCGAAGAGATAGGCGATGTCCTTGTCCTCGAATAGGATCTTGCCCCAGCCCATCACGCGCGGCTGCTGGGCGATGTCTTCGACGCGCGCGCCGACGCTGAAGTACTTGTAGACCTTCGCGATGAGTCCGGCGTCGTACTCGGGCTTGTTGAACTGGTAGCCATCGATGTTGCGGTTACGGCCGAAGGAGTAGGCCTGGCCCACGACGGAGAAGCGGCTCCAGAACGGGTCCTTGTAGAACGGCGTGTAGGTCACGCGTCCGCCTCCGGAGGAGCGGATCACGCCGAGCGCCGCGTCGATCGGACCCAGCTGCCAGCCCAGCAAGCCGTCGATTGTGTTGGGCTGGGTATAGGACGGCTGGCTGCCGCTGCGCGGCTGATCGGAGACGTTGGCCAGGTTCGAGCCGCCGAGGTAATAGTAGCGGTTCGGGCGAGGATAAATGAACAGGCCGATGTCGGAGTGGGAAGTCTGCGCCAAGGAGTCGTAGCGCCAGTCGTAGTTCCAGAACACGCGGAACTGGTTCATGCGGCCGAACACGTCCTTGGCGGTCGCGGCCACGTCCTTGACGTTGGCGATGGTCTCCTTGACGTCCGCCTTGACCTTCTCGTCGTGCAGGAGCGCGCCGACCGCGCCTTTGTCGGTGGCCAAGCTCGCCATCATCTGGTTGGACTTGCCGAGCAAGTCGTCGAGCTTCTTGGTGATGTCGTCGGAGCGGTCCATCGCCGCGGTGAGCTTGGGCTTGGTCGAGACGATCAAGTCGTTGAGATTGGCCGTCATCTCGCGCACATTGGCCACGGTGTCGCGCAGATTGCCGGCCAGGCTTCCGCGCGGGCCTTCCTTGGTCATGTCGTCGAGCAGGTTCTGCAGCTTGGCGAGCGTCTGAGTGAGGGACTTCTCGATGGAAATCGGGTCGACGCCGGCCACCGTGGCGCCGGGCGGCAGGACGCCGGCCGAGGCGTGGCCCTGGTCGATTTGCAGGTACTTGGAGCCGATGATGCCGGTAGAGCCGATGGAAAACTGCGCGTCGGCGTAGACGTCCACGCCGGAGCGGATCAGCGCGACCACCTTCGCGTGCTGGCCGTCGAGCACCAAGTCCTTGACCTTGCCGACATCCACGCCGGCCAGCTTGACCGGCGCCTCTTTGGACAGATTCGACACGTCGGAAAAAGTCACGTTCAGCGGATAGCGCCGCTCGAAGGTGTAGTCGCCGAGCAGGAAGATCGCGGACGCGATGCAGACCAGGCCCGCAAGCACGAACGCGCCGACTTTGGCTTCCAGCGACATCCCTAGGACTTCCCCCCGGACGCGAGGTGCGCCTGCGAGCCCTCGGCGTCGAATTCCTTGAGCTTCATCTTGATCGGCCCTTGGCTGCTGCCGTCGACGAACTGCCGCACCCGCGGGTCCGACGAGCGCCGAATCTCGTCCGGCGAGCCGATCTGCAGGACCCGTCCCTCGTGGAACATCGCGATGCGCCCCGCCACCTTGTAGGCCGCCTTCATGTCGTGCGTGACCACGATCGAGGTGATCTTCAACTGCTTTTGCAGGTCGAGGATCAGATCGTTGATCACGTCCGACATGATCGGATCAAGGCCCGTCGTGGGCTCATCATACAAAATGTAGGAAGGACGGGCCGCGATCGAGCGCGCCAGCGCCACGCGCTTCTTCATGCCGCCGGACAACTCCGAGGGCTTGAAGTCTTCGACGTCCTTGAGACCCACCAGCGCCAGGCATTCCGAGGCGATCGAGCGATACTTCGAGCGCGGAATGTCGGTCAGGTACTTAAGGCCGAAGACGATGTTCTCGGCGACCGTCATCGAGTCGAACAGCGCGCCTTCTTGGAACAGATAGCCGAAGCGGCGGCGATAGTCGGCGATGTCGTGCTCGTCCTGGAGCTTGGCCACCTCGATGCCGTCGACGGCGACGGTGCCCGAAGTGGGAGCGTGCAGGCCGATCACGCATTTGAGGAAAGTGCTCTTGCCGCAGCCGGACCCGCCGATGATGACCAAGGTCTCGCCGGTCTCCACGCGCAAGTCGATGCCGCGCAGGATCGTCCGGGAGCCGAAGCTCTTGACCACGCCCTTGGCCTCGATCAAGTGATCCCCGCCGCGTTGAGCAAAGCGGTGGCGAAATAATCGAGCACCAACACCAGCGTCATGCTGACGACCACCGCCGCCGTCGTCGAGCGGCCCACGCCCTCCGCGCCGCCGCGCGTGCTCACGCCCTTGTAGTTGGAGACCATCGCGACGGTCCAGGCGAAGACGAAGGTCTTCAAGAATCCGTGCACGAAGTGGCGGACTTCCATGTTGTCGACGATGTCGTGCCAATAGACGATCGCTGGAATGTCGTATTTGACCTGTGAGACGAACAGCCCCCCCAGGATGCCGGTAAAATCCGAGATCACCGTCAGCAGCGGCAACACCACCAGAAACGCGAGCAGGCGAGGAATCACCAAGTAGCGCACCGGGTCGGTGCCCAGCGTGTAGAGCGCGTCGATCTGCTCGGTGACCTTCATGGTGCCGAGCTCCGCGGCGATCGCGGCGCCCGCGCGGCCGGCCACGACGATGGCCGTCATCACCGGCCCCAGTTCCATCACGATCGAGAATGCCACCACCGTGCCCACGAACAGCGGCGTGTTGAAAAAGTGCTTCGAGGTGGCTCCCGTCTGCAGCGCCAGCACCATGCCGGTGAAAAACGAGGTCATCGCCGTGACCGGCAGCGAGTCCACGCCGATGCGCGACATCTGGATGAGAGTCTGACGCCACTCGATGCGCCCGCGCACCAGCCAGCGCAAAGTCGAGCGCGACAGCAGGATGAACTGCCCGGTCTCCTCGGCCAAAGCGAGCAGGCCGCCGCCGAAGCTCGCGAGCGCGCTCTCGATCACGCGCCGACTCCGACCGGCACGCGCGGCACGCGCGACGAAAGAGCGGCGGCCGTCTCGTAGGGGATGGTCCCGCACAGCCGCGCGAGCTCCGCGGCGTCCACGCGCTCCCGGCCCTGCGCGCCGATGAGCACGGCGTCCTCTCCGACGCGCGCCGCGGCGACGCCGGTCACGTCGATCATCGTCTGGTCCATCGTCACGCGCCCGATCACGCGGCAGCGCCTCCCCCCCACGAGCGCGTCGGCGCGGTTGGACAGCGCGCGCGGGTAGCCGTCGGCGTAGCCGATGGGAAGAGTCGCCACGCGTGAAACGCGCCGCGCGCGCCAAGTCGCGCCGTAGCTGACCGACGCGCCCTTGGGCACGGTCTTCAGGAAAACGATCTTGGTCTTGAGCGTCAGCGCGGGCTCGAAGCCGGGATAGAGACCGTAGGCGGCCAGCCCCGGGCGCACCATGTCGAAGCGCGCCGAGGGGAATTTCAGCGCGGCCGCGGAGTTGGCCGCGTGCGCGAGCGGCGGGCGCAGGCCCTCGCGCGCGAGCGCGGCCAGCGCGCCGCGAAACAGCCGCAGCTGCTCGGCGGTGAACTCGGGGTCGTCCTCGGCGCGGGCGAGGTGCGTGTAGAGGCCCTGGGCGCGCGCGCCGCCTCCGCGCGACAGGAAGCGGACGATCTCCTCGGCCGCCTGCGGACGCGCGCCGATGCGGCCCATGCCGGTGTCGATCTTCACGTGGCAGTCGACGCGGCGGCCCAGGCGCTCGGCGACTTCGACAAGCCTCTTGGCCGACTCCAGCGACGCCGCGATCGGAGTCAGGCCGTGCGCGACCGCGGCCAAGACGCTCTCGAAGGGATACAGCGAGCCGAGCACGAGTATGGGCAGGCGCAAGCCCGCGTCGCGCAAGGCCACGCCCTCTTCCACCGAGGACACGCCCAGCCAATCGGCGGCGCGCGCGCGCTCGGCGGCGCGCGCGCAGGCCTCGGCGCCGTGGCCGTAGGCGTTGGCCTTGACCACGAACATCACGCGCGTGCCGGATTTCAGCCGCGCGCGCAGCGCGGTCAGATTGCGCACGATCGCGCCCAGATCCACCTCCGCCCAGGTCGGACGGAAAAAGCGCCGCGCCACGGCCGGCGTCGGCGCCTGGACCTGCGCGCTCGGCGGCATCAGGAGAACTGCGCCTGGCCGTCTTGCATCTCGGCGGGCTCCTCGACTCCGACCGCCTCGTCGACGAAGCGCGTGATGTCGCGCAAGAACAGCACCTCGACGCTGCCGGTGGGTCCCTGCCGCTGCTTGGCGATGATCAAAGTCGCCTTGTTGTCGAGCGTGGGATCGTTGGGCTTGTAGTAGCCCTCGCGGTGGATCAGCGTGACCAGGTCCGCGTCCTGCTCCAGGGAGCCCGATTCGCGCAAGTCCGAGAGCTTGGGGCGGTTGTCCAGGCGGGTCTTGTCCTCGGACGCGCGCGAGAGCTGGGAGAGCGCGATCACCGGCGCGTTGAGCTCCCGCGCCAGCTGCTTGAGGCCGCGCGAGATCTCGGAGACCTCTTGCTGGCGGTTTTCCTGGCGCGTGCCGGCGCCGCGCAGCAGCTGGAGATAGTCGATGACGATCATGCCCAGGCCCTTGCCCTCCTGGCGCAGGCGGCTGGTCAACTGGCGCGCGATCGCGCGGACGCTGAAGACGGTCATGCCCGGGTTGTCGTTGATGTAGAGCGGCGCATCCCTGAAGCGCGACGCGGCGTTGGTCAAGTCCTGCCAGCGGTCGCGGCGGAAAAACCCCGTGCGGATGTCTTTGAGGTTGACCTTGGCCTCGGCGGCGATGAAGCGCTGCATGATCGCGTGCTTGTTCATCTCCAGCGAGAAAAACAGCACCGGGAGGTTCTTTTCCAGAACCACGTGAGCGATGATGTTCTGCGCGAACGCGGTCTTGCCCATCGACGGACGCGCCGCGATCAGGATCAAGTCGGACTTCTGAAAGCCCGTCGTCATCCGGTCGAAGGCGCGCAGGCCGCTGGGCACGCCGGTCACGTCGTTCTTGCTGTGGACGGCCTTCTCGATCTGGTCGACGACCTCGTGGACGATGTCGCGCGCGACGGTCACGCCGTGCAGCGTCTGGCGCTCGGAGACCTTCAGCATCGAGCCCTGCGCCTCGTCCATCAGCGTCTTGACGTCCTTGTCTTGCGCGTAGCAGGCCGTGACCACGCCGGTGGCCGCAGAGATCAACTCGCGCAGAAGCGACTTCTCCTTGACCAGGCGGGCGTAGTATTCGACGTGGGCGGCCGTGGTGACGCGATTGATCGCCTCCGCCAGCAGCGCGCCGCCCGCCGCCGCGTCGAGATCGCCCTTGCGCTTGAGCTCCTCGGAGACGGTGACCACGTCCACCGCCTGCCCGGCCTGGAACAGCGCGAACGCCGAGCGAAACACGCGCCGGTGGGCGTCGACGTAGAAATCGGACTCGTGCAGGGCGTCGAAGGCCTTCTCGGCGGCCTCGCGCTCGATGAGCATCGAGCCGAGCACGGCCAATTCGGCCTCCACGGCCTGCGGCGGCTGGAGCGCTTCCTGGGCCATGGCCCCTCGCTCGGGCTTACTGCCGGGCGGAGACGACGACCTTGACCTTCGCGGAGACCTCGGGAGCCAGGCGCAGGTCCACGTCGTGCTCGCCGACGGTCTTCAGCGCGGTCTCCAAACGCACCGAGTTCTTGGGCACCTCGAAGCCCGCGGCCTTCAGGCTCTTGAGCACGTCGGTCTTGCCCACGGAGCCGAACAGCTTGCCTTCCTCGGAGGCGGGCATCGAAAACGACAAGCTCACGCCCGCGAGCTTTCCGGCGATCTCCTGCGCGGCCTTGACCTCGGCCGCGATCGCCTGGGCGCGCTTCTCCTTGCCCTTCTCCCAGTACTTCAGCGCCGACGGCGTGGCCGTCTCGGCCAGCTTGCGCGGCAGCAGGAAATTGCGGGCGTAGCCGTCGGCGACGTCCTTGACGTCTCCGGCTCGGCCGAGATTGTCGACGGCGGTCTTCAATATGACTTTCATGGCGCGGCTCCTAGCGTGAAGTTGCGAAGCGGGTCAGCGCGCGACGTAGGGCAACAGGGCCAAGTTGCGCGCGCGTTTGATCGCGCGCGTGAGCTGGCGCTGGTGCGAGGCGCAATTGCCGGTGATGCGGGCCGACAAGATTTTCCCGGTGTCGGTCGTGAAGGTGCGCAGAACCTGGATTTGCTTGTAGTCGACGTCGCGCACCTTTTCGGCGCAAAAGCGGCAGACCTTGCGGCGCGTCGGGTACGGCGGACGGCGTCCGCCCGGTCGGCGCGCGCCAGCGGCTGCCGTCGCGGAGGGCGCGGCGGAAGCGGAAGCGGGAGCGGCGGCGGGTGCGGCGGGTGCGGCGGCGGGATCGGCGACCATTAGAACGGAACCTCCTCAATGTCGGGGCCGGACGCGGCCTCCGGCTCCGGGGCGCCCGGGGCGCCCGACGAAGCGGACTTCTCGAGAATCTGCACGCGGCGCGCCTCGACTTCAAGCTTCGTGCGCTTGGCGCCCGCGTCCTTGTCCTCGACCTGGTAACTGCGCAGCCTGCCCTCGACGTGCACCGGGCTGCCCTTCTTCAGAACCTTGCCGCACCGCTCGGCGGCCTCGCGCCACGTCGAGATGTCGACGTAGCTGGTGTCGTCTTTCCACTCTCCGCTCTTGGGATCCTTGAAGCGGCGGTTGACCGCGATGCTGAAGCGGCACATCGCCACACCGGACGCCGTGTATTTAAGCTCCGCGTCGCGCGTCAGGCGTCCGGTGAGCAAAACGGTGTTCTGCTCGGGAAGGCGAATCTCGGCCATGGGGACTCGTTACGCCTGGACCGAAGCGGCGGCGGGCGCGGCCGCGGCCGCGGGCTTGGCCTTCTTGGGCTTCTTTTCGCGGATCTTGCGGTCGTGCACGGCCACCGTCATGTCGCGCATCACGGTGTCGGAGACGCTGAAATTGTGCGCGAGCTTCTTGAGCAACGCCGGCCCGGCCTTGTACTTCATGTAGACGTAGACGCCCTCGCGGGCCTTGCCGATGAAGTGCGTCAGCTTGCGGCGGCCCCACACCTCGCTGTTGACCAGTTCGCCGCCCTCGGCGGAAACGGACGCCTTCGTCTTGTCGAGGAACGCCGCGACCTCGGGATCGGACAGCACCGGCTTCAGGATCAGGACCGTCTCATAAATCTGCATGGAGCGAATATAGCAAAACCCCGCGCGCGATGACAATAGGCCGATTGACGACCGCGCTTTCCGCTGATAAGATGATCGTGCAAACGCCATGATCGCCGCGGTTTTGATCGCGTTGCTCGCGGGCGCGCCGGCGCGCGCGATGTCGTTCCAGGCGCTGTCGGCGCGCGCGGCCCGCCGCGCCCGCGACGGCCGCGCCGCGGCGGCGATCGCCGACTATCGGGCCGCGCTCGCGGCTTGGCGCGAGGATGACGGCGCGCGCCCGCGCGCGCGCGCGCAGTGCGCCCTCGCCGACCTGCTCGCCGACGCGGGCCGGCGCGGCGAGGCGCTGCGCGACTACGACGCCTGCCTGAAAATCGAGCGCCGCGACGCGCGCGCCTTCGATCACCGCGGGCGCCTGCTGCTCTTGCTCGGCCGCGCGCAGGCGGCGCTGGATGATTTCTACAAGTCCGTCGCCCTCGACATGAACTACGCGCCGGCCTACCTCGACCGCGCCCGCGCCTACGAGCGGCGCGGCGACAAAGTTTTCGCGCGCGAGGACTATCGCCGGGCCTGCGATCTGGGGCTGAAAAGCGCCTGCGCGAAGATCGCACGCTCGCGGCGCGCGGGCAAGGGCTCGCGCCCGCGCGCGAGCGCGGCCGCGCTGACCGCCGCCTGCCGCCGCGCGGCCGAGGCGTGCGTACGCGACGGCTCGACTTACGGCGACTGCCTGGCGCGCGCGCCGCGCTGCTCGGCCGATTCGACCGGCGGCTGCTGCCCAGGCTCGTGCGCCGACGCGATGCGCCGCGCGCTCGACGGCGGCCTCAGCGACGCCGCGGCCTTCCGGCGCGTGTTCGCCGCGGCCGCCTGCGCGGCGGCTGATTGACAACCGATGGCAACGGATGTACAGTACGCGCTCCCCATGGCTAAAAAAAGAAAATCGACCAAGCGCCCGCTGTCTGGCCCCGTG
>JAJZQS010000098.1 GCA_021806745.1 bacterium
TCCTCGTTCTCGACGAACAGGACCCCGCCCATGCGCGTCAGCGCCGCCGCAGCTTGAAGCGGCCCAGGCGGAAGCGGTGCAAATTGAGCTCGGACTTGTCGGCGACCATCAACTCCGCCGCCGACTTACCGATCAGCGGCGCGAACTTGAAGCCGTGGCCGGAAAACCCCGCCGCGACGAACGCGTTGGGCGCGTCGGGCAGGCGGTCCAGGATGAAGTCGTCGTCGGGCGTGTTGTCGTACCAGCAGACATGGCCTTCGAACTCGGTGAAGTCGGCGAGTTCGGGAATGAAGCGACGCAAGAACGCCCGCGAGGCCTTCTCGAATTTCGGCGTCAGAGTGCGCAACTGCTCGGGGTCCGGCTTCTTGACCGCCGGCCCCTTGCGGTGATCGCCGATCTTGATGAAGCCGTGCACGTGCGCGGGGAATCCGTAGAAGCCGTGGGACAGGCTCGCGAAAACCGGGAAATGCTCGGGCCGGTAGCGGCCGCGGCTGGACAGCGGCCTGAGGAAAAGTTGCTCTTGCTTGGTCACCTTGATGGGCAGGCCGTAGGACTTGAGAAGTTCCCCGGTCCAGTAGCCGGAAGCGAACAAGAATTTCTCGGCCTCCCATGTCTTGCCGGAGGCGTCCTTGACCGCGCGCACGCCGTTCTTGTCCTTGAGAATCTGCGTCACGCGGGCGTTCGAGCGGATGCGCACGCCCTTGCGCTGGGCGATGGAGGCCGTCGCCGACACCGCGCGGTTGGCCCAGATCATGCCGCCGTCGGGATGGAACAGCGCCCATTTGACCGCGCGCGGGTTGTACATCGGGTAGCGCCGGCGCAGTTCGGCCGGATCGAGCTTTTCGTACCGGACGCCGCGGCCTTTGAGCACGGCCAGGCTCTGGGCTTCGTAGCCGGCGGCCTTCGTGGCCAGCTCCAGCACGCCGTTTTGCTGGAGCAGGGTCTCCTCGGACAGCGCGTTGAGCTCCAGCCATAGCGGCAGGGACTTCAGCGCCATCTCGGTGTAGAACTCGTCCTTGCCGTAGGTGAGGCGGAACACCCGCAGGTGGTCGCCGGAGGCGGCCCACTGGTTGGGAACGTCGAATTGGTCGAGCACGGTCACGGACCGGCCCAGCAGCGCCAGGCGCCACGCCGCCTGCACGCCCATGATCCCGCCGCCGACCACGACGACAGAATTTTTCACGCTCATGCGCCCCCCCGCCCGCCGATGCGCCGCGCCACGCTCTCCGGCGGCGTGCCGTGCGCCACGCGCAGCCAGCGGCCGCCCTCGTCGCGCGCGGCGCGGCCCAGTTCCGCGTCGGCCGTCACCACGACCGTCGCGCCCCCGCTCCAAGCCCGAGCGCGCACGCGGTCCAGGATCAGCTCGTCGGCCGACGCCTCGCGCGTGAACAGGACGCGGAAGCTCGCCGCTCCCTCCGCCGCCCAGGCCCGGAACGCCCCGTCGAAAAAAAGCTCGACGTCCGCCGCCGGCTCCAGCTCCAAGCTCAGGCTCGCGAAGATCGCCACCACGCGCCGTCCGTCCTCGTCCTCCTGCGCCCGGTGCCGCGGGCCTCCGTAGCCGTAGGCCGTGCGCACCAAGTTGGTGCCGTCCACGCAGAAGAGTCGCGCGTTCATCGCCGCCCGAAACCGCGCGGGCGGCATAAGCTTAGCAAACCTCCGCGCGCTCAAGAAAAGCTATACTGACGGCGTCGCAGGCGAGGATTTAGGCCGAATTGCCCCGGGCCGCCCGGGAGCTAAAAAGGCACGCGAACCGCGCCGACGGCGCGGTTTTTCATTTTCATGGACCAAAGTCCGACGGCCCGCGGCGAACGCGGCCGCGAAGACGAGCTTCGCGAGCTGATGCACCGCCGCGTGCTGGTGCTCGACGGCGCGATGGGCACGATGCTGCAGAAGCGCGCCCTGACCGCGGCCGATTTCGGCGGCGAGGCGCTGGAGGGCTGCAACGAAAACCTCCTGCTGACCCGGCCGGACGTGATCGGCTCGGTGCACGAGGCCTACTTCGCCGCCGGCGCCGACGTGGTCGAGACCAACACCTTCGGCGCCATCCGCCACGTGCTGGCCGAGTACGGCCTGCAGGAGCGCGCCAGACAGATGTGCCGGCGCGGCGCCGAGATCGCGCGCGCCTGCGCGGCCAAGTTCGCCGAGCCGGGGCGCCCGCGCTTCGTGGCGGGAGCGCTGGGCCCGGGCACGAAGACGATCTCCGTCACCGGCGGCATCACCTTCGACGAGGTCCGGACCAACTACGCCGAGGCGGTCGAGGGCCTGGTCGAAGGCGGCGCGGACATCCTCCTGCTGGAGACCCAGCAAGACACCGTCAACGCCAAGGCCTCCGTACTCGGCGCGCGCGACGCCTTCCGCCGCGCCGGCCGCGAGATTCCCGTGATCGTCTCGGTCTCCATCGAGAGCATGGGCACGATGCTCGGCGGCCAGGACATCTTGGCGCTGGCCGACGCGCTGTCTCATTTGGACTTGCTGGCGCTGGGCATGAACTGCGCGACGGGGCCCGACTTCATGACCGACCACCTTCGCACGCTGGCCGAGGCGACGCGCGCGTTCACGGTCTGCTATCCGAACGCCGGCCTGCCCGACGAGAACGGCGCCTACAACGAGTCGCCGGCCGAGCTCGCGCGCAAGATCGCGCGCTTCGTCGACGAAGGCTGGGTCAACCTGGTGGGCGGCTGCTGCGGCACCACGCCCGAGCACATCCGCCTGATCGCCTCGGCGGTGGCGGGCAAGCCGCCTCGCAAGCCCGCGCGCCGCCGGCGCGCGGCTTTGTCCGGGATGGAGTCGCTGTCGCTCGACGAGGACCGCCGCCCGCTGCTGGTCGGCGAGCGCGCGAACGTGATCGGTTCGCGGCAATTCAAGGAGTTGATCGTCTCCGGGGACTTGGAGGCCGCCTCGGAGGTCGCGCGCAAGCAGGCGCGCGCGGGCGCGCACATCGTCGACGTCTGCCTGGCCAATCCGGACCGCGACGAGCGGGCGGACATGATCGCGTTCTTGGAGAAGGTCGTACGCAAGGTCAAGGTCCCGTTCATGATCGACTCGACCGACGCCGCGGTGATGGAGCAAGCGCTCCAGCGCCTTCCCGGCCGCTGCGTTTTGAACTCGATCAACCTCGAGGACGGCGAGGAGCGCTTCGAGCGCGTGGTGCCGCTGGCGCGCGACTACGGCGCGGCGCTGGTCGTGGGCACGATCGACGAGGACAAGACCATGGGCATGGCGCTCACGCGCGAGCGCAAGCTCCAGATCGCTCGGCGATCCTTCGATCTGCTCACCGGGAAATACGGCCTGGCGCCCGAGGACCTGATCTTCGATCCCCTGGTGTTTCCGGCCGGCACCGGCGACAAGAACTATTGGGGCTCGGCGGTGGAGACCATCGAGGGCGTACGCCTCATCAAACAGGCCCTGCCGCGCTGCCGCACGGTCCTGGGCGTGTCCAACGTCTCCTTCGGCCTGCCGCCGGCCGGACGCGAGGTGCTCAACGCGGTGTTTCTGCACCGCTGCGTGGAGGCGGGACTGGATCTGGCCATCGTCAACTCGGAAAAACTCGCGCGCTACGCGCAGATCCCCGACGAAGAAAAGAAGCTCGCCTGGGACCTGCTGTCTTGGAAAGGTCCCGGCGACCCCGCGCACCCGGAAGGCTTCGACGCGGTCGCGGCGTTTTCCGCGCACTTCCGCGCGGCGAAAGAAGTCGCGAAGTCGCCGGCGGCGCGGCTGTCGCGCCCCATCGACGAGCGCGTGGCTCGGTGCGTGGTCGAGGGTTCGATGGAGGGCCTGGCCGCGGACCTCGACGAACTGCTCAAGACGCGAAAGCCTCTCGACATCATCAACGGCCCTCTGATGGTCGGCATGGACGAGGTCGGGCGGCTGTTCGGCTCAAACCAGATGATCGTGGCCGAGGTGCTTCAGTCCGCCGAGGTGATGAAAGCCGCGGTGGCGCGCCTTGAGCCGCACATGACGGCCGCCGACCAATCCTCGCGCGCGACGATCCTGCTGGCCACGGTCAAGGGCGACGTGCACGACATCGGCAAGAACCTGGTCCACATCATCCTCAAGAACAACGGCTACCGGGTGATCGACCTGGGCATCAAGGTCCCGCCCGAGACGCTGCTGGCGGCGCTGCGCGAACACAAGCCCGACGCGGTGGGCCTGTCGGGACTTCTGGTCAAGTCCGCCCAGCAGATGGTGGTCACCGCCGAGGACCTGACCGCGGCCGGGGTGCGCCTGCCGGTGCTGGTGGGCGGCGCGGCGCTGTCGGCGAGATTCACGGCCAAGCGCATCGCGCGCGCCTACGACGGCCCCGTGTTCTACGCGAAAGACGCGATGAGCGGCCTGGCACTGGCCAACGACTACTTCGGGCCGAAGCGCGAGGCCCTGCTGGCCAAGAACCGGGAGCTCCAGGAATTCCTGCGCGTCGAAACCGCCTCGACTCCCGCCCCCGACGCCGCGCCCGAGGCCGCCGCCGCGCCCGTCGTCGTGGACCACTCCGCGCCGCCGCCGGTCCCGCCCGATCTCAAGCTGCACGTGCTCTCCGACTTCGACGTGGCCGAGATATTCTCCTACATCAATCCGATCATGCTCTACGCCAAGCACCTGGGCTTGCGCGGCAACCTGGAGCAACTGCTGCGCGACAAAAACCCCAAGGCCGTGGAGTTGACCCGGCGCGTGCGCGAGCTGCAAGACGAAATTCTGGCCAAGCGCCTGATCACGGCCAAGGCCGTGTTCAGGTTCTTCGCCGTCGACTCCCAGGGCGAGCGCCTGAACCTCTACGCCTCGCCCGCGGACAAGACGCCGCTGGCGTTCTTCGATTTCCCGCGCCAGCCCGGCGGCGAGCGGCGCTGCCTGTCCGACTTCGCGCGCCCGGCGGGCGCGGGGCGCGACTACGCCGCGCTGTTTGCGGTCACCTGCGGTGCCGGGGTGCGCGAGCTCTCCGACCGCTACCGCGATGCCGGCGAATACCTAAAATCCCACGCCCTGCAGGCCGTGGCCATAGAGTCCGCCGAGGGCTTCGCCGAACTGCTGCACGACCGCCTGCGGCGCATGTGGGGCATCGGCGACCCGCCGGAGATGACGGTGCGCGAGAAATTCCAGGCGCGCTACCGCGGCCTGCGCGTGAGCTTCGGCTACCCGGCATGCCCGAACCTGGAAGACCAGGCCAAGCTCTTCGCGCTGCTCGAGCCCGAGAAGAACATCGGCGTGCGCCTGACCGAAGGCTTCATGATGGACCCCGAGGCGAGCGTCACCGCGCTCGTCTTCCACCACCCCCAGGCGCGCTACTTCTCGGTGGGCGACGACTCACAGCGCTAGACGCCCCGGCGGCGGCCGATCTTCGCCGCCCGCGCCATGAGATCGTCGACGGCTTCTAAATAAGACTTCACGCCCTTCCCGTAGCGGCGCCCCGCGCAGACCGGCGCGATCACCGACACGCGGCGAAACGGCTCGCGCTTGGTCACGTCGGAGAGGTGGACCTCGATGGTCGGAACGCGCACGGCCGCCACCGCGTCGCGCAACGCGTAGGAGTAGTGCGTGTAGGCGCCGGGGTTGAAGACCACGCCGTGCGCCCAGCGGCGGTGCGCGTGAAGAATGTCGATGAGTTCGCCCTCGCAGTTCGACTGCCGCGCGCGCACGAGCGCGCCGCGCGCGCGAGCGTGCGCGGACACCGCGCGCACGAGCTCGGGCAAGGTCGTCTTGCCGTAGACCTCCGGCTCGCGCTCGCCCAGGAGGTTCAGGTTGGGTCCGTTGAGAAGAAGGATGTTCATGACAAGAGCTCCCGCGCCGCCGCCAGGATGTCGGCCTCCGGCACCGGCATCGTCACCGCGCGTCCGATCGCCCGAAGCAGGATGAAGCGTATCTTGCCCGCGCGCGCCTTCTTGTCGCGACGGCACTGCGCGAGCAGGCGCCGCGGGTCCGGCCGACGCGGCAGCGGCACGGGCACCCCGGCCAGAAACCGGTCGGCCTCCAGCGCGCTCGCGGCGGAAAGCCCCGCGCGCTTGACCGACAGGCGCAGCGCCGCGCGCATGCCCCAGACCACGGCCTCTCCGTGGCGCAGCGCGCCCAGGCCCGCGGCCGCCTCGAGCGCATGGCCCAGCGTGTGACCGAAATTAAGAAGCTCGCGCGCGCCCTTGGTCTCGCGCGGGTCGCGCGCGACGATTTTTTTCTTCCACGCCGCGCCTCGGCGCACCACCTCGGCGGTCGGACCCGGCGCGCCCGACAGAAGTTCGTCCCAACGCGCGACCATCAACCGCCACAACGCGGGATCGAAAGTCAGGCCGTATTTCAAAGCCTCGCCCAGCCCCGACACTCTCTCGCGCGCCGGCAAGGTCTTGAGCGCGTCGGGATCGCAGACCACGGCCGCGGGTCGATGAAACGCCCCCGCCAAGTTCTTGCTCCCGGCCAAGTTGATGCCGGTTTTCCCGCCCAGGCCGCTGTCGAGCTGGCCCAGCATCGTGGTCGGCGCGCTGACCCACGGGATGCCGCGAAGGAAAACGGCGGCCGCGAACCCGGCCGCGTCGGTCACCGAGCCGCCGCCCAGCGCGACCAGCGCCGCGTCCCGCCTCAATCCGCCCGCGAGCATCGCCGTCAGCAGGCCTTCCACGCAGTCCCAGGATTTGGCCGCCTCGCCGGCGGGCAGCAGATGCCGGACGACCGTCAAGCCCGCGCCGCGAAGCGAGCGCTCCACGCGCGCGCCGTGAAGCCTCCAGACGCGCGCGTCGCTGACCAGCGCGACTCGACCCGACGAAGACAGGCCGCGCGACCACTCGCGCGCGCGGCCCAGCGCCCCCGGCCCGGCGAACAGGCGCTCCGGCGTCACGCGAGCCTCCGCGCGATCAGCGCCGCGGCTTGCGCCGGCGAGCGCCGCGTCGTCGACACCGTCAAATCCGGGGCGCCGCAGGCGCCGCGCCGAAGCCGCGCCAACTCGCGCAGACGCGCGCCCAGCGCCCCGCCCGCCAGCTTCGGCCGCGACGCGCGCGTCGGCCTCAGACGCCGAGCCAACTTCGCGCGCGCGCAGGTCAGGCGCACGAGCACCCCGCGCGCGACGAGCTCCCGGTTTCGCGCGTCGAGCAAGGTCCCCCCGCCCAGCGCCACCACCGCGCCCGCGCGCCGCGACGCGCGCGCCAGCGCCGCGCGCTCGCGCCGCCGAAATCCCGCCTCGCCCTCTCGCGCGAACAGCTCCGCGACCGAGCGCCCCGCGGCTTTCTCCACCGCCGCGTCCAAATCGACGAACGGGCGCTTGAGCCTGCGCGCCAACGCCGGGCCCACGGTGGACTTCCCCGTGCCCATGAAGCCGGTCAGATACACGATCTTCACGCTCCCCACGCCCTCAGCCGGGGCAGCATCTCGCCCATCGAGTCGCCGCCGAATTTCTCCAGCACAGCGTTGGCCAGGACCAGGCAGACCAGGGACTCTCCGATCACCGCCGCCGCCGGCACCGCGCACGCGTCGGAGCGCTCGACGTGCGCCTTGGCCGGCGTCATCGAGCGCAAGTCCACCGAGTCCAGCGGCTTCATCAGCGTCGCGATCGGCTTCATCGCCGCGCGCACGACCAGGGTCTGGCCGGTGCTCATGCCGCCGTCGATGCCGCCGGAACGGTTGCTCCGATAGCCCACGCGCCCGCCGCGCACCTCGTAGGCGTCGTGCGCGCGCGAGCCGGGCGCGGCCGCCGACGAAAATCCCCCACCGATCTCCACGCCCTTGATCGCGTTGAGCGACATCATCGCCGCGGCCAACGGCGCCTCGAGCCTCCGGTCCCACTGCGCGTAGCTGCCCAGCCCCGGCGGCAGGCCGTCGGCCAACACCTCGAACACGCCGCCGACCGTGTCGCCGGCGGACTTGGCCGCGTCCACGCGCGCGACCATGCGCGCCGACGCCTCCGGATTCGCGCACCGCGCCGGATCGGCGTCAACGCGCTCGTTAAGCTCGCGCACCGGAACGGACAGCGGCGCCTCGTCGACCTCGCCGCCGATCGCGGTCACGCGGCTGGCCACCGCGACCCCGCACGCCGACAGAAAAGTCCGCGCGACCGCGCCCAGCGCCACGCGCATCGCGGTCTCGCGCGCCGAGGCGCGTTCAAGCACGTCGCGCATGTCTTCAAACCCATACTTGAGGCGCCCGACTAAATCCGCGTGGCCGGGGCGCGGGATGTCCACGCGGCGCGCCGGCGCGGCGTCGGAGGGCTCGGCGCCCATGATCCCTTCCCAATTCTTGAAATCCTGGTTGGGAACGAGCAGCGCGATCGGCGAGCCGAGCGTGCGCCCGCGGCGCACGCCGGAAAGGATCTCGACTTTGTCGCCCTCGATTTTTTGGCGATTGCCGCGCCCGTGGCCCTTCTTGCGGCGGGACAAATCGCGCTGGATGTCTTCGGCGGAAAGCGCGAGCCCGGCCGGCGCGCCCTCCAGGATGCCGACCAAGGCCTTGCCGTGGGACTCCCCGGCGGTCAGGAAACGCAAGGTCATGAGACGATCTCCTTTAAAAGAACCTCCGCCAGCGCCGCGCGGCGGCGCGCGCCCAGCGGCCGGTCCCAGAACTCCCACGCGCGCAGGGCCTGGAAGACGAGCATCGCCGAGCCGTCTTCCACGCGCGCGCCCAGGCTCGCGGCCCGGCGCTGGAACGCCGTACGCCGTCCGTAGACCAGGTCCACCGCCGCGCGCGGCGCGGGCAGGGACGAGGGCGCGGGACAACGGTCGGGGAATCCATTCATGCCCAGCGGCGTGGCGTTGACCCAAATTTCGGCGGCGGCGCTTTCGCCCGCCGAGAATCGCGTTTTCGGAAAACGCGCCGACAGGTCTTTTGCCGCCTGGCGCGCGCGAAGTGTGGTCCTCGCCGAAAAACGCACGGACTTGGCGCCGCCCCGCGCCAGCGCCCAGCCGGCCGCGCGCGCGGCTCCGCCCGCGCCGAAGACGAGCGCGCGCGCGTCCCGGACCGGGATTTCCGCGCGCGACAAAGCGTCCGCCAAACCCTGCGCGTCGGTGTTGTGACCGACGAGCGCGTCGTCAAAGCGCAAGACATTGACCGCGCCCACCGCCCGCGCGCTCGGCGTCAACCGCTCGGCCCGCTCGGCCGCCTCGGCCTTCAGCGGCACGGTCACGTTCGCGCCGCGCCAGCCTCGGCGGCGCGCCCGCTCGATCGCCGCGCCGAGCTCTCCCGGCGCCGCGTCGACGGCCTCATACGCGATGGGCCGCCCCAG
>JAJZQS010000099.1 GCA_021806745.1 bacterium
TTGCTGGGCGGCGCCGAAGCCAGCCAGAACGGGTTCGGGGACTTGATTCCGGCCGTGTCGCAAGACAGGTCGATTCCGCCGCGTTCGACGCTCATCGCGAGGCCTCCTGCGCTTTCGGGATCGTCGCCACCCAGTAGGCGTCGTCGGGTCCCGGCGCCGCGCCGGGGTTCAGGAACCGGTGGATGCCCCAGGCCGCGCGCTTGCCGTCGGCGGCGGCAAAGACCACCTCGCGCCCGCCGTTGACCATGTCGCCGCCGGCGAACACCTTGGGGTTGGAGGTGGCGAGGGTGTCCGCGTCGACGCGCACGGTGCCGTCTTCGCGCAGCGCCGCGCCGAACAGGCGGGGCAGCGCGCGGTCCTTGTCCTGGCCGATGGCCACGATGACGCGGTCGCAGGCCACGACGAAAGTCTTGCTCTGCGCGACCAGTCGGCCGCGCACGGTCTTGGTCGGCGCGAACTCCACGCCCGAGACCTTGTCCCGGCCGAGGATGCGCTTGGGCAGCGCGTGCAGCAGGACCTGCGCGCCGTCGGCGCGCGCCAGGGCCACCTCGAAATCGTAGGCCGACATCGCTTCGCGTCCTCGCCGGTAGGCCAAGGTCACCGTCTCGGCGCCGGCGCGGCGCGACTGCGCGGCCGCGTCGATGGCCGTGTTGCCGCCGCCGATGACCACGGTCGAACGGCTCGACAGCGGCAGGCGCGGGTCGCGAGCTTTCACGCGTTCGATGAAGGCCAAGGCGTCCACGACGCCGGGCAGGCGCTCTCCGGGCACGCCGAGCTCCTTGGCCGAGGACAATCCCACGCCCAGAAAGACCGCGTCGAAGTCCCGAAGCAATTTCGCGGCCAGCGCGGCATCGACCGCGCGACCGGTCTTGAGAACCGCTCCGAGCTTTTGAAGCGCGCGCATCTCCTCCAAGGAGGTCTTGGCCGTCATCTTGTATTCGGCGACGCCGTAGGTGTTGAGCCCGCCGGGCTTGGGGCGTTTTTCGAAGATCGTGACCGCGTGGCCCAGGCGACGGAGATAGGCCGCGCAAGACATCCCGGCGGGGCCCGCGCCGATCACCGCGACGCGCCGGCCCGTGTCCGCGCCGGCGGCGAAGGGCAGTTCCCCCGCGAAGGAGACCGCGTCCGTGCCGCGCCTCTGCAGCCGCGCGATCTGGATGGGCTTGTCGTGCCAATCGTGGTAGACGCAGGCGCCCTCGCAGAGCACCTCCACCGGGCAGACGCGCGCGCAGGAAGCGCCGAGCGCGTTGGCTTCCAGGATGGTCTGCCCGGCTCCGAGCGCGTCGTCGGCCGCGATTTGACGGATGAAGCGCGGCACGTCGATGCGCGTCGGGCAGGCCTTCACGCACGGGGCGTCATGGCAGTAGAGGCAGCGCGACGCCTCGACGCGCGCCTCCTCGGGCGCGAGCGGTTTTTTCAATTCCGCGAAGTTGTCCCGCCAGACGGCGCGCCGCGTGTCGGACATTGGAACGATTGTAACCTATTTCTCGATTTGGATGCGCCCGAACGACGGCTGCGGCGCCAGCGCTTTCGACAGCGACAGCACGCCGTCGCGCACGTAGAGGCTCGACACGATCACCACGCTGGCCAGCACGATGCCGACGGCCGTGTTGCCGCGCTTGAGCTCCTGTCCCGCGTGAAGCTCGCGCCGCGTCAGGCGGCCGAACAGGCGCAGGGTCGTGGAGATCGAGATCACCGACAGCAGAAGCGACACCGCCATGTGCGCGAGGATGATCCAGAACAGATTGAACAGGCTTTCGGTCGCCTCGCCGGGGGCCAGCATGTGCATGCGGAACATCTCCACCGAAGTCTGCGTGCCCGCCATCATGATCAGGGACGCTCCGTAGAGGATGGCCGCGACGAGCACTCCGGTGGCCACGTTGCCGTCTCGGATCTCGTTGCCCATGTGGAAATCCGGATTGGCGCCGATGAAGACCCGGTAGGTCAAGGTGACCACCAGGCCCGAGGACACCACCATCAGCAGGAAGTGGAATATCGCGACGATGATTCTTTCGTTGTACATGTTCCTCCTAGAAGAACGGATCGATCTTGTAGCCCTCCGGCGCGTTGAGCTTGGCCAAGGTCTCGTCTCCGACGCGGCCGGGAGGCAGCCACGCGGGTCCGGCCGGCTCGGTCAAGACATACTTGAGTCCCTGGTATTCGACGTAGACGTCGCCCTCGTTGGGGATTTGCAGCACGCCCAGAACATAATGGCCGATGGGGTTTCCGGGCATGAAGATGCCGATCATGCGCATCTGCGCCCAGTTCGACAAGATGGACGCGAGCAGGGCGCTTTTCGAGTCGCAGTTCCCCCAGCCGCGCACCACGGCGGTCAGCGGCGGCACGAACGCGCCGGTGTGCTTGCCTTCCCAGACGTCGACGGGCTGCTTATAAAGGAGCGCCGTCTGCACGAACGACAATCCGGCGCCGATGATGTCGATGGATTGGTAGTTGCGCTCGGAGGCCACCTTGTCGAGCACCAGGGAGATCGGACGCACGCTGCTTTTGTTTCGCATGACGACCTGGGGCATGTCGATGCGAGTGACGTTGCCCGGTTCGAGAATGAAGCCGCGCGATTCCAGGTAGTCGCGCAGTTTGATGGTGTATTGCCGGTCGATGTAGGCCAAGGCCGCGTTCAATTGAGTCTGCGAGCGGCCCGTTTTGACGGCCAGTTGATAAGCGCTTTGCCGCGCCCGGTCGCGCCAGTCCGCGAGCTTGTGGATGTCCGCGGGATAATAACCGTACTCGGAGTCGTAGGCGCGGAACTGCTCGGTCGGTATCTTGTAGCTGAAGTGAATCCGGTCTTGGTTGAAGTTCTGAAACGCGTACTCGGAAAGCCTCAGCGAGCCCAAATCGACGATGCGCTGGGAGGCCCCGGTTCCCGGGTCCGAGCCGCCGAACGGGTTCGACATCACCTGCATGTCCGCCTGGCCCGCGAGCCAATCGCCCGCGACCGGGTGCTGGACAAGCCGCGCGTCCCAATCACGGCCCAAGAAGTAGGCGCAACCGAGCCAACACAGGAGCGCGGCGACGGCGGCCGACAGCGCGCGGGCGTCGAGCACGGCGGGATTCTAACATTTGCCCTTGCGCGCGATTCCACCGCGGGCTATCCTTCGCGCGTGGCGCAAGACCCTCTCGTGGGCTCGACGCTCGGCCCGTGCCGTCTGGACGCCCTCGTGGGGGCCGGCGGCATGGGCCGGGTCTACCGGGGAGTGCACCTGGCGCTGCAGCGTCGGGTGGCCGTCAAGATCATCGACCGGACCCCCGCGGGAGCGCCGCGCGACGCGGCGCTGGCCGAGGCGCGCGCGGCCGCGAAGCTCGAAGACCCGCGCATCGTCGCGGTCTACGACGTGGGCGAGGACCGCGGGCTCGGCTACATCGTCTTCCAGTGGATCGACGGCGAAAATCTCGAGACCCTGGTGCGGCGCTCGGGGCCGCTGACGCCGGAGCGCGCGCTCGGCGTCATGCGCGAGATCGCCGCGGCTCTGGCCGCGGCCCATCGCGCCGGCGTGGTCCACCGCGACGTCAAGCCCGCCAACATCCTCATCGACGCGCGCGGCGCCGCGCGCTTGACCGATTTCGGCCTGGCCGGCGCGGCCGGACGCGTTCAAGACGGGGGCGAGGGCGTGGGCAGCGCCCACTTCATGGCGCCGGAGCAGGGCTGGGGCGCGCCGCCCGATCCGCGCATGGACGTCTACGCGTTGGGCGGAACCTGGTATTTCGCCTTGACGGGCAGCGCCCCGTTTCCCGGCGACGCGGCGCGCGCCGTCGAGGGCCACCGCGACTCGCCGCCTCCCGACGCGCGCGAGTTGCGTCCGGAACTCAGCGCGCGCGCCGCGGCCCTCATCGTTCGCCTTCTTGACAAGGACCCCGCGCGCCGCCCGGCCGACGGGGAGCGCCTGTCGGCGGAACTCGCCGACCCGGGGCTTCTGCTCGACGTCGACGCCAGCGGCTCGCCGCTGCGCCTGCTTGCGGCCAAGCCCGCGTCCGCGCCGCGCTCGGGCCTTGCGTCCGCGCCGCCGGCCCGCGCGCCCGCGCCGGCCGCCCCCCCCGCGCCGCGCGTGACGGAGCTCGGCTCGCCGGCGGCGTTTCGCGCGATCCTGGCCGCGCTGGTGGTGCTGCTGGCGGGCTGGCCCTGGTTGCGCGCGGTCCGCGAGGATTGGCTGGCGGCGGCTTTCGTGGGCCAATGCGCGCCGCTGCTGCTCGGGCTTGGCGCGCGCCGCGGCGGCGCGCGCCGTGCGCTTGGCGCGGCGGCTTGGGTTGGCTCGTGGGCGTGCGCGGCGCGCTTCGCGTGGACTCCTCAGGCTTCGCCGAGCCTGGAGACGCTGATGTGCGCGGGCTTTGCGCTGGTCGCCGGCGGCGGAGCGGTCTACCTCGCCTACTGGGGGCAAGACCGCGAGGAATTGTGGTGGGCGAGGGCGCTGGCGCCCGCGGGCGCGGTTTTGCTCGCCGCGGCGGCCTTGACCTGGAGCGCGGGTTTCGACGCGGCGGCGGCGGAGGCGGCGCGGGCTTGGCGCGCCCTCGAGCAGAGCGACGGCGGCTGGCGCTGGCTCGGTTTTGTGGCCGCGGCCGCCGCTTGGGGCTCGGCCTCGGGTCTGCGCACGCGAGCGTCGCGCGCGCGGCGCGCGGTCAATTGGTCGGCGTGAGCGGCGTCAGACCAGGTCTTCGGCGCCGAGAGTCTTCTTGCCTCCCTCGGCCTGGACCTTCTGCACCGAGGCTTTGATCAGGGCGTCCACGCGCGCCGACAGCGCGTCCACGTAGTCGCCGCCGGTCCTCAGACCGGCGTCCTTGACGATTTTCTTGACCTTGCTGACGACGACCAGGGTTTCGGCCATGGGATTGTCTCCTGAAAAAATTTGGCGCGGGGCAGGATCGAACTGCCGACCTAAGGCTTATGAAACCTCCGCTCTACCACTGAGCTACCGCGCCGTGGCGCCGCAATTGTAGCACAGCGCGCGCCGCGCGCGCGAACGCGCCGGGCAAATTATGTATGATCCTGCGGCGACGACGCGCGGCGTTCTCAACAAGGAGACATCGAGTGGCCAAGGCGAAAACGGCGGCAAAGAAGATCACGGTCGTCATCGCGGACGACCAGACTCTGTTCCGTGAAGGCATCAAGGACTTGCTCGAAGACGAGAAGAACGTCCAGGTCGTCGGCGAGGCGGCCGACGGCCGCGACGCGCTGCGGCTCGTCAAGAAGCTCAAGCCCAGCGTGATCCTTCTCGACATCAAGCTGCCGCACATGGACGGCATCGAGGCCACGCGCCAAATCCACAAGGAGTGCCCGCAGACCAACGTGCTCATCCTCTCCGGTTACGAGGACGAGGCCCACGTGATGGAGGCCATCCAGGCCGGGGCCAACGGCTATCTGTCCAAGATGCTTCCCGCCGCCGAACTCGTCAACGCGCTCAAGACCTTCGCCAACCAGGGCGTGATGATCCCGCAGCCGGTGATGAGCAAGCTCATCGACGGCCTGCGCAACATCGGCGCCGGCGGCACCGCGGGCTCGATCGTGGCGCTGACCAAGACGGAGATCAAGGTCCTGGCGCTGCTCGGCCGGGGTCAATCCAACAAGGAAATCGCGGCGGCTCTCGAGTGCAGCGTCAAGACCGTCAAGAACCATC
Source organism: bacterium (assembly GCA_021806745.1). GTDB lineage: Bacteria > Elusimicrobiota > Elusimicrobia > UBA1565 > UBA9628 > GWA2-66-18. The sequence goes on from JAJZQS010000099.1 coordinate 5,625, forward strand.
TCAACAGCATGTTCCAGAAGCTGGGTGCTTCCAACCGCACCGAGGCCGTGGTCAAGGGGATCGACATGGGCCTGATCTCCGCGGAAAAATCGGACTAGTTTCTTCCCCTCGGTGAAAATCCGCCTCGCCGCGTTCCTGCTGTCGGCGACGGCGGTCGCCGCCTCGGCGGCGGGCGGCCGGGCGGTCCTGCCCGGGCATGTTTTGCGTCTCGTCGCGTCGTCGGCCATGCTCGGCCCGGCGCCGGCCGGCGAGCGCGTGGACCTGCGCCTGGTGTTGCGCCTTGACGACGCGCTGATGGCGCGCACGCTCGACGGCCTTTACGGCCCCGGCTCGCCCAAGAACAAGGCGTTCCTCACCCCGGCCCAACTCGGCGCGGCGTTCGGCGTGGCGGACAAGCGCGCGCGCGTCGAGGCGTTCGCGCGCGCCGCCGGCCTGAGGGTGGAGCCCGCCGGCGGGCCCAACGACCTGATCGTCCGCGTCTCGGGCACCGTGGCGATCGTGGAAAAAGCCTTCGGCGTGACCTTGCGCCGCTACCGCGCGCCGGACGGCCGGCTGTTTCGCGCCAACGACGCGGAGCCGTCGGTGCCGCAGTCCTTGGCGCCGCACCTGCAGGCCGTGCTGGGAATGTCGGACCTTCACGGCCTGATGCGCCCGCGTCTGCGCCGCTTCTCCCCCCGCGCGAAGTCGTCGTCGGCCGGGGTGTTCGCGCACGCGACGCTCAGCGGAACCGGACCGTCGTGCTACGCTGGGCAATGCGGTCTGGCGCCGGCCGACATCAAGACGATCTACGGGCTGACTCCCGGAAAATTCACCGGCGCGGGACAAACCATCGCCATCGTCGAGTTCGACGGCTACGCGCCCTCCGACCTGACGATGTACGCGACCACGTTTTTTTCCGCGCTTCCCACGACGATCAACTTCGTGTCCGTCGACGGCCAGCCCAATCTCTGCGGCCCCTCCAGTCCGCCCGTCGATCCATGCGACTGGACGACGCTGACGGGCGGGCAGCCCGACGAGGGCGGCAGTTACGACACCGGGATGATCGAGGTGGCGCTCGACGCCGACATGGCGCTGGCGCTGTCGTCGGGCGCGGCGAGCATCGACATGTACACGGCGCCCAACACCTCCGCCGGCAACATCGACGTTTACAGCCGCATCCAGACCGATGACGCCGCGAAAGTCGCCAGCACCTCCTGGGGCCAAGACGAGGCCAGCCTCTACGCCGGCAACAGCGCTGCGATGAGTTCGGAAAACACGATCTTTCAGGCGATGGCGCTTCAAGGTCAGAGCATTTTCTCGGCCGCGGGAGACCAGGGCGCCTACGACGGCGGCGGCGTGACGACCTTGGTCACCGACGACCCCGCCTCACAGCCCTATGTCACGGGCGTGGGCGGCACGAGCCTGACCAGCAGCAACGGCACGCCGAGCGGGACCATCACCGAGGTCGTCTGGAACAACGGCTGCGTGAGCAGCACCGGCCTCTCCGAACCCTGCTCGACCGCGGGCGCCTCGTATTCGGCCGGCGGCGGCGGCGTGGCCAATTACATCGGCGGCTCCACCACATACTGGCCGATCCCGTCCTATCAATCCGGCGTCGCCGGACTCAGCTCCACGGCGGACCGCAACGTGCCCGACGTGGCGCTCAACGCCGATCCGATCGCCTCGCCCTACAACATCTGCGTGGGCGGCACCTGCAACGACACGACCTCGGGATCCTATCTTACGCTCATCGGCGGAACCAGCGCCGCCACGCCGCTGTGGGCCGCGCTGACCAACCTCGTCAACCAGGCGCGCGTCGCGGGCGGCCACTCGACGCTGGGCTTCGCCAATCCTCCGCTCTACCAGTTGGCCACGGGCGGCGGCAGCGGCTACGCCAACAACTTCAACGACGTGACCAGCGGCAACAACGGCTACTACAACGCCGGGCCCGGCTACGACAACGCCTCGGGCTGGGGCTCGTTCAAGGCCGACAATCTCATCGCGTCGCTGAGCACGCCCCAGAGCGGCTCGATCGCGGGCTTCGCCGCGACGACGCTGGGCTCGTCGTCGATCTCCTGGACCTGGTCGGCGGCGCCCGACACCACCTACAACATCTACTACGAGACGGCTCCCGCCCAGCCCATCGCCCAGGGCGTCCAGCCTCCCTGGGCGTTCACGGGACTGACTCCCGACGCCACCGCCGGCGTCACCGTCTATCCGGTCGTCGGCGGCATCCAGGGCACATCCTCGGTCTCTCTGACCACCGCGACGCTGGCCGAGGCTCCCGCATCCACGCCCACGATCGTCAGCTACACCTCCAGCGCGACTTTCACCTACGCCGCCTGCCCGGCGCCTCCCGCCGCGCAGTCGTGCTCCGGCTACGAGGTTGTCGTCTCCTCGGACGCCGGATTTACCGGCACGCTGTATTCCACCGCCACGACCAATCCCGCGCTGACCTCCTTGACGATCACGAGCATGCCCAGCGGCGTCTACTACGCCAAGCTCGCCTATCGCAACCCGTACGGCTATCCGTCCTACGGCGCGGCGGCGACCTTCAACACCAACGCGCTCACCCCGACTTCGCCCGCCTTCTCCAACATCACGACCACGGCCATAACCTTTTCCTGGAGCAGCGGAGGAAATCCGCCCGGCGAGAACTACATCGCCCAGGCCTCGACGGCGCCGGACTACAGCGGAACGCTCTACACTCAGTCGGGCACGGCGCTGTCGCAGACTTTCGGCGCCCTGGCTTCCGACACGAGCTATTACTTCCGCGTCCAGGCCTCCGGCGGCTCGTTCCTGTACGCGGGACCTCAGGCCACCGCCGCCGCCCCTCCCGCGGCGACTTCGCCGGCTTTCGTGGCCGTCGCCTCCACCACGCTCGTCGCGCAGTGGTCCGCCGACGGCAACGCACTCGACGCGGCGTACGAGGCCGACCTGTCGTCATACACCTCGTTTGCGGTCTACACGCCGGAGTTCGTCGCGACGACCTCGGCCGCGTTCTCGGGACTGGCGTCCAACACGACCTACTATCTCCGCGCCCGGGCCTTCGGCCGCGACGGCTCGCCGACGGTCTTCGTCGCCGTGGGCTCGACTTTGACGCTGGCCTCCCCGCCGAGCCTGGCCGCCCAGCCGTTCGTCGCGGTGGGCACGGGCTCGCTCGTCGCCGCGGTCAACGCCTCCGGCAACCCGCCCGGCACGCGTTATGTGTTCCAGATCTCGACGAACTCGGCGTTTACGCCGCTGACCGCGTCGTCGACCACGGCCTCGGCGACCGCCGCGTTCGGCGGACTCCTGTCCAACGAGGTCTATTACGCCCAGGTCGCCGCGCTCAATTCCTCGGGAGCCGAGACGGCCTTCAGTTCCTCCGCCTCGACGGTCACTTTCGTGGCCGCGCCGTCGTCGGCCGCGGCGCCCTCGGCGCCGTCGACGACGACGGTGTCTCTGTCCTGGTCGGCGGGCG
>JAJZQS010000100.1 GCA_021806745.1 bacterium
GCGAAGGAGCGCGCGTGGTCGCCTGCGATTTGGACCTGGAAGCGACCCGCGAGTCCGTCGCGATGGCCGAGGCGGGCGGGGGGCGGGCCGTCGCGGTGCGCGCGGACGTCTCGAAGGAAAGCGAGGTGCGCGAGGCCGTACGCGCGGCGGTCAAGGCTTACGGCAAGATCGACGTCCTTTATAACAACGCCGGAATATTCCCGGCGGCCGACCACTCCGTGGTCGACACCGACGAGGCGGTCTGGGACAAGGTGCTGGCCGTCAACGTCAAGGGCGTCTACCTGGTCTGCAAGCACGGCATCCCGGAGCTGCTGGCCGCGGGCGGGGGTTCGGTCATCAACGTGGCCTCGTTCGTCGCGCTGGTGGGCTGTTCCGTACCGCAAGACGCATACACCGCGTCCAAGGGGGCGGTCCTAGCGCTGACCAAGTCCCTGGCCGTGCAGTTCGGCCCCAAGGGCGTGCGCGCCAACGCGATCTGCCCCGGCCCCATCGAGACGCCGCTGCTCAGCGCGTGGCTGTTCAAAGAGCCCGCCGAGAAGGCCAAGCGCCTCAATCGCATCCCGATGGGGCGATTCGGGAAGTCCGACGACGTCGTCTGCGCGGCGCTGTATCTGGCCAGCGACGAGTCGTCTTGGACCAACGGAGCGGCGCTCGTCGTCGACGGGGGCATCACGTCGAACTACTTCTGAGCGGGCGACGACGATGAGCGCCCCCCGGGTCTGGAAACTTTGGATCGGCGCGCGGGCGGTCCCCGCGGCGTCCGGGAAGGTCTACGCGGCCATCAATCCCGCCGACGGGAAGCCTTCGGCGATGGTGGCGGAGGCGGGCGAGGCCGACGCAGACGCGGCGGTTCGCGCCGCCGCCCGCGCGGCCGTCGGTCCGTGGGCGCGAATGAGTCCGCGCGAGCGCGGGCGCGTCCTGCTGAGGCTTTCGGGCCTGGTGCGCGAAAACGCCCACGAATTGGCGATGCTTGAGACGCGCTCGGCCGGAAAGCCCTTGGCCGACGCGCGCGACGAGATCGGATTGGCCGCCGACGTTCTTGAGTACTACGGCGGCGCGGCCAACAAATTCTTCGGAGAGACCGTGCCTGTCTCGGCCTCCGGCGTCTGCTTCACCTTGCGCGAGCCGGTGGGCGTGTGCGCGCTGATCGTTCCCTGGAATTTCCCGCTGGTCATCGCCACCTGGAAACTGGGACCGGCGCTGGCCTGCGGCAACACCGTCGTGCTCAAGCCGTCGCCCGAGACGCCCCTGACCGCACTGCGCCTGGCCGAACTCGCCGCCGAGGCGGGGCTACCCGAGGGCGTTCTCAACGTCCTACCCGGACCCGGACCGGGCTGCGGCTCGGCGCTCGTCGAGCACCCGCTCGTGCGCAAGATCTCCTTCACGGGTTCCACGAAGACGGGGACCTGGATCGCCAAGGCCGCCGCCGACGGCGTCAAGCGCGTTTCCCTGGAGCTGGGCGGGAAATCCCCGAACATCGTCTTCGACGACGCGGACCTAGGCGTGTGCGTGGAAAAATCGGTGTGGTCGGTGTTCGCGAACGCGGGCCAGGACTGCTGCGCGCGCTCGCGCGCGATCGTCCACCGAAAGATCTACGACCGCTTCGTCGCCGACTTCGCCGCCCGCGCGCGCAAGATCGTCGTCGGCCATCCGGAGAAGCGCGGCGTCCAGATGGGACCGCTGATCTCTCAGCGCCAGCGCGGACGGGTCGAGGATTATGTCGCCTCGGGACGGGCCGAGGGCGCCGAACTCGTCTGCGGCGGCAAGCGCCCCGCCGGACTTCCCGCGGGCGGCTTCTACCTTTCCCCGGCGGTGTTCGCCGGAGCCGACGCCAACGCGCGCATCTGGCGCGAGGAGATTTTCGGTCCCGTCGTCGCGATCGTCCCGTTCAAGGACGAAGAGGAAGCCGTGGCGCTGGCCAACGACTCGCCCTACGGCCTGTCGGGCTCGCTGTGGACGCGCGACGTGGGGCGGGTCTTGCGCGTCGGGCGCGCGCTGCAGACCGGGGTCTTGTCGGTCAACTCCAGCTCCAGCGTCCACTTGGAAGCGCCGTTCGGAGGCTACAAACAGTCGGGCGTGGGCCGGGAACTGGGCATGAAGGCTCTGGAGCTCTACACCGAGACCAAGAGCGTCTTCGTCTCCGGCGTCTAGCGCCGCGGCGATGAAGACCGGCGCCGCCGACGCCGAGGCCCACCGCACCTGGCGGGAGCGCGCGGCCGAAGCGCGCGAGGCTTTCGCCAACGTGCCGCGAGCGTTCGCTCTGCTGTGGGAGGCCGACCGCGCGAGTACGGGGCTTCTCGGCGCGATCACGGTCCTCAACGCGGGCGTTCCCACCGCGCAGGCCTGGATCGCGAAGCTGATCCTCGACGGGGTCGTGTCGGCGATCAAGCGCGGGCGCTCTCCGGACGCGGGCCTGAGAACCCTGCTGCCCTACATTCTTCTCGAACTGGTCCTGGTCTTGGCCAGCGCCGCGTTCAATCAGGGCTTTCAGCTTCTCTACGGCCTCATCGACTTGCGCCTGGGCGACCTCGTGACCGGCAAGATCGTGGAGAAGGCCCTGTCGCTGGAGACGCGCTGGTTCGAGGACGCGGAGTTCTACGACAAGCTCCAGAACGCCCGTCGCCAGTCGGAGTATCGCGCCACGGCGGCGGTGCGCCACGGGTTTTTCGCGCTGCAGAACGCCTTGACGCTGGCGTCGATCGCGGCGATCCTGCTCGCGTTCAATCCCTGGATCGCGCTGGCGCTGTGCGCGGCGGCGGTGCCGACGTTCGTGGTGCAGACGCGCTACAGCCGGCTGATGTTCCGCCTGCAGACTTGGCGCGCCCCCGAGACGCGGGAAATGAACTACATCGAGCAGCTACTGACCATGGACGACGCGGTCAAGGAGGTCAAGCTTTTCGATCTGGGCGAGCCGTTGATGCGCGAGCGGCGCGAGGTCTTCGAGCGCGTCTATCGCGAGGACGCCGCCGCGGCGCGCCGGCGCTCGGCGTTGAGCCTGGCCTGGGGCTCCCTGGCCACGCTCAGCTACTACGGTGCGTGGGTCTGGATCGTGCGCCGGACCATCGCCGGGGCGCTGACGCTGGGCGGGATGACTTTTTACTTGTCGTTGTTCCATCAGAGTCAGAATTCCTTCCAGGGATTTCTCAACGACATGGGCGAGCTCTATGAGAACGGACTTTTTCTCAAAAACCTGTTCGATTATTTAGCCCTGCCGTCGGCGCCGCGCGTCGCCCTCGCGCCGCGAACGCCCGAAGACCGCTCGCGCGGCGTCGAGTTCGACCGCGTCGGATTCCGCTATCCCGGCCAGGACCGCTGGATCCTGCGCGACTTCTCCTTGCGCATCGCTCCGGGCGAGACCTTGGCCCTGGTCGGCGAGAACGGCGCGGGCAAGACCACGCTGATCAAGCTGTTGACCGGACTCTACGAGCCGACCGAGGGCGCGGTGCGCCTCAACGGCGTCGATCTGCGCGCGATCGCGGGCCCGGAGCTGCACCGCCGCGTCGGCGCGATTTTCCAGGATTTCGTGCGCTATCAGCGCACGCTCGCCGACAACATCGGCTTCGGCGACATCGCGCGCGCCGGCGAGCGCGCCGCGGTGGAGGCGGCCGCCGCGAAGGGCGGAGCCGACGCGGTGGCGCGAAGCCTCGAGCGGGGATTCGACGCCCGTCTGGGCCGTTGGTTCGAGGACGGCCGGCAACTGTCCGGCGGCCAATGGCAGAAGGTGGCCCTCGGCCGGGCGTTCATGCGCGACGCCGAGGTCCTGGTGCTCGACGAGCCCACCGCTTCGCTCGACGCGCAGGCGGAAGCGGAGGTCTTCGAGCGCCTGCGCCGCCTCAGCGCGGGCCGCACGACGCTGCTGGTCTCGCATCGCTTCAGCACCGTGCGCATGGCCGACCGCATCCTGGTTCTCGACTCCGGCCGGATCGCGGAACTCGGAACCCACGAAGAACTCGTCGCGCGAGGGGGGACATACGCGCGGCTGTTCGAACTGCAGGCGCGAGGCTATCGCTGAATGGGCACGCGCTATAAAGGCTCGGCGGACGAGGTCTCGGCGCTCAACGCGTTCATCGCGCTTTCGCGAGCGGCCGACTCGGTGCTGGCGCGCGCGTTCGTTCCGGTCGCCGAACTGGGATTGACCCCGAGCCAATTCGGCGCGCTGGAGGCGCTGTATTTTTGCGGACCGATGTGTCCGGGAGACCTCGCGCGCAAGGTGATGCGCAGCAACGGCAGCGTGACCGCGGTCGTCGACGGGCTGGTCCGCCGCGGCTGGGTGCTACGCGAGAAATCGTCGGGAGACCGGCGCTATCGCACGTTGAGGCTGACCGCGCGCGGACGAGGCCTGGTCCGCCGCGCCATGCCCGCCCATGTCGAGCTCGTTCGACGGCAATTCTCCGTGCTGACGGCGGCCGAGCGGCAGACCCTGCGCGCGCTGTGCCGCGCGGTGGGCACCGGCGTGCGCTGAGCGGCGGGTCACGGCCAAGCGAAGAGGTCGGCGGCGTTGCGGGAGGTGATTCGGGCGACATCATCGACGCCGATCGACCAGACCTCGGCGAGCTTGGCCGCGATTTCCGCAATCGCCGACGGTTCGTTGCGGCGCCCGCGAGCGGTTTGCGGCGGCAGATACGGGCTATCGGTCTCCAGCACAGCGCAGTCCGGCCCCGCGCTGCGGAAGGCCTCGCGCAGGGCATCGTTTTTCTTGTAGGTGACCGGGCCATCGGCGCCGAGCGCGAATCCAAGCCCGGCGCAGGCCCGCGCCTGCTCGGGGGTGCCCGAAAAGCAGTGGACGACGCCGTGAAAGCGCCGTCCCGTCGGCGGCGCGGTGAAGAGCTCGCGCAGGATCGTCAGCAGGTCGTCGTAGGCGTCGCGGCAGTGGATGACGAGGGGGATCGCCCAGTCCCGGCCCGCCGCGGCCAGCGCCTTGAACGCCGCGCGCTGGGTCTCGCGGCTCACCGAGGACTTCGCGAAATCGAGTCCGATCTCGCCGATGGCCGCCGCGCACGGAGCGGCGTCCAGCGCCGCGCGCAGGCGCGCGGGGAAATCCGCGTCGAAGCGGTCGGCGTAATAAGGATGAAGACCCAGCGCGCAGCGCGTGCTTTCCGGCCGCGCCCGCGCGATCGCGACCGCGCGGGCCCACTCGTCGGGGTGGTCGGCGATCTCGACGATGCGGGTCACGCCCGCGTCACGCGCGCGCGCGAAAACGCAGTCGCGGTCCGCGTCGAAGGCGGGATCGCCCAGGTGGGCGTGGGTGTCGACGAAGAGCCTCATGGGCGAGGCTCGTGCAGGCGCACGAACTTCAGGACGGCGGGATCCTTTTCGGAGGCCAGCGCGCGCGCGCGCGCCTCGCGTGCCTCGGGCACTTGCGCGTAATAATGGTCCAGGACCATCGCGATCGCGTAGGCGCGGACGGCGGGATTTGGATCTTCCAGCGCCTTGATCGCGCGGGGGAGCGCGTTCATCCCGTCCAGGTCGGCGAACAGGTTCAGCGCGCGGATGCGGACCAACGGCTCGGCCGATCCCAGCCAGAGCTCGCGGCGCGCGCGTACGGCCTCGGGCTGGGATTTGCCGACGCGAAACAGCGCGTAGTCGGCGGCGCGGCGCACGATCTGGCAGTCGTCGTCGAGCAGTTCGCCGAGGTCGTCGATCCAGCGCGTTTGCCCCAAATCGGCGGAGCGAATGGCGGCCTCGGCGCGCAAGGACGCGTCGTCCAGGCGGAACTTCTCGGCCAGATCGGCGGGGGCCGTGCCGTCGATCAGGCGCTTGCGGCGCGCGTCGAGGATTTGGCGGATGCGCGTTTCCACGGGGTTGTCGTCGATGTCGGCATACGGGTCGGCTCGATAGAGCGCCAGTTCGAAGGGAAGGGCTCCGGACGGATCGGCCAGGCGATTTTCGTAGATTTGAGCGAGTTTTTCGGCGCTGAACAGATCGTGCGAGTTCCCGCTCCAGGCCGCGTCCAGCCAGCGCCGCGCCGAGTCGAAGTCCCCGTCGCGCAGGGCGATGGCGCCCATCACATGCGCGGCCCCGGCGTTGCGGGCGTCGGCGGCCAGCGCGTCGCGCGCGAAAGCCGAAGCCGCGGCGATGTCGCCGCGCTCCAGCAACGCGTCTCCGAGCGCGGCCAGCGGCGCGGGGTCCTTGGGGCGTTTTTTGTGCAGTTCCTCAAGTGCGGATTGCGCGGCCTCGGCCGGCGGGCCGCCTTCGCCGTCGGGATCGGCGCAGGCCATGCGCGACAGGCGCGCCAGCGCGTCGCGGGCTTCCGGGGAGTCGGGGTAGTCGATATCCAGGCCTTCGAGGATCGGCACGGCCAGAGAGGGATCCTTGATCGCGGCGAGCTTTTGCGCCTCCTGGGCGGCCGGGCCGCCCGCGCCGAGCACGGCCTCGGCGTGCGCGCGGCGGAAGTCGGAGTCGCTGAACAAGCCGCGCGCGGCGTAGGTCACGTAGAACGAGTCGATCGGCCGGCCCGCGCGCCACAACGCCTCGGCCAGCCGCAGGTGCGCGAATGGATCGAGGAAATCGTCGCGAAAGCCGCGCCGCGCGGCCTCCAGTTCGGCTTGGGCGGCGCCGGAGGTCTGCGTCATCGTCGCGCGAGCGGACGAGGGCGGGGAGAACCAGCGCAACACCAGGGACGCGTAGCCTGCCAGAGCGGCGGCGATCATCACCAGCGAAACGATGATGACGACGTCCGCCCGCCGGGATTCGCGCATGATTCGATTATAGACAAAGACGCGCCCCCGGCCGAGCGGAGCCGGGGGCGCGCACGGGCTACTTCGAGAAGTACTTCCAACCCCGGTCGGGGTCGGACTGGCGCGTCAGCAGGTGTTCCTCGACCTGGGCCCAGCCCGCGTCGTCGGCCTCCGGGAGGGCGGTCATCTGCTGCCAGGCGCGCTCGCTGGCCTCATATCGGGCGGCCAGCGCCTCCAATTGAGCGAGATCTTCCGGGTTTTCCTCGGGGCGAGCGGCGCGGCGCGGGGCGCGAGCGGAGCCGACGAGGCGGGATTTTCGGGCTTGAGGCCGGAGCGTCTTCGTTTTCATGCGTTCAACCTCCGTTTCCCCCGCGGAGCGGGGGGCGAAGGAAGTGTAGGGCGCGAATCCGTTTCGCGCAAGGGGATTTTTCGAGAGCGGAGGTCAGTTCTCGGAGTGCGCGTCGCGCAGGCTGAGCACGATCGAGCGCCAGAGCTGGTCTTCCTGTCCGCCGTAGAAGAAATAGAGCTGACTTTGGCCGAGCGCGTAGGTCTCGATGTGCGGCGCCGGCGCGAGGATGTCGGCTTGGACGGCGGGCATCGTGTCGATCTGGATGTTTTTGAGGCGGAACTGCGTGAGCCGAAGCTTGTGTGAAACGACGGCCGACAACTGTGCGACGCCCGCGGCGTTGGGCGGAAAGTCGCTTGGGGCGACTTCCAGGCGGATGATGCCCTCTTGGCCGAAGAGGTCCTTGTCGATGAAGTCGGTGGGGTCGGTGCCGTGCGGGCAGAAGTAGACCACTTCGTCGGTCTTGGCGGGATCCTTGAAGGAACTCACGCCCGTGTAGCCGGCGGGCAGGCGCACCACCCAGCCCGCGTGGCCCACGAAGCCGGACTCCCCGGACGAGTCCGAAGCGGCGGTCTTGGCCGCGCCGGGAGAGTCCATCAGCTTCAGCGCCGCGAGCGCGATCACCAGCAGGCCGCCGAGCGCCGCGGCGAGCTTGAGCGCTTTCTTGCGGTCGGGTCCAGGTTTGCGCAGTGGAACCGTGGCGGCGCTCGTCGGCGGCGCGGGCTTGGCGTTGGCCTTGGCCACGGCGAGGCTGTCTTCGAAGTCGTCGTCGCTGATTCCCTCGGAAAACAGCTGTCGGCGCAGGTCGTCTTCGTCGAAGCGGCCCAGATGGGCGCGCAGGTAGTCGACGACCTCGGGCCGAACCATGTCAGAACGGGGCCATCGCGCTTTGCAGGTGGTAGTAGGGCGGCTTGGCGCGATAGCGCAGGATGCATTCTTTCATGATGTCTTCGATGAAGTCGGCGTAATTCTGGCCGACCACCTCCGCGCACGCCGGCACGCAGTCGCCCATGTTGATGGAGGGGTTGGGGTTGATCTCCAGAATGTAGGGGTTGCCCGCGCGGTCCACGCGCACCTCGATGCGCGCGTAATCGTGGCAGTCGAAAATCCGGTAGGCGTCCAGACAGATCTCGGAGATCAGCGCGGAGAGCTTCTGCGAGTACTTGGCCGGCCGTTCCACGCGAATCTTGTCGTAGACCGATTCGGTCTCCCACTTGGCCTGGAACGGATAGATGCCCCAGGTCCCCTTGGGCAGATCGTCGAAGATCGAGCGCGACAGCGGCAGGACCTTCACGCGCTCCTCGTTGCCCATGATGGAAACGTCCACCTCGTCGCCCTCGATGAATTCCTCGATGAGGACCGGGCGGTTGTATTTCTCCAGCAGCATGGCCACCTGGTCCTTGAGCGCCTTGAGGCTGGTCACCACCGAGGCGTTGGAGATGCCGATGGAGTTGTCGGTGTTGGCCAGCTTGACCATCAGCGGATAGCGGAGGTCTTCGCGGATCGGTTCGTCTTTGGCGAACACGTAGTCGAACTTGGGCGTGGGCAGGCCGTGCTGGTCCAGAATCTTCTTGACCTTGATCTTGTCGATGCACAGAGCCAGCGTCAGCGGATTGGAGCCGGTGTAGGGGATGCCCAGGCAATCCAAGATCGCGGCGGCGTGCGGCTCCAGCAGCGAGGAGTTGTTGATGCGCTCGCAGACGTTGAACATCATGTCGACATTCGCGTTGGCGATTTTCTCGAAGGGCAGCGGGGTCTCGTTCATGTCGAAGAAGGTCACACGGTGGCCCTTGGACTCGACGGCCTTTTGGATGCTGCGCCCCACCGAGGTCAGGTCGGCGTGCACCGCGCCTTCCTCGCCGCCCTCGGGGTCGAAGACGTTGCAGAGTATCCCGACGTGCAGCGCCT
>JAJZQS010000008.1 GCA_021806745.1 bacterium
GCCCGCAGGCAGGCCGCGGCGTTGCCGGGAACGACGCCGCCGATCGCAATGATCGGCACGAGCGTCGTCGCGCAGAGCGCGCTCAAGGCCTTGAGCCCGGCCGGCTCCGTTCCCGGATGGGATGCGGAGGTAAAGATCGTTCCGCCCAACAAATAATCCGCCCCAAACGCCGCCGCGCGCCGCGCTTCCTCGACCGAATGGACCGAGAAGCCGCGGAGCCCGGGCGCCGCGCCGCTTCCGCCGTGCAGGCCGTCGGCGCGAGCCTCGCGCGCGACCGACGCGTCCGTGTGGATGATCAGACGCGCTTTTCCTTGGGTGACGAATCTCAGCCGCTTGGCCGTCTTGAGCAGACTTTCGGGCGAAGCCTCCTTGTCGCGCAGAAGCACGGCGTCCACGCCGCCCGCGACCGCGGCTTCCACGGTCGCCTCAAGCGGCCGCGAATCCTTCCGGGGAGGCTCCGTCACCAGCATCAAGGTCGGCCTCGTCATCGGACGACGCTCTCCAGCGGGCTGGAGGCCGCAGCATGGGGCAGGACCGGGATGCGGCCCGCGAGATAGGCCTTTCTCCCCGCCTCGACGCCCAATCGCATTGCCTCCGCCATCATCGCCGGCCGGCGGGCGCCGGAGATCGCGGTGTTGATCAAGCAGGCGGAAGCGCCCAGCTCCATGGCCAGGGCGGCGTCCGACGGGACGCCGAGGCCGGCGTCGACCACCACCGGCACGCGCGCTTGCTCGACGATGATCCGGATGCCGTCGAGGTTCCTGATCCCCTGGCCGCTGCCGATGGGAGAGGCGAGCGGCATGACCGCGGCGACTCCGACGCCCTGAAGGCGCAGAGCCAGCACCGGATCCGCGTGAATGTAGGGAAAAACGACGAAGCCCTCCGCGACCAAAGTCCGGCACGCCTCAAGCGTCCCGATCGGATCGGGCAGCAGGTACTTGGGATCGGGGATGACCTCGACCTTGATCCAATCCGACAAGCCGATCGCGCGGGCCAGGCGGGCCGTGCGAACGGCCTCGTCGGCGGTGCGCGCCCCGGCGGTGTTGGGAAGGATTTGATAACGCTTCCAATCGATCTCGTCGAGAATGCCGCGGCGCGGAGCGTCGAGGTCGACGCGCCGGATCGCGACGGTCACGACCTCGCAGGCGGAGGCGTCCAGCGCCGAGCGCATTTCCTCGGCGCTGCGGTACTTGCCCGTGCCCAGCCATAGGCGGGAGCGCAGCCGTTTCCCGGCGATCTCGAGAACCTCGTCGGAGCTATTCATGGGCCGCCTCCTCGCGCGCCGCAGCGACATAGAGCTTGCCTCCGCCATCCTGGAACTCCGCGGACTTTTTCTTCATCCCGTCCCGGACCTCTTCGTTAATCTTCATCGAGCAGAACTTGGGCCCGCACATGGAGCAGAAGTGGGCCGTCTTGGCGCCCTCAGTGGGGAGCGTCTCGTCATGGAAGGCGCGGGCCGTCTTTGGATCGAGCGCGAGGTTGAACTGATCCTCCCAGCGGAACTCGAAGCGGGCACGGCTCAGCGCGTCGTCCCACGCTCGGGCCGCGGGATGCCCCTTGGCCAGGTCCGCCGCGTGAGCCGCGATCTTATAGGCGATGACTCCATCCTTGACGTCCCGCTTGTCCGGCAGGCCGAGATGCTCCTTGGGCGTTACATAGCAGAGCATCGCCGCGCCGTACCAGCCGATCATCGCGGCTCCGATGGCGCTCGTGATGTGATCGTAGCCGGGGGCAATGTCGGTCGTCAGCGGCCCCAAGGTGTAGAAAGGCGCTTCGTCGCACCAAGCCAGTTGCTTGTCCATGTTCTCCTTGATCAGGTGCATCGGGACGTGCCCGGGTCCCTCGTTCATCACCTGGCAGCCGTATTCCCACGCGATGCGCGTGAGTTCCCCTTGCGTCTTGAGCTCGGCGAGCTGCGCCTCGTCATTGGCGTCGGCGATGGAGCCGGGACGCAGGCCGTCGCCGAGCGAGAAGGTTACGTCGTACGCGGCCGCGATCTCGCAGATCTCCCGGAAGCGGGTGTAGAGGAAGTTTTCCTCATGATGCGCCAAGCACCATTTGGCGATGATCGAGCCCCCGCGGCTGACGATGCCGGTCGTGCGGCCGGCGGTGAGCGGGATGTAGCTCAGCAGGACGCCGGCGTGAATGGTGAAATAGTCCACGCCCTGCTCCGCCTGCTCGATCAAGGTGTCGCGGTAGAGCTCCCAGGTCAGGTCCTCCGCTCTCCCGCCCGCTTTCTCCAACGCCTCGTAGATCGGAACCGTCCCGATGGGCACGGGAGAGTTGCGGAGAATCCATTCTCGGGTCTCGCGGATATTGCTTCCCGTCGATAGGTCCATGACGGTGTCGGCGCCCCACAAAGTCGCCCAGGTCATCTTCTCGACCTCGTCCTCCATGGACGAGGCGACGGCGCTGCTGCCGATGTTGGCGTTGATCTTGACCAGGAAACGCCTCCCGATGATCATGGGCTCGCTTTCGGGATGGTTGACGTTGGCCGGGATGACGGCGCGGCCGCTCGCGACCTCGCGGCGCACGAGTTCGGGCGTGATGGCTTCTCCGCGCCCCTGGTTCTCCCGGATGGCGATGAACTCCATCTCCGGCGTGACGACGCCAGCGCGGGCGAGCTGCCGCTGCGTGATCAAGCCATGGGGCCGCGAGCGTATCCAGGGCTTGCGCAGCGGCGGCAATCCTCGCCGCAGATCGACCTGGACGGCAGGATCGGTGTGGGCGCCGCTCGTGTCGTAGACGCGGAAGGGCGCGTTCTCGTGGAGAAGGCCGTCGGCGGTGCGCGTGGGGGAGAGGCGTATCTCCCTCAGCGGCACGCGAACGTCGGGGTAGATGCGGCCCGAGACATGGACTTTTCTCGAGGCCGGAAAGCGGTAGACGTCAGGCTGCTTGATCGACATGAACCCTCCTCAAAACACGCAAGGCCGCGTTCCCGAGCGGAACTGCGGCCTCGACGGTGACGAGAGTCTGTCGTTGACGCGCCCGCTTTCCTACGCCGGTATTATCCGGTTCAGGTTCTGGGTTTGGCGCGGATTCGCGCCTCTCAGCCGGTTCATCACCAGCACACCCAGCGGTTGTGACTTGCCTAGACTAACAGAAGCTAACGGAACTGTCAAATCGGCGCACCGTCTCCGGCGAGAACCCCGCCGCATAGCTCGATGCGTCTGCGGACCTAAACCTGTCCGCTTTTTTCTCGCGCCGGTCTGCCCTCGTTTACGCATGGCAAGATCGAGCGACCTCCCCGAACTCTTCTCCCAGGCAAGCGATCCGTCGGGTCCGGTCCACATCAACGGAATTATGGAATCGGCCGCGATAATTCGCTAAAAATGCGTGGCGCCGATTCCCACGGGGCGCTATACTCCCCCCATGTCTCGGGGGATGGCGGCGTGGCTTTGCGCCGCGACGCTGTTTTTGGCGCCGCGCGCGCGCGCCTTGACCCCGGTCGTCGCCTATCCGGTCACCATCACCAACGGCCAGGCTCTGGGCGGAGTATTTCAGCAGGCGGTGACCTGGAATCCGTCGCTGTTTTCGACCTTCGAGTCCGCCGACCTGGGCAACATCCGCTTCTGCGCCGACTCGGCCTGCGCGACGCCGCTCAACGCGTGGCTGGAGGGCTGCTCGCCGTCGGCCTGCGCACCCACGGCCAGCACCGCCACGGCCTGGGTGAACCTGCAGAACGCCGTCCCGGCGCAGGGCGTGGCCCAGATCTACATCGCCTTCATGGACACGAGCGTCGACTTCGACGCCAACTATTGGGGCGAGTCCATCGACATCGCGCCCGGCTTCGACAACGGCTCGCTCGTCTTCACCTACTACAACAACGGTCAGGACATCTCCAACTTCACTTTGGCCAACGGCGGCGCGCTGGGCACCACGGTGATGACCAACCCCCTGGGCGTGTCGACCAATGTGATCACCCTGACCGGCTCCGGCGTCACCACCAACTCCCAGGAGACCGTGGCCTGGTACAACAACGCGGTCTCCAGCGACGACATGGTCGTGGAGGGCTGGATCAACATCGGCCCCACCAACAACGCCGGGGTCTACAACCAGAACTGCATGTTCGCCTACCGCGGCGCCAGCGCCTCGCCGACTTCTCTCACCAACTACATCGTGGGCATCGGCTGGTCGGGAACTTTCCTTGGCATCGCCTACGAAAACGGCACGACCAACACCTACCTGGGTACCGGCGGCGGCACGCGCCAGAACGGCTGGTTCTGGTCCTACACCACCTTGGCCGGCACCGCGATGACGGCCAGCGTGTGGAACCAGCCTCCGGAACTGGGCGGCGTGCAGGCCTCCACCATCACCGTCTCCAACAACCAGATCACCACCAACAGCCCCTACCTGGGCATGGCCAACTGGGCGGGCTCCAACACGCCGTCCTATTTCTATCAGTGGCGCGCGCGTCGGTTTCCCCCGGCGGGCGTGCTGCCCACGGCCATCGTCAATGTGCCTCCTCAAAACTGTCAGGGCGTGATCGTCTCCAACCCGAACCCGACGCAGGCCACGCCGGTCCCTTTCGAGCAATCGCTGACCTTGTACCCGACCACCTACGCCACGCTGGAAAACTCCAATCTCGGCAACGTCCGCTTCTGCGCCGACTCCAACTGCACCCAGCCGCTGTTCGCGTGGCTGGAAGGCTGCGGGGCGGGAAACGCCGGCTGCACGCCGGCCTCCGGCGCCGCCCAGGTCTGGGTAAAGCTGACCTCCTCGATCCCCGCCAACGGCACGCAGACCATCTACCAATGCTTCGTGTCCACCAGCCAGACGTTCGACGGAATCTATTGGGGCCAGTCCACCGACATCGCCGCCGGTCACGACAACGGAAGCTACGTGTTCCCGTTCTACACCAACGGCCAATCGCTGAGCGGATTTTCCCCCGTCGTCAATGGCGGCGGAGTGACCACGGTCGCCGCCACCAACCCCTACGGAACGAACACGAACCTGATCCAATTGAGTTCCAAGAAGATCTCCAATACCTCCACTGCCCACACCGTCGTCTGGACCTCCAGCGGAGTGCTCGGCGACAACATGGTTCTGGAAGGCTGGGTCAACCGCAACACCAGCAACTCCGCCATGCTCTCCGCGCGCGGCGCCAACGACACGACCCTGACCGACTATCTGCTCGGCGAGCGCTTCAACGGAAAAGCCGCCTCCATCGTTTACGAAAACGCCAATGCCGGGAACATACTCTCTTCCGTCGGCAGCAATTTGGGCGCGGGTTGGTATTGGACCGAGGGCGTGATCAGCGGCACGGCGCTGAGCGAAGCGATCTACTCCCAACAGCCCGAGTTCGGCGGAACTCAGACCGCCACCGCGACCGCCACCGACGCCTCCATCTCCAACGCCAACACCTATGTGGGAATGGCCAACCGCGACAACATCAACGGGGTCTCGGAATTCTACGAGTGGCGCGTGCGCCACTATTTCCCGGGCGGCACGGGCACCGTCATCGACTCCACCGCGCCCACGACGGTGACCGACCTTGGCGCCGGGTCTCCCAGTTCGTCGACGGTGCTTTTGACCTGGAGCGCCCCCTCCGACGCCAACTACAACCCGCTCTCGGGCCAGTACGCGATCCAGTACGCGTCCTACACGGCGGGCGTGGTGTGGTCCACCGCGAACGCTCAAGTGCTGATCTCCACGTCGGGCGTCAGCCCCGGCGCCGCGCAGGGCGCGGTCGTCGGCGGACTTCTGTCCAATACCACCTACTTCTTCTACCTGTGGACCCAGGATTCGGGACTGGTCTGGTCGGCGATCTCCAACGGCGCCACCTCTCAAACTTTAGCCGCCCCCGTCTCCGCCGCCAGCGGCGTGCCGCTGTCGGTGAGCACCTCGGGCGTGGTCGCCGTCGGCTGGACCGCCCTTCCCGCCTCGCCGCAATCGTCCGCCTGCGAGGGCTATGTCCTCCAGGAATCAAGCACCGACTTCAACGGCGGAACCATCGTCTCGTCTTCCACCCCGAACGGACTGGCCTCGCAACTGACTCTGTCCGGCCTCAACACGGGGGCAACCATGTACTTCCGCCTGGCCACGCTCAACTGGAGCGCCTCGCCCGACACGGTCACGCTGACGCCCGTCGACCTCCAGGTCTCGCCCTCCACCGGCCTCATCGTCATGGGCCTGGACGCGACCGTGGCCTTTTCCACCGTCTCGGTCAGTTCCATTGTGGTGACCAATGTCGGCAACTATCCTCTGACCTTGATGGTCTCCGGCTCCACGGCCACCGCCGGCTCGCCGTGGGTGCTGGCCATCTCCTCGGGCATCGAGCAGCCGGTCTTGCAGGGCGAGTGGAACTCGACCCAGCCCACCCCCGCGAGCTTTACCACCGCCATCACGAGCGCTCCCGTCGCCTCCGGCGCGCTCGGTGGCGCCTACGCCGGCGGCCAGAGCGGCAAGGCTCTGGCTCCCGGCGCCAGCGTCACGATGTGGTTCCAGTTCTGGGCGCCGAAATCCACCGTCGCCGCCAACGTCCAAGAAGCGCTCCAAGTGCTCTTCCAGTCCGTCTACCCATGAACCACTCACTGTTCTTGCCGAGCATTCCCACGGCGGCTTCATGACCGACGCCTCCGGGTCCGAATTCCTCGAACTTGAGGAGAACGTCCAGATCGACGGCCGCAGTTGGCTGCGGATTCCGCTACAGGTGGCGTTAGCGGCCGTGACGATCGTTTTGACGGCGGCCGGGCTCTTCTACGCGAATTGCCCGGCGGGCCTCGCGGGCCCGGTCGTATTCGTCGTCGGCGTCGTCGCCTCCTACACAGCCGTGCAACGATTGATCCCCATGCGCGCCGCGCGCAAGGTTCTGCTGAGCCGAGACGAGGTCAGGTTGATTTCGCCCGACGGCTCCCTGCGGAGTCGGCCGAACAGGGCCGCGAAGGCCCTGGATACCAGAAATCCCAACGATCTGAGGGTCGCGCTCGACGGGCAAGAACTCGTCTTGCCGCTCTACGCGTCCATTCGCAAGGAACAGTGGGAGCGCATGCGCCGAGAATTAGGGAGGACTTCCGGATTTTTCGCGCTTGCCGTTAAGGACGAGAGCATCGTACTCACGGATCCGCACTTTGGATCGGTCATCGCGTTCCCGGATCGCGCCGGGAGTTGATCCGGCCGCGAACCCTTTGGCCGGTGCCCGCGCTTGATATAATCGCGCGGTGTCCTACGACCTGCTCATCGTCGGCGGCGGCGTGACCGGCGCGGGCGCCGCGCGCGACGCCGCGTTGCGCGGCCTTAAAGTGGCGCTCGTCGAGCGCGGCGAGCCCGGGGGTGCGACCACCGCCGCCTCCACGCACCTCATCCACGGCGGCGTGCGCTACCTGCTCTACGACCGCCTGACCACCCACGCCACCTGCTGGGACTCCGGCCACATCGTGCGCACCGCCGGAGACCTGCTGCGCCGCCTGCCCATCGTCTGGCCGGTCTACCGTGGGCACTCGCGGGGACTTGAGACCGTCGAGACCCTGCTCGAGGAATACGACCGCTTCCAGCCGATGAAATACGGCCGCGCCCACCTGCGCCTGACGCCCGAGGCCTGCGCTCGGATCGTGCCGGGCTTGTCCACGCAAGGACTTCTCGGCGGACTCGCCTTCGACGAGTGGTGGGTGGACGCCAAAGCCCTGGCCGAACGAACGCTCGACTCCGCGCGCCGAGCCGGCGCGCAAGCCTTCGTCGGCGAAAACGCCGACGAGTTGCTGCGCGAGGGCGCACGCGTGGTCGGTGCGCGCGCAGGCGGGCGGCAACTGCGCGCCAGGATCACGCTCAACGCCGCCGGACCCTGGGCGGGACGCGTCGCGCGCCTGGCCGGCGCCGAGGTCCCGCTACGCCTGATGAAGGGCACGCACCTGATCTGGAAGGATCCCGCGCTGACTCCGGTGGGCCTATTGCTTGAGGCCGTCGACCGCGGCCGCTACGTCTTCGTCGTCCCCTCGCCGCTTGGCACCTGGGTGGGCCCCACCGACTTGCCCGGC
This sequence comes from bacterium, assembly GCA_021806745.1. Lineage (GTDB taxonomy): Bacteria > Elusimicrobiota > Elusimicrobia > UBA1565 > UBA9628 > GWA2-66-18. Next base: position 7,974 of record JAJZQS010000008.1, read on the forward strand.
CCCGACGATCCCGATCTCGCGCGCACCGCGCCCGAGGAGATCGATTATCTCGACCGCTCCGTGCGCCGCTATTTTCCCGCCTGGCCCAAGCCCCACGACGCGACGATCGTCGGCTCTCGCCCTCTGCTCGGACAACCCGGCGCGGAAAAGCTGCTGTCGCGCGACTTCGAGGTGTTCGACCACGAAAACCGGGACGGAGTGCCCGGACTCATCACCGTGGCCGGCGGAAAAATGTCCGACTATCGCGTGATGGCCGAGGCCGCCGTCGACGCCGCGTGCGCGCGCTTGGGCCTGACCGCGCGCTCGACGACCGCGCAAACCACGCTCGACGGACTTCCGGTGGGCTCCATCCCGGACTGGCCCAAGCCCTCCGCCGCGCTGAAGCATTTCCTGCGCGAGCGCCCGCGCCTGCGCGAACTGCACGCGCTCGCGCATCTGGGCGCCGCGTTCGCGGGCCATCTCGCGCGGCGCGCGCGCGGCGCGAGCGCCGCGGCCGACGCGGACGAGTTCCGCCGCCGCTACGCCTGAGCGCCTCGGCCCTGGCGCGGCGCGAAAGTCCGACCTATACTGTCGCCATGCCCCTCCGGCGAGCGATCGCCGCCCTTGTCGTCTGCTTGGCCGCCGCGTCGGCGCGCGGCGCAGGCTTCGGCGCCATCCCGATGGGAAAATGCGTCGGCGCCTCTCCTGCGGCGCCCTTGCCCGAGGGGCCCGCGCTCGATCTGAGTGCCGAACCGCAGTCCGGGGAAATCCGCGAACGCTTGAAAGCCGCGGGCTTTAGCGTCTCCTCCGACGGACGCCGCGCCCTCGATGCCCAGGGACGACCGCTGACCGCCGCGTACCTGCGCTGGCTGGAGTCTCCGGCCGATTTCTCGACGCTGCACCCGCCGCAATCCTTGTGGGCCGCGCTGCAGGGCGCGGGCTATCGCCTCGATGAATCCGACTGCCGCCTGTCCAAGATCGACGGCGGCGCCCTGAGCAACTGGCAATACCTGTCGGCCGGCCGGTCGGACTCCGGCGGGACCCAACTCACCGCGCTCGAGACGCTTCTGGCTTCTCTCGACGCTCTGCCCCCGAGCGCACCCGTGCCTCCCAGGATTCTGGCCCGCATGAAGGAGCTCGAAAAAGCCGGCTCGGCGCTGCCGCCGAGCGTGCTCGCAGACCTCGCGGCCAAAGGCGCCACGGCGGGCCAAGTGGCCGGCGACGCCAGAGTTCTCTACCAACGCCAGTCGGCCGAATTCGACGGCGCCTTGACCCTGGGAGCGCTCGCGAAAAGCGACGCGGCCGGCGTCGTTTGGAGCCCCGGCCCCGCGGGCAAGCCGGGGCCGATCACATCCGCTCAGGCCAAGCTCGGCTCCCTCCTCGCCTCCGACGTCGTCGCGGCTCTCTCGCGCTCGCAGACCGGCCGACGACTCCTGAGCCATTTCCGCGGAAAAGACGGAAGCCTGAAGCTGCCGCAGTTTCTCGTGATCAAGACCAACCAGCGCCCGGACACCCCGGGACAATACGGCGCCTATTTCTCGTCCGACGAGGACACGATGGTGCTCAACCATTGGCAGGCCGAAGACAGCCTCCTCGAGCACATGACTCTCGCGGAAAAAAAACGGTTCGCCGACCGTCTCTCGGACCCCGACGCCCTCGGCCGCTATCTTGAAGCCCACCCGCCCGAGCGCGCACGGGTCATCGGAGACATCGACGAAATCTTCTACCACGAACTCGTGCACGCCTGGCAGGACCGCCGCAGCCGCCTGGACGTGGCGATGAACGCCGGCATCATCCCCGGCTACAATCCGCTTGAAAAGGAATACGAGGCCTATCGCGACCAGATGCGCTACGACTTCGACAAATCCCGCGCGAAACCGGACGCCGCGGCCGACTCCGGCTATGTGCGCGGCTACTGCGGGTTCCCCCTCTTGAAAAGCTACGGCGAATTCACGACGGTCATCGAGCGCAGCTACATGAGCTCGTTCGTGGGCATGCTCCCGCTCCAGGACATCGCCTTCATCCAGAAGGAACGAGAGCGCGCGTCCATGCCCCGGATCGGCGACGGGCTCTACCGCGACGCCGTCCAATCGCTGAAGATGGTCGGACTCTGGCGCGGCGACTCCGTGCTCCACCAGGCGATCACCGACGCGAGAGCGCGCGCGAACGCGTTTCGCGCCGGGGATTTGCCCGCGATGCGAGCGCGGGCGCTCGGCCCCCTGCCGACGGCCTACGAAGGCGAGGGGCACTTCGATTGGGCCATCGACTTCATCGGCGCGGTCTCGCCCACAAACCCCGGAGTCAAGACGGCCGTCCAGAACTGGGCTCGCGCCGCCAAGCCGTCTTGGACGAAGCTCGACGGCGAGCACTTGTTCGAGCAGACTTCCGCGATCAAGAGCTACATGAAATACGCGAGCCTAGGCATCCTTGCGCCTGACGCCGCGGTCCGCGCCGAATACGCCCGCGGCGTCCACGACTACATCGACGCGATCCTCCAGGACAAATCCGCCGGCCCCGCGCAGAAGAAGGTCTGGGCCGCCGAGGCCGTCGGCCTCGGCGCGTTCCTGCCCAAAGACGATCCTTGGCTGCGAAAAATCGCTCCGCCGGACCCGCCGAGATGATCAGGCTTCTCGCCGTCGTCTTGCTGCTGTCCGCCTGCGGCTCCAAGCCCGCGGACAAGGGCCCGGTCGATTACTCCGCGCCGGGAGGCGCCTTCAGGGCGACGCTGCCCGGGAATTGGCGCGCCGACGAGGCCCGAGTCTCGGACCGCCTTTCGGCGTTCTTCGGGCCGCCGGACGGACCCCGCCCATACTCGCAGTCGATGGCCGTCTATTTTCATCCCGCGAGCGACCCTCAAACCGCGGCGCGGCTCTATCTCGCCTCCGGCGATCTTTCAGGACCGCCGACGCCGATCACCGTCGGCGGCCTTCCCGGGCTGGAGGCGACCTCCTCCGGCCGAGAGCGCGGGCTGGAGACCAAGTCGACGCCGACGACGACGCGCACGGTCGTCGCGTGGACCGAGGGCGGATTCTATTGCCTTGAGCAAATCCGGCCGACGGACGATCCGCCCTCGCCCGCCTTCGACGAGATGCTCAAGACCTTCCGTCCCGGCGCCAAGCCTCAGTAGATGCCGCGGACCTGATACCAGGGCGTGCCGTTCGAGGACGGCTTCAGACAGTCGACGAAAACGACGATGCGGGTTCTGTCGTGAACGTAGCCCCACATCCCGGTACCCTTGATCAGCGCGCCGTCCACGCGCCCGCCGCGCAGGATCGAGGATGGGTATTTCTGCACGCCGTGGGTACGCCTGCCGCACGCCGCGATCTCGATGGGCGGGATGTCGGCCAAGTACTTGGGCACAAGCGCGTCCAGATCCTCCGGGATGGCCTGCTCGCTCTTCACATACTCGGCCAGCGCGCTTTCGATGCTGCCCAGGCTCGTGCGCGCGTCGCTTTCCTGCGCCGCGGTGTCGATCGTGTTCGTCTGCGTCTCGATGTCGGTGCGCACGTCCTTGGCGCCGGTCATCTGCGCGCAGCCCGCGGCGCCCAGAAGCAGCGCCGCCGCGACCCATGCCGTTTTCATCGCCGTTCTCCCGCGACGATGGTCCCTCCGCCCAGGACCTCGTCGCCGTCGTAAAACACCGCCGCCTGTCCGGGCGCGACCGCGCGCTGAGGGGCGTCGAACGAGACGGACACGCTCCCATCGTCGAGCGGCGACAGCGACGCGCACGCCGGCTCGTGGCGGTGGCGCACGCGCACCTGCGCCCTGATCTCATGCGTCGGGGGCGCCGAGGTCCAATTGACTCCCGCCGCCTTGAGCGAAGTCGAATATTCCGCGCCCGCGCCGCCGACGACCACCTCATTGCGCCGCGCGTCCAGCCTCACCACATACATCGGCTCTTGCGCCAGCGCGCCCAGGCCCTTGCGCTGACCGACGGTGAACCCGGCCACGCCGCCGTGAACGCCAAGCCGACGCCCCGTTTCGTCGACGATCGCGCCCTCGGCGACGGCGGAAGCGCCGGCGGCCTCGGGGCGCGCGGCGAGAAATCCGCGCACGTCCCGCGCCGGCACGAAGCACGTCTCCATGCTCTCGGCCTTGTCCGCGGTTTTAAGTCCCAGTTCCCGAGCCTTCGCGCGCACCTCGTCCTTGCTCAGGCCGCCCACCGGGAAATCGACGCGCGCCAACTCGCGCGCGGTCAGCGAGTACAGGAAATAGGTCTGGTCCTTGCGTTCGTCGAGCGCCTTGTAGAGACGCCCGCCGCGCACGCGCGCGTAGTGGCCCGTGGCCACCGCGTCGCAGCCCCAGGCCTCGGCCAAGCCCAGCAAATGGCCGAACTTCACCGAGCGGTTGCACTCGACGCAGGGGTTGGGGGTGCGCCCGGCCAGGTAGCTCTCGACGAACGGCCGGATCACGCGCGACTCGAACAGCTCGGCCATGTCCATCACGTAGTGAGGAACGCCGATGCGCTCGCAGACGCGGCGCGCGTCGTCGATGTCGGCCGGCGAGCCGCAGCAGCCAAACCCCGTCTCGCCGCGCGGCAAAAGCTTCATGGTCACGCCGACGACCTCGTCGCCGCGCCCGGCCGCCAAAGCCGCCGCCAGGGAGCTGTCCACCCCCCCGCTCATCGCCGCCAGCACCCGCCGACGAGTCATAGCGAGGACGGCACCGCGCGCAACCGCGCCACCGCGCCCGGAAGAGCCGCAAGAAAGCGGTCCGCGTCGGCGTCGGTCGTGCCCCAGCCCGTCGACACGCGAATCGACGCGGTCGCGGCCTCGGTCGGCACGCCCATCGCCGTCAAGACGTGCGACGGCGTCGAGGCTCCCGAAGAGCACGCGGGTCCGCTCGACACGCAAATTCCTTCCAAATCCAGCGCGACGACCAGCGCGTGGCCGTCCAAGCCCGGGAAACTCAAGTGGGATGTGTTGGGCAGACGGTCGTCGGGTTCGCCGTTGAGCAGCGCGCCGGGGATCTTCAACGCGGCGGCCTCGATGCGGCGACGCAGGGCCAACGCGTGCGCGCGCGCGGCGGACAAATCCCGCCGCGCCAGCTCGCACGCCGCGCCGAGCGCGACGATGGAAGCCGTGTTCTCGGTCCCGCCGCGACGGCCGCGCTCCTGGTGGCCGGTGACGACCGGAGACAGGCGCACGCCGCGCCGGACATAAAGCGCGCCCACGCCCTTGGGAGCGTTGAGCTTGTGGCCCGAGATCGCGAGGGTGTCCACTTCCATCGCCTTCGCGTCGAGTTCTTCCTTGCCCGCGGACTGGACCGCGTCCACGTGGATCAGCGCGCCGGCCCGGCGCGCGGCGGCCGCGGCCGCGGCCACGGGCTGGAACACCCCGGTCTCGTTGTTGGCATGCATGACGCTGACGACCGCCGTCTGCTCATCGACGGCCGAAGCCAGGTCGGCGGCGTCGGTGACTCCGTCGCGACCGCACGCCGCCTCGAAGATTTCAAAGCCGCGTCGGCGCAATTGGGAGCCGAGCAGGCGCAGCGCGTCGTGCTCAAGGCGCGTGGTGACGATTTTGCGGCGCTTGCCGCCCGATTCGTCGCGGGCCTGCCAGGCTCCGCCCCCCACGCCCAGCACGTCCGCCTCCGAACCGCAGGAAGTGAAGATGATCTCGGAGGCTTCCGCCGCGCCGACGAGCGCGGCGACTTGCTCGCGCGCCTTCTCCACCGCCGCGCGCGCGCGCTGGCCCAGAGCATAGACCGAGCTCGGATTGCCGTAGCCGTCGCGCAGCCACGGCAGCATCGCGTCAAAGACTTCGGGGCGCACCGGGGTGGTGGCGTTGTGGTCGAGGTAGATCATCGTCGTGAAGACGCTATTCTACCACGACCGCCGCGCCGTGCGCTCAGCCTCCGCGCAGGCGGCTCCAAAATCCCTTGGGCTTGGGAACTGCGGCCTCCTTCGCGCGGCTTTGCGCGCACTCGTCGGCCCGGGCCGCCTCCCGTGCGGCGAGTTCGCGCGCCCGGCGCGCTTCGTTTTCGGCCTCCTCCTGGCGCTGACGCGCCTGAAAAGCCTGCTCCTGGGCCGCCCGCGCGGCCTGCGCCGCCTCTTCGGCCTGCGCGCGCGCGGCGTCCGCCTCCCGCCTCCCGGCGTCCGCCTCGGCGCGGGCGCGCTCAAGCTCGCGCGCGGCCGCCTGAGACGCCGACTCCGCGCGCGCCTGCGCTGCCGCCTCTCGCGCCGCGGCTTCCTCCCGAAGACGCTCGACTTCGGCCTGCGCCGCCGCCTGCGCGCGCGCCGCCTCTTCACGCGCCCGCGCCGCCGCCTCGCGAAGCTCGGAGAGCTCTCCTTCGAAAGCGGGGCGCAGCTCCGCGCGCGCCCTTTCCACGGCCTCGCGGGCCGCGGCCTGGGCCTGCTCGACTTCGCGCCTCAAGGACGCGGCCTGCGCGCTCGCGCGGGCGGCCTCCTCGCGGGCGGTTTGCAGTCGCTCGGCCAGACGCGCCTCCAGTTCGCCTTTCTGAGCCTGAAGCGCGCGCGCCAACTCCAGGCGCTGCTGCGCCAGCGCCTTGTCCGCCTGCTCGCGCGCGTTCTGAGCGATCTTGCCCGCCTGCGTCTCGCGCGCCAACTGCACGCGCGCCGACTCCAGCGCCTCCTGCACGCCCTGCACCTGTGCCGCCTGCGCGCTGGCCAGACGCTCGAGCTCGGTCTTCTCGCGCTCCAGGCGCGCGGCGACGGCCTCGGTCTCGCCGAGACGGCGCTGGGCGTCGCGCAACGCGAAATTAAGGCGGCCGATCTCCTCGCGCGCCTCGGACGCCGACTTCTCGGCCTCCAGGATTCTCCGCTCCGCGGCCTGTCGCGCCTCCTCCTCGCGCGACAGGCGGCCGGCGGTCTCGTCGGCGCGCGCGCGCGCGGACAAGACCTCGGACTCCTTGGCCAGCAGGCGCTCGCCCCAGGCCGCGTCCTTCTGCGCGAGCTCGCGGCGCAGGCGCATGATCTCGGCGTCGGTCTGCAGGCGGTAGGCGTCGGACTCGTTTTGCAGTTCCTGGCGACGGGCCTGGAGCTCGTGCTCCAAATCGGCGCGCAGTTTGGCCTCCAGCCGCGCGCGCTCCGTCTCGCCCTCCTGGCGCAACTGGTCGGCGATCTTGGCCGCGCGCTGGTTGAGCTCGTCTTGCGCCAGGACCTTCAGCCGGGTCTTCTCGGACTCCACCATCTGCATCGCCTGCGCGGAGGCCTCGGCGCGGATCTCCTTTTCGCGTTCCACCCACTTGCGCTGCAAAACGATGAACTCGGCCTTGTAGCGTTCCTGCGTGCGCTCCCAATCCGCCGACGCGCGCTTGAGCTCGTCGAGCTGGGCGCGCGAGGACGCGGCCTGGCGCTCCAGCGCCGCGGCGATGGCGCGCAGGCGTTGAAGCTCGGTCTGCGCGCGTTCGACTTCGCCCTTGCGCCGCGCCAATTCCTCGTCGCGCTCGGAAACTCCCCGGCGCATCTCGCCGATCTGCGCGGCCGAGCTCGCCGCCTGGCGCTCCAGGGCGCCGGCGATGGCGCGCAGGCGCTGAACTTCGGTCTGCGCGTTCTCCGCGGACTCCTTCTGGCGCGCGAGCGCGGCGTCCTTCTCGCCCGACACGCGCTTGAGTTCGGCCTCGTGATCGGCGGCGGCTCGCCGCAACTGCGCATGAAGCTCCTGGTCCGCGCGCTGCTGGACCGATGCCAAGTCGCGCTGCAGCCGCTCGAGATCGGCGACCAGGCGCTCCTCGCGCTCCCGCGCGCTCTGGCGCAGCGCGGACAAGTCGCGTTCCAAGCGCTCCTGGACGAGCGCGCCCTGCTGGCGCGTCAGCGTCAGATCCGCCCGCAGTTGGATCGTCTCTTTTTCTTTCTCGTGAGCGTCGCGCAGGCGAGCCTGGGCCTCCACGCGCTCGGCCGTGAGTTCCTGCACGCGGCGCTCCAGCGCCTCCTTGTCCTGCTTGCCGCGCTCCTCCAAGACCTTTTTTTCCGCCGCGGTCTTGGCGAGTTCCGCGTCGGCGCCCTTGAGCTTTTCGGCCAGCAACCTAAGCGCGCGGATCTCCTCGTCCTTGCCCATGGCGATCTTCTGCCACTGAGCCTTTTCCTCCAGCCAGCGCCGCTCCATCTCTTGGAGCCTGACCGAAAAATGCGTCTCGACCTCTTTTTCCTGAGCTTCGCGGGAGGCCAGTTGATTTTTGAGGGTAGCGACCCAGGTTTCGCGCTCCTGGGCAAGGCGCGCCTCGAGCTCCTGGGCTTTCTTCTCCAGCTTGAGCCGCTGTTCCTCCTGTTCCTGGTCGCGGCGGTCGCGGCGCAGTTTGTCCTGCAGGTCCTTGAGCGAGACCTCCACCTTGGCGGCCGTGGCCTTCTCTTCCTCCGATTTCAGCCGCGCCACCAGCACCTGCTCGTGCTCGGCCTGCAGGCGCCGCTCGAGCTCGGCCAGCTTGAGGCGATAATCCTCGCGCTGCGCGGCGCCTGAATCGGCGGCGGGCGCCGACGCCTCGGGCAAGGGCGGCGGCGCGGGGTCGCGTGCGCCCACGCCGGCGGCGGATGGGTCCGAGGAAGATGAGTCGGGGGTCATGCGGTCGCGGTCTCCCTGCGGGCCATGCCCGCGTCGCGACAGTGTAAGGGAGGGATGTTACGAATTCAAGTCGCCCGTCCCTGGACAAGCCGTAGCGCGCCTGATACACTCGAAGCATGGAGGGTTCGTCCGAAACAGGCGCGCAGGCGCGCGGACAGAGACGGCGCTGGCTGGTCGTCGGCGGCATCGCCTCGCTGGTCTTGCCGCTGCTCGGCGTCGCCTACATCTACTGGAACGAAGCTCGCCCCGCTCCCGGTCCCAGCGGGCGTTCCGACATGTTCGAGCAGAGGGAGGGCGGCGGCCCATTGCAGCCGTCGCGGGCGGCCGCCGGCGTCGTGGAGACGCCCCGGGCGCCCGTTTCCTCCGGGAAATCGCCGGCGCCGGTCCGCTCTTCCCTGGACTTCATCAAGTCCGATCCGGATTTCCAGACCAAGCCGGCCGCACCCTCCGTCGCGCCGGCGCCCGCGAAAGCCCCAGCCCCAGCCCCGACGCCTTCGGCCCCGACCGCGGCCAAAAAGACGCCGCTCGCCTCCAAAAAACCGTTCGTGATGCCCAAGCTCCAACCCACGAACGGATTCCTCAATTTCGGCTCCGCGACGCGCCCCGCCGCCGGCGCGGCGGGTTCGGGCGCCTCGGGCGGCTCCGCGCAAGACACGCAACAACTGCTGCAGAATCTCCCCCCGGGCGCGGCGAACAACCCGGAAGTCCAAAAGTATCTGCAAGGCCAGCAAAATCACTGACGCCCGCCGCGCCCTGAAGGCGCGGCGGGCGTCGATTGGCGGCGCGCGGCGAGGGCTAAACTACCACTGCGGAGCGATCGAGACTTGCTGCAGGCGGTCGCGAGCGGCCTGAGACTGCATCGCCGACGACTGAGCGGGAGCGCCGCCCAGCGCCTGCTTGAGCAGCGCCGCCAGGCGGACTCCCGCCATCTGCAGCCGCTGCATGACGATGGGCTGCATCTGGCTCTGGTAGCCGGAAGGCAGGTCCACCGCCGGGCCGCGGGAGGAATCGACCTGCGCTCGCGTCGGATGCGAAGCCGCCGAGAACCCGGACCAGCCCGAGTTCGAGCTGGAGCCGCCCCCGCCCGTGGCCGCGTCATAGTAGGCCGGATAGACGGTCTGCTGGGCGATGCCCAGGCTCTCCACGGCCGCGCCCTCGACGAAATCCCCCTGCGTCCAGGCGCTCGTGTCGGAAGGCATGCTCGACTCCAACTGCTGGCTGAGCGCGTTGGGATCGTTCGAGTCGTCGGAGAACTGGATCAGGTGGTCCCAGAGGGCGTGCATGTTGAGCTCCTGGCCCTGGAAGCGCACCATCTTGTCGTTGCCGCCGTAATCCTGCTGGCCGTTGACATACTCGGTGGCGCAGTGCAGCGGCTGGTGCTCGTCGCCGACGAAGTGCACCAAGAACATCACCGCCGTCTGCGGATCCATGCTCGCCGAGCCCTGGTTCTGAAGGGCTTGAACGTCGAGCTTGATCTGATGCACCACGCACGCGTCGCCGCCGCACTGAGCCTCCACCGAGTCCGCGGTGTCGGGCTGGGTGATGTCGACGTTGACGAAATGCCACGGCTCGGACTGAGGATTGACCGTGAGCTGCAAGCCTCCGCAGGAGACCTGGGCGCCGGCGGCGAAGACTTGCCCCGTCTCCTCGTTGTAGCGGCGGATCTGGTCGGCGCACGGCGCGATCGCGGCCAGGCTGAAGCCTTGGCCGAGAATTCCGGTCAGCGCGTTGATCGTCGCCTGGCTTTGCGCGTCACCGGCCTGAGCCTGGCTTTGGAGCAAGTCCTGGGCGATCTGGCCGATGGTGCGGTGGCCGTTGGCCGACCAGGCGGCGGCGGGAGGCGGAAGCATCAAGACGGCGGCAGCAACGGCGACGGACGCGGGGAGGAGGGGTGGGCGTTTCATGTTTTCATTATAACCTCGCGGCGGCGATTTCAAGCGCCGTGCTTCCCCAAAAGTCCCGGTTTTTTTATGGGCCCTTTAAGCAGGGGGCGACACGCGCACTCGGCGCGCGGCGGACGGCACCCAGCGCCCCTTGCCGCGGCGCGCGCGAGCCAGCAACTCGCGCTCGCCCGGCTCCGCGGACCAATCCCACCAGAAGTAGCCCACCGCCTCGCGGCAGTCCCACCACGGGCCCGCGTCCGCTTTCACCTGCGCTTGCGCCGCGCCGGGCGCGCTCACGCGCACCGCGTAGTGGCCGGCGAAGACGGCCTCGCCGTCGCGCGGATAGTCGATGGCCGCCGCGAGCGCCGGCTTGGCCGCGGCGCGCGCGGACGCGGCGCGGCGCGGCTTGACGGAAGGAATGTTTTTTTCAGCGCTCACGCGCTTCCTAGACTGCGACATTTCTGCCTCCTTAATCCGGCAGTCGACGCTCTCGCGGGTGGATCTTCACGAACTCGGCGACCGCGGTAAAGCTATATTACTCGGCAAGATGAACACAAGCACCGGCCCGCGGCCGCGTCTGGCGCTGGCCGCCGCGGCGATGCTGTCCGTCTCGGCGCTTGCCGTCCGCTGGGGAAAGCAGGACGCGGAAGACTTCGTCTATTACTACTGCGCCGGATTCGTACGCGATCGCGGCGGCTCGCCCTACGATCGCCTTCCTTATCAGAAGTGCATAGACGCCGCCTATGGCGCGCCCAACCCCAACGCGTCGCTCAATGCCGCCTCGGCCTACCCCCCCACGGCGATGCCGGCGTTCGGCATGCTCGCCGCGCACCCCTACCGCCGGGCGTTTCTGGTCTGGAATCTCCTGCTGCTGTCCGCCTCTCTCGCGCTGGTCGCTTTCTTTCCGGCCGTCCCGGAAGACGGTCTTCTGCTGTGCGCCTGGCCGGGATTTGTTTTCTGCTGGATCTACCACAAGATGACCGTCGTTCTCTTTCTGGCCGCCATGGCCGGCGTCCGCGCCATGGAGTCGGGCTGGGAACTGTCGGGCGGCGCCGCGCTGGGCGCGCTGGCGCTGCAGCCTCAGTGGCTGGCCGCTTTTCTTCTGCGCGCGGCCGCCCGGCGCAAGACCAAGACGCTTGTCGGCGCGCTGGCGGCGGGCGCCGCGCTCGCCGCCTGGTCCTGGCGCACCGGCGGCTGGGGCGCCTGGACGGCCTGGGCGGCCAGCGCGGCCGCTCACGCAAGTTCGTTCATCTCCTACGACAACCAAAGCCTCTACGCCGGCGCCTGCAAGATCATCCGCGCGTCGCGCGCGGCGCCGCGGGCGTGGATGGGCGCGCCGCTGCGCGCGGCGCTGACGGCGGCGCCGCTGGCCGCGGCTTGGCGGCCGGCGCGCGAGCGCGGCGAACTCGGGCTCTACCTCGGCTTGATTCTTATTGCCCAGCCGTACTCGCACGCGTCGGACGCGCTGTGGGCGTTCCCATTGTTCTTGAGCCTGCGTGCGGACGCCGCGCGGCGCTTCGGCTGGAGCCGAGCGCGATCCTTCGCCGCGGCCGCGCTCGCATTGGCTCTGGCTTGGACCGCGATTTTGCTGCCCGGCGCAGGCAGGTTGGGCATCGAGAATCGCGAGGGTTGGCTGAGCGCGGCGCTCGTCGCCGCCGCGCTCGCGCTGCGCCGCCGACGGGGAAAGGACTTTAGTCCCATTTTTGCCTAGGACCTTCGCTTCTATCACCCCGGGCCCGGTCGTCCTATAATCTCGCCACCCCGCACCGAGGTGACCCGATGAACGCACGACTCGCCTGCGCCGCACTCGCCGCCGCACTCGCCGCCCAACCCGCGCTCGCGCAGGCCTCCGCGCTGGACTCCCTGCGCGACCTCGCCGGCGCGACCCCCGACGCCGCCGCGCAGGGCGCGGCTTTCGACGGCTCGCGCGCCGCCGCCGGGGACCTCTCCGGCAACGACCTGCCCTCGACGCGCGTGACGCCGCAGTCGCAGATCCAGCAGGCGATGCTCTCGAACCTCGACTTCATCCGCTCCGCCTTCGCCGCGCAGTATGGCCCCGGGCAATGGAAGCAGTCGCACGAGGGCTGGGACCTCGACGCTCAGATCGCCGCGGCCAAGGCCCAGGTCCAGGCGAACCCGAACATGACGATCGCGCAGTACCACGATGTGCTGCGCCAGTTCTTCACCTCGATGAAGGACTTCCATGTCAGCGTGCAGTTCGATTCGACGGAGGCGTCGTCCCTGCCGTTCACGGTCTCGGGCGCCGACGGGCGCTACTTCATCACTTCGATCGACCGCTCGAAGCTGTCCGAAAGCTCCTTTCCGTTCCACGTCGGCGACGAACTGGTGTCCTTCGGCGGCCAGCCGATTTCACAGGTGGTGGCCCAGCTCCAGGCGCGGCTGGGCGCGAACACGAGCCTGACGGAGCGGGCGCTGGCCGAGATGTATCTGACCAGCCGTAGCGGAGCGGGCTTTGGCGACGTCGACCACGGGCCGGTGAACGTGTCCGTGCGCCCGGCGGGCTCGACGCAAGTCGAGACGCGCCAACTGACCTGGGACTACACGCCCGAGATGATCTCCAACCCCGGCGGCATGGGGTTTAGCATCGCAGGAAACGGCGCGGGACGCGGCCTCGGCCAGCCGCCGAGCATGCTGGCACCCGTGGCCGCCGAGATGAAGGGTCCCGAGACCGCGGCCAACCCGTTCGGCCTCGGCGACAAGACCAGCTTCGTGCCGGCGCTGGGCGAAAAGATCTGGCAGTCCGACCCGTCGGCGGTCTTCAACGCGTATCTTTTCAAGACACCCGGCGGACATGTGGCCGGCTACGTGCGCATCCCCTCGTATGAGGTCGACGATCCCGACGCGGCCGTGGCCGAGTTCGCGGGACTCATGCAGATGTTCCAGCAGAAAGCCGACGGCCTGGTCATCGACGAGGTCGACAACCCCGGCGGCTCGGTGCCCTATCTCTACGCGCTGGCCTCCATGCTGACCAATTACCCGCTGGCCACGCCCAAGCACCATGTCGCGATCACGCAAAACGACGTCGACGACGCGGTCCAACTCGTCAAGCTGGCTGCGATGGTGCAAAACGACGCGGGCGCTCAGATGGTGCTGGGCAAAACGCTCGACGGCTACCCCGTCGACTACACGGTCTGGCGCAACATGCTCGACTACTCGCGCTTCGTGATCTCGCAGTGGAATCTCGGACGCCGGCTCACCGACCCGATCGCCATCGAGGGCGTGGCCTCGATCAATCCGTCGCCCGTGGCCGAGTTCAGCAAGCCGATCCTTCTGCTGATCAACGAGCTCGACTTCTCCGGCGGCGACTTCTTCCCCGCGATCATGCAAGACAACGCCCGCGCGACGCTGTTCGGCACGCGCACGGCGGGCGCCGGGGGCTTCGTCAACACGGTCAAGTATCCCAACGACGTCGGCGTCAAGCAGTTCACGATGACCGGCTCCATCGCGGTGCGCGCCGACCACAAGCCCATCGAGAACCTCGGCGTGACCGCCGACGTCCAATACGCGCCGACCGCCGCCGACCTGCAAGACGGCTTCCAGGGCTACCGCGCCGCCGCCGACGCGGCGCTCGACAAGCTTTTGGGCGGCCCGACGACCGCCTCTCCCGCCGCCCGCTGACGGCCAAGACGCGAGCCTAGGCGTCCGGAGCCCGAGAGGCTCCGGACGCCTTCGCTTTCGGCGCCCGCGCTTCGCGATAATTTGATTTCCGCATGATGAGATTTGATCGCGCCCTGATCGGCGTGTCGTTTAGAATAATCGCAGGCCGCCATGGCGATTCAGATTTTGCTGTTCGTGTTGAGGGCGATCCCCATCCTCCTGTGCTTCTCCTGGATCTTCGGGGCCGTTCTCTTTTATTGGCGCCGGGAGCGCGCTTGCCCCGTCCGCCCGCCGGCACGTGGGCCGCGTCCGCCCATTTCGATCATCGTTCCCTGCCACAACGAGGAGTACACGATCTCCCGGACGATCCGCTCGCTGGACGCGCTCGACTACCCCGACTACGAAATTCTGGCCGTCAACGACGGCTCGCGCGACGGGACGCTCGCCGTTCTTAAGACGCTGGCTCGCACTCGGCCGCACCTGACGATCATCGACTTGCCCCGCAACATGGGCAAGGCCGCCGCGCTCAACGCCGGCATACACGCCAGCCGCCGGGACTACCTGGTGTGCATGGACGCCGACTCCGAAATGGACCCCAACGCTCCCTCCTGGCTGATCCCGCACCTGACCGGCGCTGAGGGCGTGGCCGGCGTGACCGGCAACCCGCGCGTGAAAAACCGCGGAACGCTGATCGGGCGCATCCAAGTCGGGGAATTCTCGGCGATCATCGGCGTCATCAAGCGCTACCACCAAGTCGTCGGCGGCCTCTTCGCCCTGTCGGGGGTGCTGGTCGCTTTCAAGAAACAAGCGCTCCTTGAAATCGGTCTTCTCGACACCGATTGCGTGACCGAGGACATCGCGGTGACCTGGAAGCTCCAGCGCGCCGGCTGGAGCGTGCGCTACGAGCCGCGCGCGCTCTGCGACGTGCTGATGCCCGACACCATCCGAGGACTGTGGCGGCAGCGGATGCGCTGGGCCTGCGGGGGCTTCGACGTGGTCGGACGCCACATCGACATCCTCTCTTGGAAAGGCCGCTGGCCGCTGAAAATCATTCTGTTGGAATATGCCCTGTCGGTGACCTGGGCGTTCCTGATGCCCGCACTGGCGGTCTACGGGCTGGGCGCGCGCGACGCCGCCGGGACGCCGCTGATCGTCGATTGGATCTCGCCGGTCACCTGGAGCGTCTTCCTAGTCGGCGGCCTGAGCCTGGCGCAGTTCGCGGCCGGCTTCTGGATCCACGGCCGCTACGAGAAGAACGCCGGACGCTTCGCCTACTGGGCCATGTGGTATCCGTTCCTGTATTGGACTCTCAACAGCGCCGTCTTGCTGGTGGGAATCCCGAAAGTGCTTTTCGGGCGCCAGCCCAAGTTCGGCACCTGGGCAAGCCCCGACCGAGGAGGACTCAGCTATGAAGCCACAAGAACTTCCGGAACTTAAGGAACTGCCGCCCAACAGAACGCGCCTCGCCGTCGAAAACGCCTTGACGCTCGTCGTTTGGGCGGTCTGGATTTTTGGGGCCGTCCACGCCGGCCGGGACTGGCGCCTTCTGTGCGCCCAATACCCGGCGCTACCCAAGCTCTTGACCGCGGGTGCGGGAGCCCAGGCTCTTCTTCTGCTCGCCCTCTCCATCCGCGCGCGCTCGTCGCTGAGAATGGAGGCGCGCGCCGAGGCCCTCCCGGCCGAGAGCGCCTGGTCTTGCGCGTTTCCGGCGAGGACCGCCTCGCCGGATCTCGTGCATTTCTAGACTAGCGCGGACGCCGGTTTGCGCGGCCGCCGCCGGCCTGCGACGCCTGCCACTGGCTCGGGTCGGTGGGCGCCAGATCGAACAGATGCGGGTCTTCGTTCGGGTGGCTGTTGACGAACACGAAGGAGACCGGGAAGCCGTATTTGGCGCTGAGGATCGGCCCTTGAGTCTTCAGGTACTCGAGAAGCTCCTGCTGGCGCGGGTCCTTCCAGACGAGCAGGCCCGCTCGCGCGGCGCGGCGATCGGCCCCGCCGACGTCCACGGAGAAGCGAACGTTGAGCGGCGCGCCCAGGCTGCGCTCGATGAGCGCGCGGTTCTTCTTGTAAATGTCTAGCTTATACAGGAAGGTCGTCTGCATGACCTTCTCCAACGGCAGGGGGATGCGCACCGACTTGTCCTCGCGCAGGATGATCGTTCCGTCCTTGGCGCGCACCACCGCGTCGAACTCGGTGATGTAGCGGCGCTTGGTTGTGCCGTCGGGCAGCGGCACTTCCTCGAAAAAGTCGCGGCCGGCCTGCAGCACGGTCTCGCCGCGAGAGACGCTGTCCTCGTGGGACTTCAGTTCGTGGAGCAGACCCACATAGCGGCTGTAGGTCACGCCGTCGATGATGTTCATCACGCCCTTGGGCTGGGACTTATACTTCTCGACCAGTCGGTTGTAGTCGGCGCGGACTTTTTCCCGCGACGGCGGCGCCTCGGTCACGTAGGCGAACTGGAAGCGGTCGCCGTGGCGCGCGCGGATCTCGGCTTCTTTCGCGCGCAGATGATCCTCGATGGCCTTGTAGCCGCGCGTGTCGAAGCTCAGCACCACGCGGTCGAACTGCATGCCCATCTCCCGCTCCGCGCGCCCGCCGCGGCCGAAATCCTCCTGAGCCTCGGTCAGATACGAATCCACGCGGCGGATGCCCTCGTTGATCTCGGACTCCGGCTCGCCGGCGGGATGGAAATAGACGCGGTGCGTGTGCACGGCGATGTTGCGCCCCTGGGGATCTTCGAGCACCGCGTCGATGAAGGTGCGGGTGTCTTCCAGATGCACGCTCGACTGCTCGACCTTGCGCTCGGCGGCGGCGCGCTCCACGGCCAGGAGCTTGACTCGCGCCTCGGCGTACGCGTCGTCCATAACGTTCATCGTGTCGCTGAGGTCCATCAGCGGCGAAAGCTTGGCGTAGAGGCGGCGGATCTCGCGGTATTGGTCGGCCGTGCGGCCGCCGATAAGCGCGCCCTCGTCGTTTTTCACGAACGCGACGGCGGGGGCCGCGGCTCGGCCGCCGTCGAAAGCCCGCGAACCGCGATCGCGCGCCGCGGCTGCGGCGTCCAGATCGGCCAGCGCCGACGCCGGCGCCTGCGCCTGCGTCGGCCGGGCGCGAGTTGCGGCGGCCGGCGCGGGAAGACCCGCATCCAACGCGGGCGCGGCGGCCGCGGGCGAGGCGACGGACGCGACGGCCGCGGCCGGGACGGCGGAAGGCGCGGCGGCAATCGGCACGGCGCCGAGGGCCGGCGCGGCCGAAAGAGCCGCGTCCGACAACGGCAAGGCCAGCGCGGCCGCGCCCGCCATGGGCGCCGCCGACAGCGCCGTCGCCACGGGAACTTCCAGCGGGATCGCCGCCGGCGCGTCGATGACGACCGCCGACGCCGGAACCGCGACGGCTGCCAGCACGGCCAAGACGGCGATGAGATCGCGGCGCAGGGGTCGTTTCATGAACACAGTGTAGTCCCGCGCGAACTCGCCTCGCCTGGGTCCTTGGGGCGAAGGCCTTTCGGCAATGGGCCCACTTGACGCGGACCGGGCGACCCGCCTACACTGGGGCATGAATCTGCGTCTTGCGGCGGCCGCGGCGTTGGCCGCGTCGCTGGCGTCTTCCGGATGCGGCTATGTCGGCTTCGGCAAGCCGATGTCGGAAGAAGAGATCGTGCTGCGCTCGCAAATCAGATCCTACTATGAGGACGTCGCGCAGGCCTTCGCCGGCGGCAACGCGGACGCGCTGGCGTCGCTCTACGACGAGACCATCGCCGAACCGATGACGCGCGCCCAAATCCACGACTGGGCGCAGAAATTCTTCCGCGAG
The DNA here is from genome assembly GCA_021806745.1 of bacterium. GTDB lineage: Bacteria > Elusimicrobiota > Elusimicrobia > UBA1565 > UBA9628 > GWA2-66-18. Next base: position 25,783 of record JAJZQS010000008.1, read on the forward strand.
CATGGGCCCGCGCAGTTCAAGGTCGAGGATCTCGACATCGAGAGCATCGGCCATGTCTCGGCCGTGCTGACGCTGACCTACCGCGTGGACACCCGCAACGGAGACGGCTCGTTTTCCGGCGTCGAACGCGACCACCTGCTCAAGCACGGCCGCCGTTGGTATGTCTCCTCCTGGGAGAAGTTGCCCGCCCGCCGCGGTCGCTGAGCCAAACCCATGCCGAGCCTGATCACCCACGCCGTCGCCGCCGCGGCCCTCGGGCAGGCCGCGCCGCCCGAAACGCGCCGCGACCGCCGCTTCTGGGTCGCCGCGATCGCCTGCTCATGCTTGCCCGACATAGACGTGCTCGGCTTCGCGTTCGGCGTGCCCTACGACAGCCTCTGGGGTCATCGCGGGATGACGCATTCGCTGGCGTTTGCCGTCGCGTCGGGAGTCGCCGCCGCGGCGCTGTTGCGCGGCCGCCGCGGCTTCGACGCCCGGCTGGCGGCCCTGTTGTCTCTGATCGCGGCCTCTCACGGATTCCTGGACGCGTTCACCGACGGGGGCCTGGGCATCGCGTTCTTCGCGCCGTTTTCCGGCGCGCGCTATTTCTTTGCCTGGAGACCCATACGCGTCTCGCCGATCGGCCTGGCGCCGTTCCTGTCCCGGCGCGGACTATCGGTGTTGTTGAGCGAGGCGCTCTGGGTGTGGCCCCCCGCCCTCGCCCTCGGCGCGGCCCTGAAGGCCTTTTCCGACGCGCGCGCGCGCCCGAAACCCGGATGAAGGCGGCGGCGGCCTGCGCGTGGCTGATCTGCGCGGCGGGCGCGGCGTCGGCCGCGCAGGCGGGCGGAATCGACGAGGCCGTCGCCGAATACGCGCAAAGCCTGGACGAAGCGCCCGCCGGGTCGAGTTCATGCGCCGCCGCCTACCGCGGGCTCGGGCGCGGCGGCGAACTGAAGCTCGGGGTCTTTTTCGGTTTCGCCGACGCCGGGCCGTGGATCATCGATCGGTCGCTGCGGCGGGCGCTGATCGCGGCCCTGACGCGGCCGTGCCGGACGCCGGAGCACGCGTGCGGATTTCGCCCGCAGCCGCGCGTCGACGACGACGCGCCGACGCTGCTGACCAAGACGCTGGCTTGGGACGGCCGGCCGGTGCGCGTCTTGCTGGAGGTCGCCGACAGCTCCGTAAGCGGCGATGCCGCCGTCGTCGACGGACCGCTGCGCTCGCGGCAAACGGAAAAGACGCGCAGGACGGCCGATCTGTTCGTTCAGGCGTTGAAGGAAGACGACGTCGTCGTCTACGCCGGACACTCCCGCTACGGCACCGGCCCGAGCTTCGGGCCGATGCCGTTTTTCTCGCTCGACTCCGCGCGTGTCTACTGGAGCCGCCCGATGCTCGCGCGCATGTCGAGCGCCTTGCGCGGCGCGGCGCGCGGTCCCGCCGCGCTGGCGATGCTCTCGTGCGACTCGCGCCACCTCTACGCCGGAAACCTGGGTCGCATGGACGCGGCAGCGACGCTCATCGACAGCTCTGACTTGACCTCGCACCTCGACAACGAACTGGCCGCGCTGGGGCTGATCGACTCCGTGCTGGCGCGGCGCTGTCCGGCGGATTTTCAACGAAGCCTGAACCAGGACGGCTCGATCTCCGCGTTCTCGCTCGAGGGTTTTTTCGGCGCTCCGCCCGCCGCCGCCGAACGCTTCGGCGGCGTCTTGCGCGATCTTTTCGCGCTGGCGCTGCTGCCCTGGCTTGCCGCCCTCGCCGGCCGACCGCTCGGGGAGCCGCCGCTTCCCGCCCCGTCCGCGGCTCGCGACGCGGCGGCGCTGGCCGCAAGCCTTCTGCCCGCGCCTTGGATCGCGCGAACCCTCAGCGGCGACACCGTCCGCACTCTGCCCTGCGTGCTCGGCATCGCGGGCGCGATCTTGTGCGCGCAGGCGCTGGCCCGGCGAGCGCTCACGCCCGAAGCCGCGGCGCGCCTGGCGCGCCGCGTCGCGGGGCCGCTTCTGGCCGCGGCCGCCCTGATGTGGGTTCTCCACGCCCAGGCGGATGCGACCGCCCTCGGCGCGGCTGCGGCATCGCGCCGAGCCCTGGCGCTCGCGGGTTTTTTCGCTCTGTTTTTTCCCTTCTTCGTCTTTGCCGAGAACTTTCTGCTGGCGCCCTTCCTGCGCCGCGGCGCCGCCGGACTGCTGGCCGCGACGGCCGCCTCGACCGCGTTCTACGAGGCGCTTTTCTTCGCGATGAACCGCGGCGGCCCGCGCCTGCTCGTGGCCGGACCTTTCGCGCTGGCCTTCGCCGCGGGCGCCGCGCCGCTGGGCTTTGCGCTTTGCCGCGGCGCCCGCGACGCGTCGGCGGCCGCCGCGCTTCGCGCGTTGGCGCTGGCTTGGCTGTTCGCGGCGGGGCTGCAGGGCGCGCTGTATTATTGAGGCGGAAATCCTCCCCTGAATTTTCTAGGATGCTCCCCATGAGAAAAATCTCCATTTTGTGCGCCGTCGTTTCGGCCGTCGCCGCCCTGGCCGCGCCCGGCCGAGCCGGCGTCGACGTCGGCGTCTCCGACATGAGCGGCAGCGACAGCTATCAGAGCGTGCGCGCCAACGCCTCGGTCGACATCGGCCAATGGACGCTGACGCCCGACTACACGCGCTACCACACCGCCTTCACCAACGGTACCTACAACGACTACGGCTTGCGGCTGGGCTACAACGACGGCCCGCTCGCGCTCGGCGCGCGCGGCTCCGTCATGCCCAAGGTCGACGGCTACTCGCAAGGCAGCGCCGGGGTGGACGCGACCTTCACCCTGAATCCGGGACATTCCCGCCAAGGCGCCAAGCTCGCCGGCCCCGACTCCGGCGGCTCGGCCGGCAACTCCTCGGCGGCGCTGTCGATGATGGAAGCCGAGGGGATGCCCTACATCGACACGGGCCTTGGCCGCGTCGACATCGGCGTGTCGGCCAACGAGGTCATGCATCAAGACGATCTTCAGGCGGCGGCGGGCGCCAATCCCCTGGACGGCGCGACGACCTCCCGCGGCAAGACCTTCGACCTCGGCGAGACGGATTTGTCGGTCTACGGAGGCATGGAGTTCCTGTTCACCGAACTCAGCGCCCAGGTCACCAAAAGCGCCTACGACCGCTCGCTGTCGGGCGAATCGCTGCGCGCCGCACCCTTCCTGACGCTGGCCGGCGTCGACGGCATCGAGCAGGGCTACCCGGATCTCAGCTACAACCTGCGGCTGAAATGGGACGTCCTGCCGGTCGTGCACCCGTTCATCACCTTCACCCACACGACCTATCAGTTGGGCGAATCGCCCTCCGACGCGTTCGAGCTCGGCGGCGCGGTCAGCCTGCAGATGCTGCGGGTCACCGCCGGCTACGAGCATTTCGCGCAGAGCGGCACGATCGCGCGCGACTACCTGATGCTGGGCGCGGGCCTGGGCTTCTAGGCCGCTTTCAGCGGCGCCTCGAAGGCGCCTCGCAGGGCCTCGTCCGCGACGACGACCGCGACCAGCCTTTCAGGATCAAGCCGCGCGCGTACGACCTCCATCGCCCGCCGCGGCGTGACCGCGGCCAGGCGCTCGGGATAGGACGCGATGGCCTCGGCTGGGTCGCGGCCGCTCTCGACGACCGCGGCCAGATAGCCTGCCACGCGGTCAAGCGCGGACAGACGCAAGCGAAACAGCCCCGACAGGTGCCGCCGCGAAGCGGCCAGCGCCTCCTCGCCGAGCGGCTCGTCGCGCAGCGCGCGGACCTCGGCGACGATCTCGTCGAGCGCCGCGCGCGCGGCGTCGGGCCGCACGTCGGCCGAGGCCGACCACACCGAACCGCGGCCGTAGACCTCGATGGACGAGTAGGCGCCGTAGGTGTAGCCGCGGCGCGTGCGCAGGTTCTCGAACAGCCGCGAGTTCGCGGTTCCGCCCAGAGCGTGGTTGGCCGTCGCGAAGACGACGTAGTCCGGATCGCGCGGAGTCAAATCCATCGGCGCGGCGACCACGAGGGTCGCCTGGGCCGAGCCGGGGCGAGGCACGAACGCCGAGCGGGCCGGCCTCGGCGCGGGCAGCGGCGGCGGCTCGGCCGGCGCGCCGGAGCCGGACCAGGACGAAAACGCGGCCTCCAGCGCGCGCCGCGCCGCCTCCGCCTCCAAGTCCCCGACCAAGACCAGGTAGCCTCCGGCGGGGCGCAGGCGCAGGCGGCGCCATTGGCGCAGGCGCCGCGCGTCTACGGCGGCGATCTCCGCTTGCGACAGCGCCCCGCGCGCGTAGGGATGGCCCGAAAAGAGCTCGGCGCGCAGGCGTTCCTCGGCCAAGAACGACGGCTGCGTACGGCGCATCGCCAGTTCCTCGACGGCGTTTTCCCGCCACAGCGACACCTCGTCGTCGGGAAAAGACGCGCCCAGGACGGCCCGAGACAGCTCCGCGCAAAACGGCGCGAAACCGCGCGCCAGCCCCGAGGCCGAGATCTTCAGCCACTCGGTCTCGCCCGACGCCGCGGCCGACCAACCCAGTTCGGCCAGCGCCGCGGCCACCTGCGCGGCGCTGCGCCCCTCGTCGCCCTTGAACAGAAGCTCCTCGCAAGCCAGCGACAGCCCCTGCTCGCCGCCCGCCTCGTGCGCGCGGCCGGCGCGCAGGCCCAGCCGAGCCTCGATCAGCGGCAGGCGCGAGTCGCGCGCCAGCAGAACCTCCAGCCCGCACGAAAGAGTGAAACGCTCGATCTTGGGAACCGACGGCGCTCGCGGCGCCGCGGGCGCGGGAGGCTTGGCGCCGCGCGGGCGCGCGTCTTCGGCGGGAAGCGGCGCGTCGACGCGCTCGGCCGGGCGCGGCCGCGCGGATTCGGGCGCCGGCGCGATCTCAAGCCGCGCGCGGCCGCGCTCGCCCAGCCAGCGCCCGACCGCGCGGCGCACGCCCGGCGCGCTTACGGCCAGCAAGCGCCGGAAATCCCGCTCCAAGCCGGAGACGTCGCCGATGAGCGCGGCGTAGGAGCTCAGCATCTGCGCGCGCTCGGCCGGCGAGATCTGCCCCTCGAGCCAGGAGCGCTCCAATTGGATCTTGGCGCGCGAAAGTTCCCGCTCGGAGGGGCCGTCGCGGCGGAAGCGCTCGATCACGGCCAGCAGCGCCGCCGCGGCCGCGTCGAAGTCGGCGTCGGCGCGCAGGGTCGCGAAAATTCCCAGCAGGTCGGTTCCGCGCCAACTGGAGTGGCTCGACCAATACGGCATGTGCGCGCTGACCGACAGCGCCAGCTTGCTTTCCTTGACCAGCGCCGCGAACAACGGGCTGTCCTCGCCGCCGCCGAGGATCGCCGCCAGCGCGCTCAGCGCCCAATAGTCGGGGCAGCCCCGCTTGGGCAGGCGCCAGCCGAAGACGAGCAGAGGGTTGGCTGCAAGCGGATCCGCGACGCGGCCGCGGCGCTCGGGCCCGCGCGCGGGCTCGGGCGCCGCGCGCCGCGCGGGGCGCGCGCGGCGCGCGATCCGACCGAAGTGCCGCTCGACTAGACGCCGGGCCTGCGAGACCGTCACGTCGCCGACCAGCGCCAGCACGGCGTTGTCGGGCGCGTAATGCCCGTCGTAGAAGCGCCGCACGTCGTCAAGAGTCGCCGCGCGCAGGTCGTCGGCGTCGCCGATGGTCGGGTGAGCGTTCTCCCAACGCGAGAAGGCCAGAGCCGCCATGCCGGCGTCGGTGGCGCGGCGGTAGGGTTGATTGTCGTAGGTCTGGGCCATCTCCTCCAGCACCACGCGCTTCTCGACTTCGAGCTCGCGCGCGGAGATCAGAAGACCGCGCATGCGATCGGCCTCGGCCCAAAGCACCGCCTCCAGCGCCTCCGAGGGCACGATCTCGTGGTAGGTCGTGTTCGTCTTCATCGTGTAGGCGTTGTCGATTCCGCCGCAGGACTCGACGAGGCGCGATATCGCGTTCGGAGGCAGATTGGCCGTTCCTTGGAACATCAGGTGCTCGAACAGGTGGGCGAAGCCCGCGCGCCCCCGCTCCTCGTCCATCGAGCCCACGCGGTAGGTCAGAGAGAGCGCAACCAAAGCGACGGAGCGGTCGGTCTGCACGACGACCTTTAGACCGTTGGCCAATTTAAACGTGCGCGTGGGCATCATGGCCGTGATGATCCCATATCCGCGGCCGCCGCGCCAGACGCCTGACGCCGCCGGGCAAACTGCTACAATGCGGGATGGATTTCTCCTCTTTCGGCCTGGGCTCGGCGCTGGACGCGGGCCTGCGCGAGCAGGGCTACCTCACGCCCACGCCGATCCAGGCGCAGGCCATCCCGCTCGCGCTCGCCGGCCGGGACTTGCTCGGCTTGGCCCAGACGGGAACCGGCAAGACCGCCGCATTCGCCCTGCCCATCCTCAAGCGCCTGGGCGCGGGGCCGCGCGGCGCGGCGCGGGCGCTGGTGATCGCGCCCACGCGCGAGCTCGCCGAGCAAATCAGATCCGGCTTCGCGGCGCTGGGCAAGCACACGGGCCTGCGCGCGGTCGCCGTCTACGGCGGCGTGAGCGCCCACGCGCAAATCCAGGCGCTGCGCGGCCATGCGGAGATCGTCGTCGCCTGTCCGGGACGCCTGCTCGACTTGCTGGGGCAAGGGCATTTCTCGCCGCGCCAGATCGAGACGCTGGTGCTCGACGAGGCCGACCAACTGCTGGACATGGGCTTCTTGCCCGATGTGCGGCGCATCCTCGCGCGCCTGCCCGCCGCGCGCCAAACCATGCTCTTCTCGGCGACGATGCCCGACGAACTGCGGAGCCTGGCCCACGAGTGCCTGAAAAACCCCGAGACCGTCTCGGTCAAGCACGCCGAGCCCCTGGCCACGGTCACGCACGCGCTGTTTCCCGTGGTCGAACACCTGAAAACGCCGCTGCTGCTGGAACTCATCCGCCGCGCGGGCTCTGAATCCATCCTGGTCTTCACCAAGACCAAGCACCGCGCTCGGCGCGTGGCCGAGAAGGTCAAGGCCGCGGGCTGGGCATCGGCCGACTTGCAGGGCAATCTCTCCCAAAACCGCCGCCGCGCCGCGATGGACGGCTTTCGCTCCGGGAAAATACATGTTCTCGTGGCCACCGACATCGCCGCGCGCGGCATCGACGTCTCCCAGATCACCCACGTGATCAACTACGACATCACCGACACGCCCGAGGCCTATGTGCACCGCATAGGACGCACCGGCCGCGCCGCCAAGACCGGCGACGCCTACACCCTGGTCACGAGCCAAGACGACGGCATGGTACGCGTCATCGAACGCAAACTCGGCCGGGCCATCGAGCGGCGCACGCTGGATCACTTCGACTACCGCGCCGGCCCGGCCAATTCCGGACAGAAAGGCGGCCCGTCGACGGGCGGCTCCTCCGGCCGCCCGTTCTGGCGCAAGCGGCGCCGTCCGCGCTGACCTTATGCTCGCCCTGCTCGCCTTCCCGCTGGCGGCCGCGCTGGCCTCGCCGCCGGCCGTGCGCCTGACCCCGGAACAGGCCCGCGAGATCGGCCTGAAAATCTGGCACAATGAAGCCGGCGGACAGGTGCGTCTGCTGACGGACTGGAACAAGGGCGAGGCGTTCGGTTCCTTCGGCATCGGCCACTTCATCTGGTATCCAGCCGGGGAGCGCGGCCCGTTCACGGAGAGCTTTCCCGGCGCGCTCGACGCGATCGCCGCCTCCGGGGCGGCGCTGCCCGCGTGGCTGAGAGGCCATCCGCACTGCCCGTGGCCGAACCGCGAGGCGTTCTACAAGGATTTCGACGGCGAACGCCTGACGGCGCTGCGCGCTCTGCTCGCGAGCACGGTGGACGCCCAGGCGATGTACGCGGTCGCGCGCATGGAAAACTCCCTGCCCGAGATCTTGGCCGCCGCCGAGAGCTCCGAGCGCGCGGCCCTGCAGGCGCGCTTCGACGCGGTGGCCGCCGCGCCCAACGGCGTCTACGCGCTGGTCGACTACGTCAACTTCAAGGGCGAAGGAGTCAATCCCTCCGAGCGCTACGACGGTCTGGGCTGGGGCCTGCTGCAAGTTCTCGAGTTGATGGGCGACGCGGCGCCGGGCCAGCCCGCGGTCGAGGCCTTCGAGCTCGGCGCCGAGGCGGCGCTCAAGCGCCGCGTGGCCCACGCCCCTCCGGGGCGGCGCGCCCTCGAACGCGGTTGGCTGCCCGGCTGGCTGGCCCGCGTGAAGACCTACCTCGAGCCCTGAGCGCGTCTTGGCGATTTGATCGCCATTTGACCCCCCACCCGCGTCCGCTTCACCTATGATGGCCTCGACGCCGGCCGCCCGGTCACGCCGGCTCAAGAACGACACGACGCCTGGAGACACCTGCATGAACATTCGCCACGAATCGACGCTCGCGCGCATCCTCGTCCTCGGCTCCGTCCTCGCGCTCCCCGGCTTGGCCGCGGCGCAGGACTCTTCCGCCAATTCCAACCCCAACGGCCAGAGCGCTCCGGCCGCCGCCCCCGCCGCAACCCCCGCCCCGGCGCCCGCCGCCGCGCCCGCAGCGGCCCCCGCCCCGGCGCCCGCCGCCATGCCGGCCCCGGCTCCCGCCGCGGCCCCGGCCGCCTCCCCGGCCGCGACGCCCGCTCCCGCCCAGGGCGGCCTGATGCACGACATCAAGAAGGACGTCGAGCACGCCGACCGCGACGTCAAGAACGCCCTGGACCCCGACCGCGTGCGCCACTACACCGGCACGGTCAAGAGCGTGGACGCAGCCGCCCACACGCTCGTGCTCGTCAGCTCCAAAGGCAAGACGCGGACCTTCCCGCTGCCCGCTGAGGTCAAGGTCATGAAGGGCAAGACCGCCGCCGCCCTTTCGGACGTGGCCGCCGGAGCGAAGGTGCGCGTGTCCTACCGCCTGAAGAAGGACGCGACCGAAGTCCAGGGGCTCGAGCTCAAGTAAACGCCCGCACGCAGAAGGCCCCGCTCCGCGGCGCGGAGCGGGGTTTTTTTGCGCGCGGCGCGTCTCAGCGGTAGTAGGCGCTCGGGTTGTAGATCCAGTAGGCGTCGAACGGGCGCAGCGGCGGCAGGCGCACGAAGCGCTGGCCGCGCTCGTCGGTGGTCTCGGCAAGGCCGAAGAGGAGCTTGGGCTTGTCCGTGGATGTGTCGCCCGGCTTCTTGATCTGTCCGGTCTCGCGCACCTCGCTGACCGTGTGGTCCACCCATTTGAGCGCCACGGCCTTGTCGGCGAACTCCTCCCAGTCGCCGTCGGAGTTGTGCTTGTACATGTCCTTGACGAAGGCGTCCAGGGACATGCCCATCTTGGCCGCCACGGGAGACGCCAGGCGCTGGAACCACTCCTTGTTGATGGCCAACTGCTCGGCCTGCTCGGTCATGTTGCCGAAGGCGCCGGAGATCATCTGGTGGTGCAAGATGATGGCGTTCGGGTAGGCGTAGGAGTGCGGCGCGAGCGTGGTGATGACGGCGGCCATGCTGGCGGCGAATGACTTGACGAGCACGTGCACGGGCGCCTGGCTTGTCTGGATCGCCTTGACGATCCGGTAGCCCTCCATCACCGAGCCGCCGGGGCTGTCGTCGATGACGATGAAGATCGGCAGCTTCGGATCTATGTTGTTGAAGTAGTGAATGCGCTCGGTCACGTAGTCCGCCGTTCCGGGAACGATGGGGCCGTCGAGCGCGATGCGCCGGTCGGAGATCGTCAGCACGCCGTCATGGAACGGCTCCAGCGGGTAGTCGGGGTCGCGGTTGGCCTGAGACTTCCACTCCTCCTTCTTGTCGCGCAGCGCGAGATCCGCTTTGATGGCCACGGTCTTGTTGTCGGCCTCGTCGGCCTCCACGCGCAGGCGGCGCTCGCGCAAATCCAAGTCGCGCATGGCCAAGTCGATCTTGAGCTTCACGCCGTCTCCGACGATGCGGTCGGCGTCGTATTTTTCCTGCGCGATCTCGTTGAGCAGGTGCAGGCGGTCGCGCTCCTCGGTCAGCGGCTCGGTCTCTTTTTTAAACCGTTCCGCGACGATCGAAGCCTCCAACTCGAGCTTGCGCAGTTCCGCTTCCAACGGAGCCAGGTCCACGTTCCGTTTTTCGATCGCCGCTCCGTAGCGCGCGGCGTTCTCGTCGCGCTCCTCGGTCACGGGCCGCATCCGGGCCTGGAATTTCTGCGTCGCGATCATGTTCTCGGTCGAGAGCCTGTCGAACTCCTGGCGCTGCGGGCCGCCGCACATCGGCGCCGTCGGCGAAAACATTCCGCCCATGGGCGACGACGCCCCCGTCGGCGGGAGCATCGACGGCAAGCCGGGAGACGGCGTCAAGGCGGGCGCGACCGTCTTGATTTTCGCCGCGGGGGCCGCGGACATCGATGAGCTCGCCGCCGACGCAGACGCCGCGGAGGGCGCGGACGCGGCGGGAGCGGGCTCGGGCAAATCCACCGGCGTCGAAACGGAATCCGCCCGCGCCACGGCGGCAGCACCCAAGGCCGCCGAGGCCAACAGCCAAATCGATTTCATCGGTCTCTCCTGAAAGACGCCCGAAGGATAGACCAGGCGCGAAAAATCGTCAAGGCCGCACGGCGGCGGCTACGGCGTCGGAGCGCAGGCGGGAGCGGCGTCAACCCAGTCCTTGCGGTAGGCCGAACAAGTGGCCACGGCCTGCGACGACGCCTGGGCGCGCGAGGTCTCCACGGGGCTTGCGAAGACGACCGGCTCCACGGGGCCGGTCAGCGTCACCGTCTCCCAGTCGCCGTAGGCGTCCGACGGGCACTGCGCGATCGCGCGGCGCACGACCGAGTACTGCGCGTGGCCCTGCCAGAGCCCCTCGGGCTGGTCGACATAACCCAAGAAGCAGTCCGTGGCCTTGACCAAGCACCACGACAGCACGCGGCAGTCCGGCGGCACGAACGACGCGGACTGGAAGAGGGAGACCGATTCCAGAGGCGGGAGCGCCGCGGAGCGCTGCGCGCGCGCCGACTCTCCCGCCGTCGCGGAGGCCTGCGCGAACGCGTCCGTCAGCGTCGATTGCGCCCGCGCGGAAAGCGCGCACGCCAGCACGGCCGCGGCGAGGATCGTTGGTTTCGTGCTCATGCGCTCATTGTATCACGCCCGGGGTCATTTCGACGGCGACGCCAGAAGCGCCGCGCACGGCAGCACCAGCAGCGTCAAGAGCGTCGAGGCCAGAAGCCCGCCCATGACCGCCACCGCCAGCGGCTGCAGAAGCTCCGAGCCCGTGCCCAGCCCCGTGGCGATGGGCACCAGGCCCAGGATCGTCACCGAGGCCGTCATCAAAATCGGACGCGCGCGCTTGAGCGCGGCCGAGCGCGCCGCCTCGCGCGGACTTTTGCCCGCGGCGGCCTCCGCGTTCATGTAGTCGAGAAGGATGATCCCGTTGCGCACCGCGATGCCCACCAGCATCACCGCCCCGATCATCGACGACACGTTCAGAGTCTGGCCGAACGCCCACAAAGAGATCGCCGCGCCCACCGCCGCCAGCGGCAGCGTCAGCAGCACGAGGCCGACTTGCGCCAGGGAGCGGAACTCAAGCCATAGTATGGCCGCGACCACCGCCACGGCCAAAAACATCACCATGCCCATGTTTCCCATCGCGCCCTGCTCGGAGCCGTACTTGCCAGAGAAACTCCAAGAATAGCCCGGCGGCAGATTCGCCTGGGCCATCAGCCGCCGCGCGTCGGCGGCCACGTCGGACACGTTGCGCCCGCGCACGTCCACCGCCACGGTGACCTTGCGGCTGAGGCGCTCGTGGAAAATCTTGTTGGGCACCTGCGCGTAGCGCAGCGACGCCACCTGCTCCAGCGGCACCGTGTTGCCGCCCGCCGTCGTCAGCGGTATGGACTTGAGCGCCGCGATGTCGAGTCCGCGGTCTTGCGGCGACAGGTGCAAGACCACGCCCTCGGAGCGAAAGAGCCTCCGCACGCTCGTGGCCTGCAGGCCCAGCGGCGAATAGGCCGACAGCGCGTCGAAGATCGCGCGCTCGCTTATCCCCAGGCGCCCGGCCTCCTCCTTGTCGATGACGGTTTCGAGCGCCGGGATCGGGATGTCCTCGGGAGGCCGGACCTCGGCGGCGCCGGGGACCTTGCGCAGCTTGTCGACGAGCGCCGCGGCCTGCGCGTCGAGCGTCTTGAAGTCGGGACCGTAGATGTCCACGCCCAAGTCATAAGGAATGCCGCCCATCGCGTCGTTGATCTTGTCGGCCAACGGCATCAGGTATTCCACGTTGACCTCGGGCAGGCGGGAGGTTTTCTCGGCCAGCATGTCGACGAGGTCGTCGAGGGCGATCGGCCGCCGGGACTTGGGGACGAGCTTGACGTCGATGTCGCTGCGGTTGACGCTGTCGATGTCGAGGGTGCCCGCCGCGTGGCCGGTGTGGCGCACCACGGTCTCCACGCCCGGGATTTTCCGCACCCAGGTCTCGATGAGGCTGTTGACGCGGCGCGACTCCGAAAGAGAGGCGCCCGGCGGCAGCGTGGTCTGCAGCTGCAGGGCGCTTTCATCGAGCGCGGGCAGAAACGCCACGTCCAGCCGCGTGAAGGCCGCCCAGGCCGCGAGCGCCGGGACAAGCCCCAGAAGCGCCAGGACCAGGACCGGCCGGCGCAGCGCGGCGTCCAGCGCTCGCGCATACATCCGCGCCGGCGCCCCTCCGTCGCCCTCGTGCGGCGGGGCGCTCGCCGAAGTTTTGAGCACGAGCACCGGGATGACCGTCAGCGCGGTCAGCAGCGAGGCCGACAGCGCGAAGGCCACCGTCAGCGCCACCGGCGTGAACAGCTTTCCCGACAGCCCCTCGACGAAGGCCATCGGCAAGAAAATTCCGACGTTGGTCAGAGTCGAGACCACCACCGGCCGCATCACCTCCGAGGCCGCCGCGGCGACGACCTGCGGGGCCGTGCGCCCTTGGGAGAGCTCGGGCGTGGAAAAATGCCGGAAGATGTTCTCCAAAACGACGATCGCGTCGTCGACAATGATGCCGGTACCCACCGCCAGGCCGCCCAGCGACATGATGTTGAGCCCCACTCCGGTCCAGCGCATCAGCACGAGCGCGCCCGCCACCGAGACCGGAATGCTCAGCGCCGCCACCGCCGTCATGCGCAGGCTGCGCAAGAAGCCCAGCAAGACGACCACCACCAGCGCCGCGCCGATGACGACCGCCTCCTTGACGCTGCCCACGGAATCGGCGACCAGCCGAGCCTGGTCGTAATAGTTGTGCACGGTCACGCCCGGCGGCAGGCCTCGTGAGAAATCCGCGATCACCCGTGCGGCGTCCGCGGCGACCTCGAGCGTGTCGAAGCGGGGCTGCTTGTAGATGTTGACGAGCACCGACGGCGAGCCGTTTTCGGCCGTGTCCTCGCGCTGGAACTGATAGGCCTCGCGCACGCGGGCCAAGTCGCGCACGCGCACCGGGGTTCCGCGCTTGACGGCCACCACCACGCTGCCGATCTCGGCCGCGCTCGCGAACTGGCCGTTGGCGGTCAGGACCAGTTCCTGCGCGGAGGCGTCCACGGTGCCCGGCGAGGTGACGATGTTGTTGTCGGACAGCGCCGCGCGCAGATCGTCGAGGCTCACGCCGTATTTGACCAACAGCGGCGGGTCGGGATAGACCGAGTATTCGCGCACCCGCCCGCCCACGACCGCGACCTTGTAGACGCCGGACACGGACTGAAGCCTGGGCTTGAGTTCGTAGTCGGCGATGTCGCGCAGGCGCGCCAAGTCGAAGCCCGGGGGCCCCTGCAGGCTGTAGCCCTCGATCTGCGCCAAGGTCGCGCTGAGACTTTCGACCGAGGGCTCGGCGTCGCCGGGCAGTTGGCCGCGGGCCTGGGCCAGCGCCGCCAGCAGAAGCTGCCGCGCCGTGACCATGTCCGTGCCCCACGCGAACTCGGCCGAGACCATGGAAATTCCCGCCGCCATCACCGCTCGGACCTTCGCGACCCCCAGCACGCCGCCGACGGCGCTCTCGATGGGCAAGGTCACCTGGCGCTCCATCTCCAGAGACGAAAGGCCCGGGGCCTCGGTCACCACGCTGAGAACGGGAAAATCCAGCGGCGGAAACAAGTCGACCTTGAGCCCGCGATAGGCCAGCGCGCCCCCCACGCACAGCGCCGCCACCGCGGCCAGCACCGCGCCGGAGGACTTCAACAGACGCGACAGCGCCGCTTCAAACACGCTAATCTCCCGCCGCCGCTTTGAAGTCCGGATAGAGGTAGCCGAGCCCGCCCTGCACGGCCACCGTATCGCCCGGCGAAAGTCCCCGGGCGATCTCCACCCGCCCGCCGGACTCGGCTCCCGTCTCCACCTCGCGCGGCTGCCAGCGAGGGCCCCCGGCCGCCGTCGACGAAACGACGACGAAGGTCCGGCCGTCGCGCACGAACACCGCCGAGCGCGGCAACAGCAGCGCGCGGCGACGCGTTCCAATGACGATGGACGCCGACACGAACTCGCCGACGGCGGCGCTCAAGTCGCCTCGCCTCTCGGGCGTAATCCACGCCAGAGCCTGGCCGGTCTCCGCGCTGGCGCCCCTCAGCACGCGCGACACCCGGCCCGAGACCTCGCGGCCGTCTTCGCCCACGAGCGCGGTCGCGGCCAGGCCCGCGCGCACGCGGCGCGCGTCGGAGGCCTCCACGTTCACCTCCAGCTCCGGGCCGCCCGAGGACGCCGTGACCACTCCGTAAGCCGGCGCGACCAGGGCCATCTCGCCGATCACGGGCGCGGCGGAGGTAAACCCCGTCGGCGCGTCCGGCACGGACGGCGCCTTGCCTGAGCAAGCCGCCAGGGCCAGCGCCGCCGCCGCAAGGAGAGGCGAGCGCCTATTCATAGCGCACCGAGTCGCTGCCGAGCGCGTTTTCCATCCGCGCCAGGTCCAGCAGGTACTCGTAATAGTCCTCGCGCTCGGTGATCATCGCGTCAAGCCACGTGTTCCAGGCGTCGACGGCCTCAAGAACCCCCGTGGCGCCGCGCCGATACAGCCTTGTCTGCACCTCGGCCGCGCGCCGCGTCTCGGGCAGCAGAGCGGCCAGACGCGACTCGTCGGCCAACGCCGCCCGCGCCTTTCGCCTGAGGCCCGCCAGTCCGGCCGCGAGCGCCTGGCGTTCGATTTCGGCGTTCGCGCGCGCGAGCGCCGCGTCGTGCTCGCGCTGCGCCACGCGCGCGCTGATGCCGCCCCAATCCCACAGAGGCAGGCTCAAAGACAGCGAGGCGTTGTAGCCCCAGCCCACCGGGCTCCCGTAGGCGTTGGCGGGATAATTCGCCGACGGATACAAATTGAAAAGTCCGCTGTTGCCCATGTAGCCGTAGTCGAAGCCGGCGCTCAAGTCCGGATATCTCTCCTCGCGCGCGGCGCGCGCGCCCGATTCGGCCGAGGCGACGCGCTCCTTGAGCGCCAGCAGGCGCGGGTTGCCGTCGCCGCCTGCGGACGCCGCGCCCGGCGCAAGCGGCGTGGCCTTCAGCGGGCGCAAGGACAAGGCGCTCGCGTCCTTGAGCCCCAGCATCAGCGCCAGGCTCTCCTTGTCCTCGTCGAGTTGGGCGGACACGAAGTCCCGCCGGCGCGCCAGAGAGCTCAGCGCGGCCCGAATCTTGACGGCGTCGAACGGCGGCAGGCGGCCGACGCTGTATTTGGGAATCATCGCCTCGCGCATGGCCTCCAAGCGCGCCTCGGTCTCGTCCAGGCGCGCGGCCTCGTCGAGCCCGCGCAGGATGGAGAAATAGAGCGTTTTGACCTGCAGCGCGACATCTTGCTGGCTGGCGGCGCGCATGGCGCTTTGCGCGCGCAAGTCCGCCTCCTTCTGGCGCGCGCGCTCCCATTGCGGCGAGAACGGCGAGAGGTTCTGCGTCAGGCGCAGGGCCGCCTCGTTGTTGTCGACGACCTGGATGGCGGGGTTGTTGGACTGCTGGTAGATTCCGACGGCCGACAGTTGAGGCAGAAGCCCCGCGCGCGCCTCCTGGACGGCCGCGCGCGCGCGCGCCTCCTCTATCAGGCCGGGCTTCGCCTGGGCGGACACCGATTCGGCGCGCCGAACGCAGTCCTCGAGCGACAACGGCTGGGCGCGAGCGCCCGCCGCAAAACCGAGCCATAACGCCGCGATCGTGATCATGATGACGATGTCCGCCGCCGGGATTATAACGAATGCCGCGGCTCAGGGTTGATCAAATTTTATTGATAATATAAAATCATTATCATGGACCCGCGCCTGGCCCTGCTGCTGACGCTTGCCTTCGCCGCCTCGATGGCCGGCGGGCTCATCCCCGCCGCCTCGGGCTTCCTGGAGCGGCTGGGCGCGGCGCGCGTGTTGGCGTTTCGCTCCGGCGTTCTGATCGCGGTGGCCTTCAGCGACGTGCTGCCCGACGGCTGGCGCCTGGCTCCGCTTCCGTTTTCGCTGGCCGCGCTCGCCGCGCTGGCGGCCGGCCTGTGGCTTCACCGCGGCGCTGGACACGAGGACCATGAACTCTCCCACCCCCACGTCCATTCCGGCGACACGCTGGACCGCTCGGCGGCGCTGGCCGCGCTGAGCGCGCACGCGCTCGTCGACGGCGTCAATCTCGGAGCGGCGTCGTTTCTGGGCGGCACGGCACTGCTGGCCGTGGGCGCCGCCACCGTGCTCCACAAGATCGCCGACGGCTTCACCGTCGCCAGCCTCTACGAACCCGGGCGCTCGGTGCGCGGCCCGGCGCTGACCGCGCTGACGCTCATTTCTCTGGCCACCCCGGCGGGAGCGGTGCTGGCGCGCGCCGGCGCGCTGGAACTCGGAGGCGCGACGGCCGCGGCGATGCTGGGATTGGCCGCGGGCTCCTTCCTGTTCGTCGGGCTGGCCTCCGCCGCGCCGGCCCTGCGCCGACGCGACCGCGGCTCTCTGGCGGCCCTCGCCGCCGGGGGAGCGGCGCTGCTGCTGCTGCGCGGCCTGGCGCCCTAGCCCGCCGCGGGCGCAGACCCCGGCGCCGCGGCCAGCATCTCGTTGAGCAGGCCCGACTGCGCGGGAACCAGCACGACCTCTGCCGAGCCGTCGAGCGTGCGCTGGATTTCGAGCACCTCGAACATCGCCTCCAGGATGTCGGGCTGCGAGCCGATGGACTTGAGCGCGTCGCCGACGATCTTGGGACGAAGCGCCGCCGCCTCGGCGAAGGCGACGGCGGCGGTGCGCTGGGCGGTGCTGGAGATGATGTTGACCTGGTTGTCGCCGTCCTGCTTGATGGACGCGGTGACCTGGCGCAGGCGGTTGACGACCTTCTCCTCGATCTGGCGGATCATGTTGGGGTCGCGGAAGTGGACCTTGCGGATGTAGACGGAGCCGAGCTGGTAGCCCCACTCGTGGCTCTTGGGGCTGACCTCCTCGCGCACGGCGCGACTCATCGCGTGGCGGTTGCCGAGCATGTCGGCGAGCTTCATGTTGGACAGCGCGCGCACCGTGGCGTTGCTGACGTTGGCGGCCAGCGAGCCGCGCGGGTCGGCGTTCTTGAACTTGTAGGCGACGGGGTCGGAGATGAACATCTCATACCAGATGCCGATGCCCATGGGCGCGCCCTCCTCGGAGTTGACGGGCTCCGAGCGGCGGTAGACCTGGTCCAAGCGCATGTCGAGCGTGTAGCAGGACCCGATCCAGTTGACGACGAACGCCGCGGGCCCCAGCTCCAGCCACAGGAAGTGCGGCCCGGGATCCTTGATCACGCCCAGAACGTTGCCGAACAGGACATAGACGTTGGCCGTGCCTTCCTGGACGATCGCGTAGACGCCGAACAGCCGCATCACGCCCAACAGCACCGGCACCCCCACCAGAAAGCCCGCGAAGCTGATCATCGCCGACAGCAGAAACGGGTCAAGTGAAGACATCAGCGTTCCTCCTCCCACGAGCGCACGGGCAGGACGTATTTCTTGGCCCGCGCGAACAGCCCCAAGTGCACGTTGCGCAGGTAGGCGATGAGGGCCTTCTCGCCGCCGACGGTCTTGAGATCCGAGAGCTGCTTGGCCAGGGCCGTCAGCGGTTCGACCTCGGCCTGGGCCTTGAGCGTCTCGATCTCGACGGCGCGGCGGGACTGGACGATCTTCTGGTCGGCCGAGGCCTGCGCGAGGCTGATGGCCGAGAACACCTCGTTGTGCGCGGTGTTGATGGCGGCCAGGGCCGCCTCCACGTCCTCGGGCGGATCGATGCCGGTGATGAGCGAGGCGTCGAGCGCCACGCCGTAGCGAGCGATCGAGGACTTGCAGTCGCGGTCCATCTCCTCGTTGAGCGCGCGCATGTTCTTGCGGATGTCGTTGATGGAAATGCCGCTGACGTCGCTGAGGCCCGTGGCCAGCCCCGGAGCGGCCTCCCCGGCGGGCGCGGGGGGCGCTTCGAAGGTGGCGATGCGCTCGCGCAGCACGGAGACGAAATACCCCATCACGTGCACGATCGGGCGCTTGATGCCGAACAGGTAGGCGTAGAGGTTGCGCTCGGACACCCGGTAGCGGATTTGGCCGGTCAGCCCCGTGTTGAGCTGGTCTTTGGTCACGGCCTCCAGAATGGTGCCGTTGGAGTTGGCGCCGGGAGATTCCGGGTCGTAGGCGATGTTGGCGCTTTGAGTGGCCACCGAAACCTTATACACACGCTCCCAGGGCCACTTGAAGTACGGCCCGCCGGGCGGGATCACGCGCAGTTGCGGATAGGTGTAGCGCTCGCGCTCCTCGGGAGTGAGCGTGGCCGCGAGGTCCGCGTCGTCGAGAGTGGTGCGGCCCTCGATGCGCACCGCTCGGCCGAAGCTGGTCTTGACGGCGCGCTCGTTCTGGTCGACGGTGAAAAGCCCCGCGACGAGATAATTCAGCAGGAACCACGCGACGAACCCAAAAAACGCGCCGAACAGGATGCTCATCGGAAGCCAGAACCTCTCTTGCCGCGCCGCGGAGCTCGGCGCGCCGAGTTTAGCCCCATGTCCCGCGGCGCGTCAAGGGGTCGATTACTCCAAGTTCATGGGGTTTTGAAATGTGGCTCATGACGATGCGGCAAGTCGCGGTGACGGGAAGTCCGCGGCGAGCAGACGCAGCAAGCGGCCCATGGTCAGTTCCCCCGTGGACCTTGCGAAACG
>JAJZQS010000009.1 GCA_021806745.1 bacterium
AACGCGGTGCGCGCGGCGCGCTCGGAGGGCTTGAGCAAAACCGCGTTTCCGGCCAGCATCGCGCAAAACGCGTCTCCGAACGGAATCAAAAACGGCATGTTCCACGGCGAAATCACGCCGATGACCCCGCGCGGCCGCCGCCGCACGGCCGCGCGCTTGTTGGCGAAAATCCAGGGGATCCCGACCGCTCGTTCCTCCAGCAGACGGCGGGCGTTGCGGCAGAAGTGGTCGACCAGAAGCCCCGCGGCGCCGAATTCCATCAACTCGACTTCCGTCGGGGGCTTGCCGGTCTCCTCGGCGATCACCGCCGCCGCCTCGGCGCGTCGACGCGCCAACTCCTTCCAGAGGCCGCGCAGGGCGCGAACGCGCGCCGACGCGTCCAGCCGGCTCCAGGCGGCGAACGCCCGCCTGGCGGCCGAGGCTTTTTCCGCGGCGAATTCCAGCGTGGTTTCCGGATAGGGAGCGGGCGGTTCTTGGCTCATGGGATGTCCTCCAGCGCGGCGTCGAGCGGCGGCGCGTCTCGCAGGCGCTCGTCGCCGTAGTGCCACCACTCGTCTTCCAGCGCGCTCAAGCCCTCGGCCTCCATCGCCGCGCGCAGCGTGCGCGCATGCTCCGCGGCCCGCTCTTGGACGCCGTCGGCGCCGTGCCTGGCCGATGGGCCGAATTCGTCGAAGTCGCAGGGCATCTCCAGCGCTCGCCCGCGCGAATCGGCCAGCGCCGCGTCGATCGCCGCGCCGCGGTTGTGCAGCGAACCGCGCGCCGGATCGGCCACCCAACGGGGATCGGGGCGCGCGGCCCAGAGCAAGCGCTGAACCGACAGCGGCCGGTAGGCGTCGTAGACGACCAAGCGCAGGCCGCGCGCGCGCAGCGCGGCGGCGGCCGCCGCCACGCGCCGCGCGACGGACAAGCGCAACAACGCGCGTGGACGCGCGTAGACGGTGCGACCGAGCAGGTTGCGCGCGCCGGCGTAGCGCAAGTCGAGCACCGCGTCGGGGATCAGCCCGAGAACATCCACCAGTGGGTCGCCGACGCCCGGCGCGGCGGACGGAGACGGTGCGCTGTTCACGCCCCGATCTTACATTAAGTGCGCGGCGCCGCGCGTCAGCCCCGGAACTCGGCCTGGTCCGCGGCTTCGGCCCGCGCCGCTCGCTCGACGAATTCCTGAAACACCTCGCCGGCGCCCATATAGCGCGTCTCGATGGCGTGGCGAACCTCGTCGACGCGCTGAGGCGTGACGAACCGCCGCAAATCGGCCAAACCGGCCAGCGCCGCGCGCAAGGATTCGGTCGTGTCGAGTTGTCGCTCGGAAGCCGCGTCGTGCACGGCCTCGATGACGAGGACGGCCCCGCGGGCCAGGCTTTGATCGGCCAGCAGCAGGGCCGTCATCGCGCCCTGCACGGCGTCCTCGATCACCCGCTCGGGCGGCGTGGCGCCGGCAGGCACGCCGTTGAGAGCGATCGACAGCGTCTTTCGCACGACCGAGGCCGCCGTTGCGCATGGGTCGGCGATGTGGCGCAACTCCTCGGCGACCATCTCCTTCGTCAACTGGCCTATGCGCAATTCGTCCATGGTGTCCTCTCTTGCTCCCAGGATAGCCGGCACGCCCGCGCGCGTCGACCCAACTTTCGGGAAACTCGCAAAAGACGCCGATTTTTTCTAGATTACCGCCAATGCCTCGGAGAACCCCATGAACCTCGGACGACTGCTCAAAGATGAGATCCTGCGGTTGTCGCGCCGCGCGGCCCGTCGGGAGGCGGCCTCCTTGCGCCGGGACTTGGCGGCGCTAAAAAAACAGAGCGCCGCGCAGAAGCGGACGCTGGTCGCGCTGCGCCGAGACAACGCGCGCCTCATCGGCGACCTGCGCGCGCGCCTGTCCACTCCTGCGCGCGCGCCGGAGCAATCCGCGCGCCAAGCCCGCATGAGCCCGCGCCTGATCCGGGCGCTGCGCGCGCGGCTGGGGCTGCCGCGCAACGCCTTCGCCAAGCTCGTCGGAGTCAGCGCCGGCGCGATCGTGGCTTGGGAGGCGGGCAAATCCAAGCCGCGCAGCGGCGCGCGCGCCGCGCTGGTGGCCCTGCGCGGACTCGGCCGCCGCGAGGCGCGTTGGCGATTGCAGGCGCTCGGCGGCGCGGGCCGCGCCTCGACGCCGCAGCTGCCTTCTTAAGGCACCAGACGCGGAGGCTTGGGCGCGTTGCCGGAGCCGGTGACCACGGCGCGAGCGCGCGCGAGGGTCACATAAAGCTTCACGCACACCGCGGGGGCTTTGTGCGGGTCCTGCCTCTGCAGGCATTTGTTGATCTCGCTCCAGCCCACCGCGTCAGGACAGAGCCGATCCAGCGCTCGACGGCACTGCGCGCGGGCCTGCTTCTTGGCGGCGGCGTAGCGTCCGACCCAAACACGGCAGGACGGAGCCAACTTCGACAGATGATCGGACAGACAACGCGGAACCCCGTTGGACAACCCCGGACACAGCCGGTCGATGTCCGGGCCGCAAGGACCCTTCGCTGCGGCCAAGGCCGCCATCGACAAAGCCGTCAGCATGGCGACGCACCCTGCGACCGACCTCGTCTTAAACCGCAACCGCGAAAAACTCGCCGTCACTCTGGCCCAATTATATCCAAATCCGATGCCGCGCCGCCTGAAACTCCTAAGATATCCGCGCCATGCCGCGCCGAGCCGCCCTGGCCGTTCTTGCCGCGCTGACGCCCTCCGCGGGGCGCGGCGTGACGCCGCGCTCGCTGCCCGCCTGCCGAGGCTGCAGCGTCTTGTTGGTCTCCATCGACACGCTGCGGGCCGACGAACTGGGGCTTTACGGCTACCCGCGCCCGACCTCCCCGAATTTGGACGCTCTCGCAAAAACCGGCGTCGTCTTTCTCGACGCGTATTCGCACGTCCCGGACACGCGCCCCAGCAACGTGTCCTTGTTCACCTCGCAATATCCCTGGGTGCACGGCGTCCAGCGCGGCGGGCGCCGCGGCTTGGCGCCGAACACGCCCACGCTGGCCTCCGTGCTGCGCGCGCACGGCTATCTCACCGCCTGGGCCGGAACACCCGACGAGCACACCGGCTATGTACCCGGCCTGAGCGCAGCCTTCAACGCGGTGGTCGCGCCCCGCGACTGGAAGAGGGATTGGAACGGCGCGCTGGACTGGATCGATCAAAATCGCGCTCGTCCGTTTTTCCTTTTTCTGCACACCTGGTCCGCGCAATCTCCATACATGCCAAGCCGCGCGGCCGCAAGGCGCTTCCTGCCGCGCCCGCCCCCGGGCGTCGCGTATTCCCGCAGTGCCGTCGAACGCCGAGCCGCGCGGCTGGCGGTGGCCCAGGCCCGGCGACTGCTGCCTCTGCGCTCGATCCTCCTGCATCCCGGGATATTCCTGAGCGCGACGCCGCGCTGGGACGAGATCGCGCCGCTGCTCGACGACTCCGGACGAGTCGAATCTTGGAAGGTGCTCGACCACGCGTTCTGGTCGCAGTTCGATTTGCGCCGGCCGCGGGACAGAGCGGCCGTGCGCGCTATCTACGACGCCAGCGTCTTCGACGCCGACCGGGACATCGGCCGTCTTCTGCGCCGCCTGCGCCGCGACGGACTGACGCGTCGGACGCTGATCGTGATCTGCTCCGATCACGGCGAGGCGTTCGGGGAGCATGGAACCTGGCGCCACGGCCACGGCGGCAACGTCTATTCGCAGGCCCTGCACATCCCGTTGATTTTCGCTTTTCCCGGCGGCCGGCCGCGGCGCCGCGTGCCCGGCGCCGTTCAAACCATCGACGTCTCCCCGACGATCCTGGCGGCGCTCGGCTTGGCTGCCCCGGCGTCGTTTCAAGGCCGTTCGCTTCTGCCTCTGATGGCGGGACGCGGATCTTCCCGGGAATGGGCATTCTCTCGCTGGCGAGGCAACGCGGCGGCGCGCGGGCCGCGCTACGACTGCGTGTTCAAAAACTACGACGCGCGCCCTGGATATCCCTCGACGCGGCCGAGCGTCGAGCTTTACCAACGAGCCGAAGACCCGGGCGAGAGAGACGATCTCGCCGCACGAAAATCCGCCGACGCGGCCGCGTGCGAAGCCCGCGCCGAAGCCGCGTTCGCGAACGAAAGCGCGCCGTCCGCAGGAGGCCGGAAATGACGCGCGCGCGCGCCGGCGTCTTGTTCTGCACGCTCGGGCTTCTCTGGGCCGCGCACGCCGCGCTGTATGCCCGCTACCTCGCGCGCCTGAGCGCCCGGCGTCCGCCCCTCTCGTTTGCGCAAGCCGCGCGCCTGGGCGGCGTTCCCGTCTCCGTGTTGAATTCCGTGGGCAGCGTGGCGCCGCCCATCCCCGGGCGCTTCACGCAGTATCCCGCCCGCAAGCCTGCCGGCCGAACGCGCGTGGGCGCCTTCGGCGACTCCCTGACCTACGGCTACGACACCGCCCCGGGCCTGGATTTCCCGGCTCAGTTGAGCGCGCTGTTTCGCGAGTCGGGGCGCGCGGACGTGGATGTACTCAATTTCGGCAATCCTTGGCACGGGCTGCACCAAATCCATCGGTTTTGGGACGCGTTCGGCCGAAGCTACGAATTGGACGCGATGCTGATCGGGCCGGCGGCCGTTCGCGCCGAGCGCGACGCGACCTTCAATCACGGCGAGGACGCCGAGCCCTTCTATCTGCACGGCCGATATGTCCTCGCTCCGCAAGGTCCGCGCTTCATCGATGTGGAGGGCGGCCCCGGCTTCCGCGCCCGCTTCCTGCGCTATTTCCGCTACGTCCCCACCTGGAATTACCTGCGCTACGATCTGCGGCCGCCGGCGTTTCTTCAGTGCCTGCTGCCGAGCCGCCGCACGATGCGCAATCCGTTCTACTACTGCGCGCTGCCCGTGCACGAGGAATTGAGACGCATCGACACGAAGCTTCTGCGCGAGATGACCGCCTCCGGCGTGCCGGCGATCGTCTTGGAGCTGGGCTCGGACCGGCTGCGGCTAAATTCCGCCGGCCTGCCGCTGGCCGCGCTCGCGCTGGCCGCGCTCGCGCTGCCGCGCCGATTCCCGTATTGGTCGCGCAAGCATCCCACCGCAATGGGCAACGCGCTCATCGCGCGGGCCTGCTTCGACATCCTCACCGGGCGGCCCGCAATCGAGTGGCCCGTGCTGAGTTTCCTCCCGCCCGCGCCAAGCCGCGCCCGCCGCGCGCCAGCCGCGCTCGACTCATACTCGTCGGCCGAACTGAAAATCGCCGGCCGCAGCCTGGGCGCGCTGGCAGACGACGCTCCGTTCGGCGCCACCGCGAGCGCCGTCGATTTCCGAGCCCGCGGCATCCGCGGGCTGATCGCGCTGTCTTTGCCCGGCGGCGATCCGATGGACGCGCTGTTTTTGCCGACGCGCTCAATTCCGCGCGAGGGCTCGCGCCTGGAACTCGTTTTCGACG
This sequence comes from bacterium, assembly GCA_021806745.1. GTDB lineage: Bacteria > Elusimicrobiota > Elusimicrobia > UBA1565 > UBA9628 > GWA2-66-18. Next base: position 5,397 of record JAJZQS010000009.1, read on the forward strand.
GCGGCGCCCGCCGCGAGGATCTCGGTCCGGTGCGCCTGCTGGACGGACGCATCGCCGTCGCGTACGCCCGCCTCGACCGCGTTCGCGAGGACCTTTCTCGTCGACCCAACCGCGAGCGAGCACGCCGGCTGATCGTCGACGAAAATTGGATCGCCCCTCTCACTCGCGGCGCTCCGGCGAGGCTGACGCTGGATTCGGCGCCCATCGCCGCCGTGGCCCGGGCCGACTACGGCGATTGGGAAGTGCTCCCGGACGCGGGGCCTCTGATTCAAGCCGTTCCCAAGCCCGACTCCTTCGTGGACGCGCGCCGTCTTGCCGCCGAAGGACGCGTCGACTTGGCGCTCTCGGGTCGAGCGTCGAAGCGGTTTTCGTTCGCGCACTGGCGAAAAATCACCGTGCGCTTGCCGTACCCGCGAGGCTTGCCGAAGCTCGCCGCTCGTCATCATCCGCCTCCCGCCGCGAAGCGGCGCGCCGTCACGACCCACCAGTAGGCGCCCAGAAACGCCGCGCTCAGCATCAGCGCGCTCAACAGCGCCAAAGCACCCGCGACCCGGCTTCGGCACCGGCGGCAGAGGGGCTTGGGCAGAGTCTCGGCCAGCCACATTCCCGCGTGAAGGAACGCGAACGCGAACACCGCCGCCGCGGCGACGGGACGAGCGACGGGTCGCCCTTCGCCCGGCCTCATCGCTCGCCCGCACCACCCGCAGTCCATGTTCGAGATAAAGCGAGACTCCTGCGGACGCCTCAAAAACGAGCCGGCGCGCGTTCGGGCCGTAAAAAAGCCCCCATTTCTGGAGGCTTTCTTCGCACGAGATCGGTGGACCTGAGGAGGATCGAACTCCTGACCTCCTGCATGCCATGCAGGCGCTCTCCCAGCTGAGCTACAGGCCCGTAAAGGCATTCTAACAGATTCGCCCGCGCAAGCTCAATGCTCGCCGAACCGCGCGGGCTCGCGCTCAAGGCTTGGACGGCAGAAGAGAGGGCAGGCGCTCGGCGAACTCGCGGTCGGATGGAAACATCTCGGACAGCGGCATCGCCGCGGGCACGGACCAAAACAGCTCGACGACGTCGTCGCCGTTGCCGCCCAGCCGCAGCGCGCCGCCGGCCCGCTCCACCAGCCAGTACGCGGCGACGATCTGAATCGCCGACTGCGTGGACAAATGCGCGCCCTCGCTGGCGTAGAGGGCGCGCGCCAAACGCACGCTCAGACCCGTCTCCTCCAGGAATTCGCGCCGCAGCGCGTCGGCCGGAGCCTCGCCGATCTCGACGCCGCCGCCGGGAAAGTTGACGAACGTGCGCCCGCGAAACACGGAGCGGGTCATCAAGATCTTGCCGCCCTCGTGCAAAACGCCGTAGACGCGGCACGAAAAACTGCGCGGCGCGGTCGCGTCGGCCATGGGGTCCGATCGTGCCTTATTTCCAGCCTCGCGGTCCAGGCCGGCTTCGGCCGGGCCTTCGGGCCCGGCGCGATCTGGGCCCGAGGCCCCTGCCCGCGCAGACCGGCGCGTGGTTCAATACAGGCATGAAGATCGCGGCGCTGCTCGCCTCGCTGGCCCTCGCGCTCGCTTCGTCGGCGCGCGCGGCCGTCGTGGAGGCCTCGCCCGCCGCCGTCGAGATTCCCGCCCTGCCTCCCTCGGCCGTCGTCTCGGCCGCGGCGTCGATCGCGCCCGCGCCCCTGTACGCGCCGGCGCTTTCGGCCCCGGCCACGCCGGCCGCCGCCGCTGCGGCGCCCGAACCGTCCCGGCCCGCCGCCGCGGCCCCCGCGCGGCGCGCCGGCGAGCAAGCCCGTCTGCGCGCGCTGTTCGACCGCCTCGACGCCGAGTTCCCGCTCCCCGAATCTTCGCCGACTTCGGCCGTGCGCGCGCGCATCCGCTCCCAGCTTCTCAACGCCGCGCGCGACTACGCCGATCCCGAGACCGATCTTCTGGAGACCGTGGCCCGGGAGTCCGACCAGGCGCTGGCGCGCATACAAACCCGGCTTGACGCGGGCGAAATCGATCCGTCCCGCTCCCTGCGCCTGTCGGCCGACGACGCCTCGCCCGCCGACGCCGGGCATGTCCGCGTCGGCGTCTACCCGGTGGCCGCCGATCCCTTCCAGTGGGGCCACCTGCTCGTGGCCCTGCGCGCGGTCGGAGAGCTCGGCGTCGACAAGGTCGTCTTCGTGCTGGCCGGCGACGACCCGCGCAAGCCGACGATGACGCCGGTCGCCGACCGGCATCCGATGGGCCGAGAGGTGCTGGACTTGTTCGCTCCGTTTTTCGCCTACTCGCCCATCGCCGTGGGCACCACGCTCGACGGTGAAACGAACATCTTCCGCCTACTGGCGCTCAACGCCGACCGCCGCGTCGACGCCTGGTACATGGTCGGCGACGACCACTACCGCCTGGTGGACAAAAATGGAAATCCAGACACCTTGCCCAAGCTCGAGGCCAACTTCGCGCGCCCGGAGATGGGCCACAGCCCGACGCTCCACGCGCTGAAGGTGGCCTTCATCCGCCGCGAGGGGATCGCGCAGGCCATCCCCACGCCGTTGGACGTGAGCTTTCTCGACGCCAACGGCTTCGACGCGTCCTCCACGCAGGTGCGCAACGGCCGACACGCGCTGATGCCGCACGCGGCCTACGATTACGCCCGCCGGCGGGCCTTGGGGCTTTACGGCCTGACGCCCGCCGCCGACGGCGGGCAATAACTCCCGGAAGAAAATGGTGCGCAGGGAGGGACTCGAACCCTCACGCCTTTCGGCATACGCCCCTCAAACGTACGCGTCTGCCAGTTCCGCCACCTGCGCGTAAATCGGTGCTACTTGTCGGACGAAGCCGGCGCGGCCGGAGCCGGAGCGGCTGGAACCGGAGCGGCCGGAGCCTGCGGCTGCGAGTATCCGGAAGTGACGCTCGTGAAGCTCGCGCGGTTTTGCAGCAGCGTCATCAGAAGCGAAGTGATCCCGAAGGTGACCGCCAACCCGGCGGTGAACTTCTTCATGAAGCTGGAGCCGCTGGGCGTGGTGATCAGCGAGTCCCCTCCGCCGCCGAACATCTGCAAGCCCGCGCCGCGCCCGGTCTGCAGCAGCACGAACAGGATCATCGACAGACACGCGAGCACGTGCACGGCCATCACGAAGTGATACATGGGAGTCCGATTATAGCTTTTCGCCGCTCAAGACGCCAGCGCGGCCAGCCCGGGCAGAACCTTGCCTTCCAGCAATTCCAGGCTGGCGCCGCCTCCCGTCGAGCAGTGGCTCATCTTGTCGGCCAGCCCCGTCTTGGCCAGAACCGACAGGCTGTCGCCGCCGCCGACGATCGTCGTCGCGCCGTTCTTGGTGGCCTCGGCCAGCGCCTCGGCCACCGCGACGCTGCCTCGGGCGAAGGCGTCCATCTCGAAAATTCCCATCGGCCCGTTCCAGAAGATCGTCTTGGCCTTCGCGATCTGCTCCTGGAAGAACTCGATCGCGTGCGGGCCGATGTCCACGCCGATCATGTCCGGCGGAATCGACATGGCCTGGGTGATCGTCGTCTGCGCGTCGGCGCGGATCTCGCGCACGGCGACGTGGTCGGCGGGAAGCAGGCACTCGACTTTCTTGTTGTAGGCCTTCTCGATGATCTTCTTGGCGTTGTCGATCTGGTCTTTCTCAAGCAGGGACTTGCCGATGCTGATGCCCTGCGCGGCCAGGAAGGTGTAGGCCATCCCGCCGCCGATGAGCAGGGCGTCCACGCGCTCCAGGAGCTTGTCGAGCACCGCCAGCTTGTCGGAAACCTTCGCGCCGCCGACGATGGCCAAAAACGGGCGCTGCGGGTTGCCGATGGCGCGGTCCAGGAACTCGAGCTCGCGCTGCACCAGGAAGCCGATCGCGCCGGGAAGGTACTTGGTCACGCCCGCGGTGGACGCGTGCGCGCGGTGCAGCGCGCCGAACGCGTCCTGGACGAAGACTTCCCCGTGCTTGGCCAAGGCCTTGGCGAAAACCGGGTCGTTGGCCTCCTCCTCGGCGTGGAAGCGCAGGTTTTCAAGAAGCAGGACCTCGCCGGCCTTGAGCGCCGCCACGGCCTTGTCGGCCTCCGGGCCCACGCAATCGGACGCGAAGGCCACGGGCTTCTTGAGAAGGCGGGCCAGTTCCTCGGCCGCGGGCTTGAGCGTGTACTTGAGGTCGGGCTTGCCTTTCGGGCGGCCGAGATGGGCGATCAAGACGGTCTTCGCGCCGGCGTCGACGAGCGCGTTCAGGGTCTTGAGCGTCTCGCGGATGCGCGCGTTGTCTTCGATCTTGCCGCCTTTCATGGGCACGTTATAGTCGACGCGCGTCAGGACCCTCTTGCCCTTCAAGGCAAAATCCTGCATCAGCTTCAGCTTCAAGGCGCTTTTCTCGGTCATCGCGATTCCTTCAATAGATGTTTTTTCCCATCGCCGAGCAGATCAGTTCGGCGGCGAGCACGGCGGTGGCGTTTTGCGTGTCTTCCAGCGGATTGACCTCGACGAGGTCCAGGCCGGCCAGCCGCTCCGAGTCGGCCACCAGCTCCATCAGCAGGTGGCTTTCGCGGTAGGTCAGCCCCCCACGCTTGATCGTGCCGGTGCCCGGCGCGTTGCCCGGGTCGACCGAGTCGATGTCGAAGCTGACATGGAAGCCCGCGGTGCCGTCGCTGGCCATGTCGATGGCCTGCTCGGTCACCACTCCCATGCCGAAGCGGTCGATCTCCTGCATCGAGAACACCCGGATGCCGGACTTGCGGATGTTGACGGCCTCGGCGCGGTCCACGTCGCGGATGCCGATGAGCACCATGTTGCGCGGGTCCACCTTCGGAGAAAATCCGCCGAGCCTGGCGAAGTCCTTGTGTCCGAAGCCCAGGATGTGGGCCAGCGGCATGCCGTGCACGTTGCCGGTGGGAGAGGTCTCCGGCGTGTTCATGTCCGCGTGCGCGTCCACCCAGATCAGGCCGACCTTGCGGCCCTTGTCGCGCATGGCGCGCGACACGCCGGAAAACGACCCCACGGCCAGGCTGTGGTCGCCGCCCAAAGTCAGGGGCGTGGAACCGTTGGCGACGGCCTCGTAGGTGTGCTTTTCAAGCTCGGCGCAGACCTTGAGGATGGCCGCCGCGTTCTTGAGCTTGCCCGCGGAGGCCGCGGCGACCTTGGGCACGGCCAGGTCGCCGGCGTCGGTGACCTCCAGGTCCAGAGCTTCCAGGCCTTCAACGAGATTCGCGCGGCGAATGGCGGCGGGACCGCCGGAAGCGCCTCTTTTGGAGGCGCCGTAATCCAGCGGGACGCCGACGATCGTCGCGTGTCTTTTCTTGGAGGCCAAGCGCTACGCGGGAACGCCGACTTTCTGGGCGATGCGCGCGACGAGATCGACGACGCGGTTCGAGTAGCCCCACTCGTTGTCGTACCACGCGAAGACCTTGACCAGAGTACCGTCGACGACATCGGTCAAGGTCGCGTCGAAAATCGAGCTGTGAGGGTTGCCCGTCATGTCGCGGCTGACCAGCGGCTCGTCGCAATACTGCAGGAAGCCCTTGAGCTTGCCCGAAGCGGCCGCCTTCTTGAAGGCCTCGTTGACCTCCTCCTTGGTCACCGCGCGCGACACCGTCGCGGTCAGGTCCACGATCGACACATCCGGGGTGGGAACGCGGATCGAGCAGCCGTTGAGCTTGCCCTTGAGCTTAGGCAAGACCAGGCCGATGGCCTTGGCCGCGCCGGTCGTCGAGGGAATCATCGACACCGCGGCCGCGCGGGCGCGGCGCAGGTCGTTGTGGCGCTGGTCGAGCAGGTTCTGGTCGTTGGTGTAGGAATGGATGGTCGTCATCAGGCCGTTCTTGATGCCGAAGGCCTCGTCGAGAACCTTGGCCACCGGGGCCAGGCAGTTGGTGGTGCACGAAGCGTTGGAGATCACATGGTGCTTGGCCGGATCGTAGAGCTCGTCGTTGATGCCCATGCAGATGGTGATGTCCTCGCCTTTGGCCGGCGCGGAAATGACCACTTTCTTGGCGCCGCCGACGAGATGGCCCTTGGCCTTTTCGGCCTCGGTGAAAAAGCCGGTGGACTCCACGACGGTCTCCACGCCCACCGACGCCCACGGAATCTTGGCGGGGTCCTTCTCGGCGAAGACCTTGATCACGCGGCCGTCGATCTTGACGTCGCTGCCGACGGCCTCCACGGAACCGGGGTAGATGCCGAAGGTGGAGTCGTATTTGAACAGGTGGGCATTGGTCTTGGCGTCCGTCAAATCGTTGATCGCGACCACCTGGATCGCGGGGTTTTTCAAGCTGGCGCGCATGACCAGGCGCCCGATGCGTCCGAAGCCGTTGATGCCGACTTTAATCGCCATGATGAGTGACCTCCGGGCCGCGCCTTGGCGGCGCGGCGACGCGGTCATCTTAGCGCTTTTGCGCCCGATTTCCAAACGGGGCGCGCATGTCGGTTGAAATCGTCCGACTCCGGGGAGTCTTGCGGGCCCGGGCTCATGGCTGCCGACTCAGTTTGAAGAGCCTGACGGATTTGCCCAGACGAGAAAGCTCCCGGCGGCCTCGGAAACGCGGACCGCCGCGCCGCAGTGCTCAGCGGTTGAGCATGACGATCTCCACGCGCTGGTCGGCGAAAGGCGCGGCCTCGCCCTGAACCGTCGCGTAGCGCGGCGACAGCATCAGTTCGCGCAAGAGATAGGTCTGCACGACCGCGGCCTGGATCTCGGCGAGCTTCTGCGTGTTCGCGTAGACGGTCACGGTCAGCGGCAGCCCCGCGTAGCGGCGCTTGATCAAGTCCGCCGCCGAGCGCATCAAGTCGGCGCCGTCGGGCTGGGAGAGCTCGGTGTCCGTGCGCGCGGCGCCGAAAAGCGACGAGGAATCGAGCGTGAGGTGAAGCCCGCCGTCTTCTTGATGGACCACCCCTTTGAGCTGGATCGCCGAGCCCACGAGCGTGCGCGGCTGCTGGCCGCGGGCGGAGAAGCGGTAGACCGGCGAATACGGCCGTCCGGCCGACAGCCACTGGCCCTGGGCGTTTTGCCCGCTCCACAGCCATTCGACCGGCGGCGGACCGGAGCCCTCGACATGATGGAAAGGACGGCCGTCCTCGTCGGCGATCGTCAGGCTCCAGGACCAGGCCCGCGCGGAGCGCTCATCGAGCTTCTCGTCGAGCGCGCGCTCCAACTGCTCGCGCACCATGAACGGCAATCCCGTCCGCTCGCTGAAGGTCGTCAGCCACGGCTCGATGACCCGCTCGCTCATCAGGAAATCCGGATGCGTGCGCCGCCAGGCCACCGTCAGCGGCGAAGCCGCCAGCAGCAGGTCGTCGTCGGGCAAGACGTCGTGGCGGATCGTCTCGAAGGCGTCGACTTCCATCTTCAGCGGCGGCTTGGCGTCGGACAGCTTTCCGCCTTCGCCGCGCACCACGATCTCGGTCGGCGCGGAGGCCGACGACGCGCCGACGGAAGACGGCGCGGTCTGCGCGGCGGCGGCGGCGGCCAGAATCAAGGCGAGCATCGCGTTCATGGTCTCACTCCAGCACGAATCTAAAGGTGATCACGCCCCACTGCACCCCGGCACCCGGAGCCGGGACGAAGCGCCAAGCTCCCAGCGCGTCGAGCGCGAGCTCGTCGAGCCGTCCGTAGCCCGAGGAGCTCGTCACGCGCATGTCCGGCCGCACGCGGCCGTCTTCGTCGACGGTGAAGCGGATGGACACGTCGGCTTCGAGGATTCCCCGCTTTTGCGCCCAACTCGGGAACGGCGGGACCGAGTAGGCCGCGATCTTGCGGTTCTTGAGCGGACCCTCGATGTCCACGCCCTTCTTGGACGGCGCCGCGGCCGCGGCGGCCGGCACGGCGCGGCGCGCGGGCGCTGCAGCCGCCGTCAACTGCGCGGGGCGCGCGGGCGCGCGGCTCGGGCGCTCATCGAGAAGCGGCCGCGCGGGAAGCAGGAAGTCCCGCCCTCGGTGCGGCGCCTCGGCCGCGGGCGCGGCGTCGCGCAGGGCCGCGGCCGCGGCCAAGGCCTGCCGGCGCGTGGGCACGGGCGCGCCCAACTCGGGAGCGGCCAGCGCCGCCGCCTCCCGGCGGCGCTCGTCGAGCGCGATGGCCTGGGGCAAGTTCTTGACCCGGCGGCGGCCGACGTCTTCGAGCGCGGGCATGGCCGCCAGCGTCGCCGCCGCCCTGCGGCGCGTCTCCACGCGCGCGTCCAGGGGCGCCGCCGCCTCGCGGCGGCGCGAGAGGTCCAGCGCGTCGAGCTTCGGCGCGCGATCAAGACGGGCGGCGTCCTGGAGCTTGGGTTCGATGGGCGCGGCCGCGCGGCGCCGCAGCCGCGGCTCCACTTCGGCCGGCGCCGCGCGCGGGACCGTGGGCAGCGCGAGCTTCAGGAAATCCAGCGTCGACAGCGGCGGGGGCTTGGGCGCGGCCTGAGGCGCGGCGGCCCGCGGCGAGGCGACGATCAAGTCCACCCCCTCGACGACCTGCGCCGCCTGGCGCGGCGTCGCGCGAAGGAGAAACGCCGCCGCCGCCAGAGCCCCCGCGTGCAGGGCCAAAGAAACCGTAACCGTCGTCGGCAGACGGTTCACGAACGCCCCCGATTCATTTCGACTGCTCCGTGGCGATGGTCATCGAGCGCGCCCCGGCGTCCTTGGCGCGCGCCATCAAGTCGGTCAGCGGACCGTAGGTCGCGTCCTTGTCGGCGCGCAGGATCACGAGCTTGGAGTCGCTGTCGGCGAGTTTTTCTTTGAGGCGCGGCGTCAGCGCGTCCAGGCTGGCGAACTTCTCGTAGTCGACCGCATATTGGCCGTCCTTGGACAGGGTCAACTCGACTTTGTCCTTCTCTTCGCCCTCGCGCGTGCGCGCCGAGGGCAAGTCCACTTTCAGCGCGGGCTCGGAAAACATCGGGGCCGTGACCATGAAGATGATGACCAGCACCAGGCACACGTCGACGAGCGGCGTGATGTTGATGTCGGTGATCGGCTCTTCGTCGTTGAGCGAAGCTGCGGCCATGTCAGCTTCCCGCCTTCATGAGCGCGAGCTTGAGCGCCCCGGCCTGCTTGGCCGCGTCGAGCACCGACACGACCAGGCCCACCTTGCTTGCCGCGTCGGCGCTGACGACGACCATCCGATCCTTGCTGCGCGAAAGAGCCGCCGCCAGCGCCCCGCGGAAGGTCATCCCGTCGGTCTTAGCGCCGTCGACCGAAATCGAGCCGTCGGGCGCGATCTTGACCGTCACGTTTTCGTCGACGGAGGCCTTGCCCTCCGCGTTGGAGGCGCGCGTCTCCAGGACCTTGATGCCGAGCGTGACCGCCATCGGCGCCACCGCCATGAAGATGATGACCAGCACCAGGCACACGTCGACGAGCGGCGTCACGTTGATCGCCGTGATCGGTTCGTCCCTGCCGCCTCCTGCGCCCGCCATCGCCCGCTCCCTACTTGGCTCCCAGCATCACCACGAGCCTGGCGCTGGCCACTTCCATCTCCACGGTCTGACGCTTGAGCCGGCCCATGAAGTAGTTGTAAAGAATCGCGGCCGGGATGGCGACGAGCAGTCCCGCGGCCGTCGACACCAGCGCCTCGGCGATGCCCTGCGCGACCACCGAAGGCCCGCCGGTGCCCGAGGCGGCCAAATCACGGAACGCCCGGATGATGCCCACGACCGTGCCGAACAGGCCGATGAACGGGGCGATGTTGCCGAGCGTTCCCAGGATGGGCAGGAAGCGCTCGAACTTCAGGCGCTCCTCCTTGAGCTTGGACAGCATCAACTCTTCCAAGTCCTTGCGCGAGCGGCCCGCGTGCAGCAGGCCGTAGGCCACGACCTGCGCCACGCCGGAGGACTGCCGGCGGCACCACTCGGCCGCGGCCTCGGCCTTGCCGCCGCCCTCCATCTGGCGTCGCACCCCGCCGAGAACATCGTCGGCCTTCGCCGAGGCCGAGCGGAAAAACCACCAGCGCTCCAGCGCGAAGCTCAACGACAGCACCGACAAAAACAGAAGCACCACCAAAGTGAAGCTCTGGCGGAACAATTGCAGGATCGCGATGTCGCCCATGTTCGGGTTGGTCTCCTTGATGATTTCGGTCTATTGGCCCGGGTCGGAGGGCATCACCACCGTGCCGCCGTCGGGCGCATCGTCGGGAGCCGGAGCCGGTCGCTCGCGTGGCTTGGCGCCGCCCGCCTGCTTCCTGAGCGCCGCCGCGCGCGCGGCGGCCGCGCGGGCGGTGTCGCGAGGCGCCGCGCGGGCGATGTCGGAGTAGGTGTCGGCCGCGCCGGCGTAGTCCCCGTCTTTTTCCTGGGCCTGCGCCATCTCGATGAGCGCCTGCAGACGGAAGCGCGAGTTCGCGGGCTTGAGGCCGCGCATGCGCTCCCACACCGACAAGGCCAAGTCGGGGCGTCCCTGCTCGACGCGCAGTTCCCCCTCGCGATACCACGCCTCCATCGCGTCCGCCGGAGAGCGGCGGCGCACGCGCGCCAAGGTCTGAACCGCGGCATCAAAATCCTTCCTGTCTTTCTGCATCTGGTAGGTCGACCAGAGCGCATCGAGAGCCTGGGAGTCCCCGGGCTTGGCTTCGGCGGCGTACTTCTGGAACGCGAACTGCGCGAGGTCGAGCTTGCCCAGCTTCTGATAGCACAGCGCCTGATTGTAGAGCGACGGAGACGCGTAATCCGAGGCCGGATATTCCTCGAGCAGACGCGAGTAGGCGCGCGCGGCGTCGGCGAATTTGTCCTGCGCGAAATACGCGCCGGCCAGGTGGAAAATCGCGGCGGGGAAATCGTCGTTCTTGTCGAAGTTGTTCAGCAGGCGCTCGTAGGCCGCGGCGGCGTCGCCGTATTTCTTGAGCTGAAGCTCGCTTTCGGCCAGAAGGAACTGCGCCTTGGGAAGCTCCGGGTGATTGGTGAAGTCCACGCTGAACTTCTGGAAGCCCTCGGCCGCGGCGGCGTAGTCCTTGTTCTCGAACTCGCGCCGAGCCAACCGGAACAACGCCTCTCCCGCCGTCGCCGTGCCGGGGGCGGAGTCGGCGATCTCGCGCCAGATTCCGCGGTAGTTCAGCGACCGGTCGCGGTCGAAGGCCGCGTCGAGCAGATCGAAGGCGTCGTTGCATTCGGGAGCGTTCGGGAAAGACGCAACCAGCGCGCGCGTCTCGGCCACGGTCCCGGCGTCGTCCTTGCTTTCGAACGCGCACTGCGCCAGGCGCAGGCGCGCCTGGGGCGCCGCGTCGCCCTTGGGATCGGCGGCGAGCATGTCGCGGTAGGCGGCGGCGGCCTCGGCGTATTTCTGAGCGCGAAACAGCGTGTCGGCGCGCTGCGCGCGAGCGCGCGGCGCGTCCTTGGCGTTCGGGTAATTCTTGATCAGCCGGCCCCAGAAATCGACCGCCTGGGAATAGTAGCTCTGGCGAAAAGAACACATGCCCGCGCGGTAGAGCGCCTGTGGCGCTTGCGGCGAGGACGGGTACGCGTCGGCGAATTTCGAGTACAGCGCGAAGGCGTCGTCGTAGCTCTTCTGGTTGTAGAGGGAGTCGGCGATGCCCAGTTCGTTGGCTCCCGAAAACCCCGCCGACGAGGTCGCCACGGCGAGCATGTCCTTGAGCTTTTGACGCGCGGCCAGCGCGCCGGCGTCGTCGCCCTTGTAGCTGTAGCACCAGGCCAGGCCGTCTTGCGCGTAGAGCGCCGCCGGGGAGTCCGGATACACCTTGAGGATCATCTCGTAAAGGACCTTGGCCTCGTCGACTTGATTGAGCGCCAGGTAAGCCTCGGCCGAGTACAGGTAGCTGAGGCTGCGCCATTTCGAGCGCGACGGCGGCATGTGGCGGAAGATGAACTGGTAGGAGGTCAAAATCGAGTTATAGGCCTTCTGATCGTATTGGCTCTTCAGGATCAGGAAGAGCGCCTCTTCCGCGGTCTCGGTGTTGGGCGCGATGTCGATGACGCGCTGGAAGGCGGCGGTGGCCTCGGGATAGCGCCCGGCGGCCACGAGCGCTTGGCCCATGACCATGTCCACGTCCTTGGCGAGCGGATGCTGGGGGAACTGCTGGATGAAGCTCGAGGCCGTCTGCGCGGCCTGGGAGTAATCGCCGACTTGATACTGACACCAGGCCAGCTTGAAGGCGGCCAACGGAGCGATCTGGACCGCGTCCGGATACTGCGTCAGGACTTTCGTGAAGGCGAACAGGGCCTCGCGCGGCTGCTCGGAGGCCAGGAAGGACTCGGCGATGAAGAGTTGGGCCAGCGGCGCGAAAAAATCCTTCGGGTAGCGTTCGATGACCGACTGCAGCGACGCGCGCGACTCGACGAAGTCCTTCTCCTTGAAGTACGACGCGCCGACGCGGAACATCGCCGCCGCGCGCAAGGTTCCATTCGGGTAGAGGTCGAGGTATTTGCGGTACTTGGCGATGGCGCCGTCGTAGTCCTGGGACAGAAAGAAGCTGTCTCCGATGAAGAACTGCGACTGCTCGCGTAGATCCGAATGTGGGTAGTCGCGCAGGAGATTCTCGAAGGACGCCGCGGCCAGGTACGCGCGGCCCGACAGCAGGTAGGTCTTGCCGAGATAAAATTCGGCCTCGTCGGTGTGGACTTGCTTGAGCGAGCGCTCCGCGTCGGCGTAGGCGCCCTTGTGCAAATCGACGATGCCCTGCGCGTAGAGCACGGCGGGCTCGCGCAGGAAAGTCGGATACTGCTCGCCGAGCAGAAACAAATTGGACTCGGCCTGCGTGAATTGCTCGAGCGCCAGGTCCGCGTAGACGACGCCGATGAGCGCCTCGGGGTTGATGTAGGACTTCGGGAACTTGTCGGCCACGGCCGTGAATTGCGCGATCGCGCCGTCCCAATCGCCGCCGTCATAGGCGACCTCGCCCAGACGATACTGCGCCGACGCCGCGAGGCCGGACTTGCGCTCGCCGACGACCTGCTGGAAGGCCTTGCGGGCCTCCTCGAGAGCGCGTGCGGCCGCCGGATTTCCCTGCGCGGTCGGGTGCGAGCCGGGGCGCTTTTCCTCTTCGAGCTTGAGCAGCGCGCGCGCGCGCTGCATCTGCGCCTCTCCGATCAGAAAGCGCGCGTCGGCCGCGCGCGGGCTGTCCGGAAACTGCGCCAGGTAGCTCTCGAAGGCCTGCACCACGGCCAGGCGGTCGCGGTCCTGCTGAGGAAACTGCTCGGCGGCGGCGGCGAAGGCCTGCTGCTCGGCGCGCGCGTCGAACGACGGTCCCAAGCCCCAGAACGCGCGCGCGGGCGCGGCCAGCGCCAGCGCCGCCGCGGCGAGCCGAACGCCGCTCATGCCCAAGTCGAGGCGGTCGCCTTGGAAGCCGCCTCCTCGCTCAGTCGGCGGATCAACTCCTCGCGGCGTATGCCGTCGAACTGTCGTCCGTCGCGCCGGCGCACGGCCAAGGTGCCGGCCTCCACGTCCTTGGGGCCGAGCACGACCATGTAGGGGGTCTTTTCAAGCGTGGCCTCGCGGATTTTGTGGCCGATCTTCTCGGGGCGGGCGTCCAGTTCGACGCGCAGGCCGGCGGCCTCCAGAGCCGCGCGCAGTTCCTCGGCCGCTGCCGTCTGGGCGTCGGTCAAGGTCAGTATCTTGACTTGCACGGGCGCCAACCACAGGGGAAAGGCGCCGGCGTAGTGCTCGACGAGTATGCCGAAAAAGCGCTCGATGGAGCCGTAGAGCGCGCGGTGGACCATCAACGGACGGTGGCGCTGACCGTCGGCGCCGACGTACTCCATCTCGAAACGCTTGGGCAAGTTGAAGTCGAACTGGACCGTGGACAATTGCCAGGGGCGGCCGATGGCGTCGATGAGCTTGACGTCGATCTTGGGGCCGTAGAACGCGGCCTCGCCGGGGCAAAGCGTGTAGGCCGCGCCGCGGCGCTTCAAGACGCTTTCCAGGGCGTTTTGCGCGCGCGTCCATTCCTCGGCCTCGCCGACGAAGTCCGCGGACTTGGCGGGGTCCCAAGTGGAGACTTCCATCTGGTACTTGGAGAAGCCGAACACCTCGAAGACCTTCAGCGCGAAGTCGAGGCAGCCGTCGATCTCGGACTCGATTTGCTCCGGAGTGCAGAAGATGTGGGCGTCGTCTTGGGTGAAGCCCCGCACGCGCATGAGGCCGTGCAGCACCCCCGAGCGCTCGTATCGATAGACCGTGCCCAATTCGGCCAGGCGCAGCGGCAACTGCTTGTAGCTGCGCAGGCCGCCCTTGTAGATCAGGATGTGGCAGGGGCAGTTCATCGGCTTGAGCATGTAGTCGGCCTTCTCGACTTCGATCTCGCCGAACATGTTCTGACGGTAGAAACCGGTGTGTCCGGAAACGTTCCAGAGGTCTTTGTTGGCGATGTGAGGCGTGTAGACCATCTGGTAGCCGCGCTTGAGGGCTTCGGCGCGCAGCCAATCCTCCATGATCAACCGCACGCGCCCGCCCTTCGGGTGCCAGAAGATGAGACCCGGACCGGCGAGTTCCTCGATGCTGAACAGGCCCAGCGCCGGTCCCAGCTTGCGGTGGTCGCGCTTCTTGGCCTCCTCGAGCATCTTCAAGTGCTCGACGAGTTGCTCCTTGGTCGGCCACGCGGTCGCATACAAGCGCTGGAGCATGGCGTTTTTCTCGTCGCCGCGCCAGTAGGCACCGGCCACCGACAACAGCTTGAAGTGGCGGATGGCCTTGGTGCTGGGCGTGTGGCCGCCGCGGCACAGGTCGGTGAAGGTCCCGTGCGTGTAGTGAGTCAGCTTCTGGTCCTTGAAGCCTTCCAGAAGTTCAAGCTTGTAGGGCTCGCCGCGCTCGGCCCAGTATTTCTTGGACTCCTCATAGGAGACCTCCCGGCCCTGGAAGTCGTGGTTTCCCTCGGCGATCTGCAGCATGCGCCTTTCGATGGCCTTGAAATCATCCTCGGTGAAGCGGTGCGGCGAGTCGAAATCGTAGTAGAAACCGTTGTCGATGGCGGGCCCGATGGCGATCTTGGTGCCCGGAAACAGCTCCTGAACGGCCTGCGCCATCACATGGGCGCAGGAGTGGCGCAAGGCGTCGAGGGCCTCGCGGGAATTGGGATCGGCGGCGTGGACGATGTCGGTGGCGGGCATTCTTCTCCTGATTTTACGGCGGCGATATTATAGACATATTGCCTAAATCGCCGCGACTGCTGCGCCGGAACTTGAAGATCAGGCGACGGAACGTGAAGCGCTGGCGGCCATTTCTTCGAAGGCGCGATGCGCGCGCGGCATCAGCGGTTCGAAGAACGGGAACGCTTCCCGGTTCGTGTCGATGTGGGAGGCGTCGTCGAGCAGTTCGAGCCGGCGCAGGGAGGATTTTCCGCGCGCGCACGAGCGCGGCGTAGCCCTCGGCGTGAGGGCCGGACGGGATCAGGTAGTCGCGCCGGCCGGCGATGGAGATCAGCGGGATCTGGAGGTCGCCGCGCCCGCGATTATTCCAAGGCGGAACAAAACGCTCCTCAGGATCGTATGCCATGATCAGTGGGCAAGCTGGGCAGCACGACGCGACGGCGCAACTACTATGGCAGCAGGTTAGTTCCCCTGTTACAATCGGCATAATGACCGTGTCGCGGATGTTGAATCGCTTACGGCGCCCCTGGGCATGGGTCGCGATGTGGATTGCTCTCCTTTGTGTCAGTGATTATTTTAGATTCGGAAGATTGCCATGGTTGTTTTGGGGACCACCGACGGGAATTCTTATTTGTGCGGCATGGTTAGCCGCCTTGATTGTAAAACGCTTCGTTAGGAAGAGGTTCCTGGTATTCATTCTCATTTTAATTCCGGTGAGTGCTTTATTCTGGTCGCTTGCGGCGAGTTGCGTCACGCATCATTCATCGGGAGATATGGACTTCTCGCGAGAATTTTATGCGTGGCCATTGGTTATCTTCGCCCCATTCCTTCGGTATGAAGCGGGTTCATTTTTGTTGAAGGCCTTATATAGTCCCGAGGATTCGGGAACGACGGCCTATTGCCTCTATTTCATCGCCGGTGTCGCCTATTCCTGGTTAGCGGCCTCACTGGCTTTTCCAAATGCATCGGACGAAGCGATGCCTCAACGCAAAGACAAGGTGAAGACGTAATTCGGAAATACAATTTCGATGTAGGTAATTGAAGCGCCCTTCCCGCCGCGCCGCCCCCGAACTTCAAGGGGCCTTGGGCTTGTCGTGCGGTGGCGCTGACGCAGATTTCTTAACAGGCCGAGGGCTATACGATTGCAACCCATCGATATGCTCATGCAAGTCCGGGTTGATCGGATTCCACATGGGGTCGAGCACGAAATCTATTCCCTCACGTCTCGCCAATTTCGCTGCTGGCACGAAGTCACTGTCACCGGAGATCAGGACGATTCGATCGACCTGCTTCTTGAAGGCCAACGATGAAATATCTAATCCAATCCGCATGTCGACGCCTTTCTGAACGATGTCGCAGTAAACATCGTGCTCGCCAAGATCACTGACCTTGATGGTCTGGCGCAGAAGCAAATTCAACTTCTCTCGCTTAACCTGCCAACCGCCACGATCTCGAACTTCCCCTAGCCTCAACGCGACCTTCCGCAACTTTTTTAGCTCTTCAAGGAATTGGCGTTGAAACCGGGCGCGGTCTGTCTTAGAAAAATCGATGGCCTTCCCGGTCAATGGGTGATGGCCCTTCTTGTCGTAGGGTGGGCAATCGTAATAGAAGATGCGGTAGAGCTTTTCACCTTCGGTCCGATCGATGTGCTTCAGAGCCAAGCCGAAAAGGTCCTTGGCCACCTTCTCCGCTGGAGCAGTCATGCCGCCAGGGTGCAACGCGCGATAGCGCTTCAAGAAAAAACCACCGTCAACCAATACTGCCGTGGGCATAGATCCCTCTCGACAAAAAAGAACCCCTGGGCTCGGCTACCCCTCAATTACTGTGTGGGATAGCTTACTGCCAGAGGTCTTATAGGCACATTGTAACACTTTTCGCGCATCCTGCCAGGGCTCTGTTCCACGCCGACGAAAAACCCCCGGCCGACGAGGCCGAGGGCGGGCGTCAAATGGTGCCCAGTATAGGATTTGAACCTATGACCTTTCCCATGTCAAGGGAACGCGCTACCACTGCGCCAACTGGGCTTTGCGCGGCCTGCGATCGCCGCGGGAGGCATTCTACCATGTCGCGCGGCCGCGTTCAATCGACGGACTAGATCGAATAGCCGCCGAAGGCCGCGCTGTAGAAGCGGCGGTAGTAGCTCAGAACGCTGCGCACATAGTTCTGGGTCTCGGGAATGCGCGGGATGTGGTTGCCCACGGCGCCGGGGCCGGCGTTGTAGGCCGCCAGGGCCAGCGAAACATTGCCGCCGTAGCGCGCGATCATCGCCTTCAAATATTCGGTTCCCAGCGCGGCGTTGGTCTGCGGGTTGTAGCGCACGACCGAAGCGTTGCACACGCCCATCCCGCACGCGGTGCCGGGCATGACCTGCATCGCGCCCAGCGCGCCGGCGGAACTGCGCAGGCCGTTGTGCAGGCCGGACTCCTGCGCGCCCACCGCCAGCGCTAAAATCGGATCGACCCCGCGTTGGATGGCCTGGCTCAATATCGCCGCGGCGACCCGAACGTCCCCGCCCAACGACTGCGCCACGCGCGTCAGAATTCCCTCCCGCCGGCTGACGGCCGACGGCGAGGGCGGCGCCGGGGTGCGCAGATCGCTGACCGGGATGACGCCCGAGGTGTAGGCTCCGGCGTAACTCGACGGACGCGAAACCGGGATCGCGTCGCCGCCAAAGCCCAGGAAACCCGAACTCGCCCCGTCGAAAGTGACGCGACCGGGGTCGCCCCCCGAAACGGAGGACATCCCGGACGCCCCATAGAGGTTTCGGGCCGCGCGGCCGCTGGACGCCGCCGGCGAAGGCTGGGAGACGGGCATGACCGCGGCCGAAGGCGCCCCCGAGGGAGCGTCCGCCGAGCTGGACACATCGCAGCCCGTCGCTGCCAGCATCGCCGCTAACGCCGCCGCCGCCGCGCCCCTCATGCCCTGATTGTAGCGGCCGCCGCTCGGACCGTCCACTAAAAAGGGGTTAATCTCGCGTAAATAAACGGTTAGGACCCGCGACCCTGCGATAGAGAGCCAAGGGTCCCGACGCCGGCCTCCAGACCCGGTAGAGCGGATCGGGGTTGTTCTGCCACAGGATGCGCGGCGCAAAAACTCCCGCCGGGGCGTAACGCCCGGATTCGACGAGTTCCTCCACGCGTCGAGCGAGCTCCGGCTGAAGTGCCAGCCAAGGCGAGGGCAAAAGCCAGTCGGGCTCGGTTTTCAAAAAATCGTCGGGATAGACGGGACGAAGGCCCGTGGCGAACATCAACGACAGTTGATCCGCGTCGGAAAAGAAAGTCCTGCCGCCGCCGGCCTTGATGGCCGCCACCGCGGGCTCCAGATACCCGCGCGCGCCGCGCGCCGTCTCGCCCGCCAAGCCCGCCAGATCGCAGCGAAACGACAGATCGCGCAGGCGCCGGCGCATCATTCCGGAAACGCTGTCGACCGCGGACGCCGGCGCGGCGAAAGCCTGCGCCGCCTTCAGCGGCGCCCAAAAAAGCAGGTTCGACGACAGCGTCGCGGCGCATAGGGCCGCGACGGCCCAGCCGCGCCCGCGCGACAAGGCCGCGGCGTCCGTCCCGACCAGATAGGCGCACGCGGGCAGGATTCCGACCAGATAGCGCCCGTAGGGCTCGGCCGCGCCCAGCGACAGCAAGGCCAGCGTCGAGGCGATCAGCAGCCACGCCATCCGGCGCAGGCCCAAATCTCCCTCGGGCGCGGGCGCGCGCCAGGCCGCGATCAAAACGCCCGCCAACGCCGCCGCCGCGCACAGCCGCGACGCCCCGCCTTCCGCGACGAGCCCGCACAACAACACGAACCCGGCCGCGACGACAAGCCCGCGCCGCGCCCGCGCCGCCGCGGCCACCGCCAGCGGCGCGGCGAACGCCGCCAGCCAGAGCAGGAAAGTCTTGAGAAACTCCAACGACTCCGCCGGGCCGTAGGCGTGGTTGCCCGGACGCTCCCAGACGCGGAAATAGACGATCGCGGGCGCGGCCAGCCCCAAACTCAGCGCCGCCGCGGCCGCGAAGCGCGGGCGCAGGCACTCACGCCCGCGCAGGGCCGCGTCCAGCGCCAGCGCCAGCCCCGCCGCCGCGAAAAAACCGAAGGACGCGTGCAGAAGAAAATTGAGCGCGAGAGCGACGGCCCAAACGCTTCCCCGACGACCGCGCAGGAGGGCGCGCCAGGCCAGCAATACCAGCGCGTTGCCCAGCGCCAGCAGCGCGTAGTAGCGCGACTGCCGGCAAAAGAGCAGGTAGGCCGGCGACAGCGCCAAAAATGCCAGCGCCGCCTCGGGCGCCCAATCGGGCCCGCGGCGGCGCTCGGCGTCGAAAATCCGCCACCACAGCCACAGCGCCGCCAGCCCCGCGAGCGCGAAAGGCAGACGCGCCGCGCCGGGCCCCGCGCCGAAGGCGCCGAAAGACGCCGCGCACAGGTAGGCGGGCAGCCATGTGTCCCAAATCCAAACGCCGCCCTCGCGCGCCTCATTTGGCGCCAGCGACGGCTGGGCCGTGGCCAGCACGCCGCGCACGCGCAGGCGCGGCAAACCGGTGTCGAGGATCGACTCCGCGCGCAGGGCGGTCTCGGCCTCGTCTTGCCACAACAGCGGCCGACCGAGGTTCCAGAACAACAACGCGGCGCCCGCCGCGATCAGCGCCGGCGCGACGCGGTGCGCAGAGGCAGACAAGAGCCCGAGGCCAGGCTCAAACGCCGAGAACGCGCGGCTGCGCGCGCGCGGACGGCGTCGAATTCAGGTGCGATGAAACCTGGGCGACCTCGTGATCGAGTTCCGAGACGCCGATGCCCCAGATTCCCGGCTGCAGGCCGGTAACGACCACGCGCACGACCGGAACGCCGAGCATCGGATGCGTCAAATCCTTGACGATCACCTCGCAGCCCCTGCCGCCGAGAGAGGCGACGACTTTGCCGATCTCCACGGCGATGTCGTTGTCCGCGATGTCGGCGATATCGTCGAAGCGGACCTCCCGCTCCAAGTCGACGATTCCCATGCATTCATCGACGATGTGGGGCGGCGCGGACGGAAGGACCTCCAGGGCGATCTCCCCCCCGAGGACGGCATTGCGAACGCTCGCGCGTTCTTGCGCCAATTCCAGCAACGCGCGCGACAACGCGACGCGCTTGTCCGGATGAACGCCGACCGCCGTGTAGAACGAATGCGCATCGTAGTGCGGCCCGGCGGCATCCGCCGCGAACACGCCGAACGCGGGAATGCCGAAATCCAGCGACACGTCGTTGATGTAGAGCTTCAACCCCGCGGACGCGAAGCGGGCGACAATCTTTGCCAAACCCGCGTCCGAGATCGACTCCAGCGGTACGCGCGGGGTCTTGATCCCGTTGCGGTAGACCACCTCCTGCAGATGCCGCTCGACGACTTCGCACAGGCCATGCAGGACCGCCTCCTCGATCGTGTTTCCGGCGGCGAGGCCGTTGGTGTAGGAGAAGTCGTTGTTCTCGCGGAAGCCGCGGAAATAAACCATATTGGCCGGCAAAAGCACCTCGCGGTCGCGGCTCAGGGAGTGGCATGCGGTCCAAGGCAATATCTGACGGTCCACCTCCCTCTTCGTGTAGAGCCGCCGCTGCAGATTGCAGGGCACCAAATCCCAGCGGGAGACCGCGCGGCGCCTGATGGACTCGAACGGCGCGTAAATCACATCGCGCAGGTCCATGTCGGAAGCGCTGAAGCGCTCCACGCGCTCCATCAGCGCGCTGACGCGAGCGGACGCGACGGTCGAACCCTTGCCTTTGCAGCAGGTGACGACCCCGGGCTTTTTGGTGTTATTGAAGACGTCCGGATACTGGGCGCTGTAAACCGGCAACCCGAGTTTGTCGATGCCGTCGATCCTGGTCATCTGGAAGACGACGGGCAGCCCGCTGGCACGGATCTTGCGCATCACCGCACGCTCCGTCCGTTCCGGCGTCGTCACGCGGTGAGTCCCGTCCCAGTAGCGCTTCAACGAACGGCGCAGGGTCACTCGGCTTTTCTTGGTCATCGTCGTCTCAACCTCGCGGGAGCGGCATGTTCACGGCAGTTTAACATCGGACCGCGGGGGTGTCAATATGAAAAGCGCTCGTTTAGGCGGCGGAATTCAACGCGGGCCGAAGGCCTTGCGCGGCCAGCGCGCGACGATCGTCGAGCGCATGCCGCCGCGCGAGGTGAACGCGCCCGTGACCTCGAGCCAGACGGGCTTGGTCGCCTTGGCGACATCGTCGCAGACGCGGTTGACGGCGTTCTCGTAGAAGATGCCCATGTTGCGGTAGCCGAGCATGTAGTACTTGAAGCTCTTGAGCTCCAGACAGAGCCGGTCGGGAAGGTAGCGGACGGTGATTTGGCCGAAATCGGGGAGTTTTGTCTTCGGGCACACCGAGGTGAACTCGGGGATTTCGATCTTGATCTCGTAGCCTTTGTACTGGTTGGGCCAGGTCTCGATGGGCGGCAGCGGCGCGTCGGCTCCGGACAAGGCGAGATCGGGCTTGTAGCCGTAGATCTCGAAGGCGGGGGCGGATTCTTTCTCAGTCGGCATCGGCTCTCCTCAGGCGCAGCGAATTCAAAGCGACGGAAATCGAGCTCAGCGCCATCGCGGCTCCCGCGTACTGCGGCTCAAGCAGCAGTCCCCAACGCGAGTAGAACGCCCCCGCGGCCAAGGGCAGCAGCGCCAAGTTGTAGACGAAGGCCCACGCGAGGTTCTGGACCACGACCGCGCGGAAATCACGGCTCAAGTCGATGGCGCGCGACAGGTAGGTCAAATCCGGGTTCATCAGCGCCAGATCGGCCGACTCGACGGCCACGTCGGTGCCCGAGGCCAGCGCCACGCCCACGTCGGCGTGCGCGAGGGCCGGGGCGTCGTTGAAGCCCTCGCCGACCATCGCCACGCGCTTGCCCTCGCGCTGGAAGCGGCGCACGATGTCGGCTTTCTCCTCGGGGCGCGTCTCGGCGAAGACGGTGTCGATTCCCACCTGTTCGGCCACGCGGTAAGCCGCCGAATTGCGGTCGCCGGAGACCAGGCAGACCTCGAGCCCTCGGTCCTTGAGCGCGCGCACCGCCGCGGCGGCCGACGGGCGCAGCGCGTCGGCCATGCGCAGCGCGCCCAAAAGCTCGCCGTCCACGGCCACGCCCAGAAGAGAACCTTCCTCTGAAAAACGCGTGGCGTCGTCTTGCGGGATCGCCACGCCCTCCTCGCGCAGCCACGGCAGGCTGCCCGCGCGCGCGACCTTGCCCGACGCGCGCACGATCACTCCGCGCCCGGGCAGGGCCTCGAAGGATTCGACGGCGGGAGCGGCGACGCCGCGCGCGCGCGCGCGCGCGCGCACGGCCTCGGAAAACGGATGCTCGGAACGCTCCTCGCAGGCCAGCGCCCAGGCCAGCATCTCGTCTTCGGTCCCGCGCAAGACGATGGCCCCGGAAACCTCCGGCCGCCCCAGCGTCAGCGTGCCGGTCTTGTCGAAGAGCACCACGTCCAGGCGGCCGAACTCCTCAAGAACGTCGGCGTTGCGGATGAACACGCCCATGCCCGCCGCGCGGCCGACCGCCGCCACGATGGCCAGCGGCGTGGCCAGGCCCAGCGCGCAAGGGCAGGCGCTGGCCAGAACCGCGGTAAACGCGGTCAGCGCCATCCGGTAGTCGGGCCCGCCCGAGGCCCGCAGCCACGCCGCCGCGCACGCGAGCGCCAACGCGATCACCGCGGGCACGAACCACGCCGCGACCTTGTCGACCACGCGCTGCACGCGCGGCTTGGTGGCCTGGCTTTCGCGCACGGCCTCGACGATGCGCGCCAGCGCCGACTCCTTTCCGGGGCGGGTGACGCGCACCTCAAGAGCGCCGTTTTTGTTCATGGTCCCGCCCCAGACGCGCGAGCCGGGCGCCTTCTCCACGGGCAGGCTTTCGCCGGTCAGCAGCGACTCGTCGACCGTCGAGCGGCCGGAAACGACCTCGCCGTCGGTGCCGATCTGCTCTCCCGGCCGCACGCGAGCGAAATCGCCGACGGCGACCTCGTCGAGCGGCACCGAGACCTCCTGGCCCGCGCGCAGCAGCCGCACGGTCTTGGGCGCCAAGCGCATCAGGCGCACCACCGCCTCGTTGGTCTTGCCGCGCGCCCGCGCCTCGATGAGGCGGCCCAGGGTGACGAAGATCACCAGTCCCGACACCGCCTCCCACTGCGTCTGGCGCGCGGCCGCGGGCAAGGTCTCCGGGAAGAAGACCACGTAGGCGCTGTAGAAAAAAGACGCCCAGGTCGACACCGACACCAGCGCGTCCATGTCCGCGCGTCGGCGGCGCCAAGAGCGCGCCAATCCCTCGTGAAAATGCCAACCGCCCCAAATCTGCACGGGAAGCGCCAGCAGCAGGGCCGTGTACGGCGACAGGCCCATGCGGTCGGCCAAGAGCAGCGGCACGCTGAAGACGAGCGCGACTTGAAGGCGCACGAGCAGACGCTTCTGCTCGTCTTTTTGCGACAGCAGGCTGATGGCCTCGGCCTGGGCGCGGCTGTCGCTTTCGCCGAGCACGTCGAAACCGGCGGCCTCCACCGCCCGGCGCAGGTGCTTGACCTCCAGGCGCCCGGGCGCGGGCACGAAAGACACCGCCACCGTGCGCGAGGGCAAGTCGACGCTGACCGCCTCCACGCCGGGCACGGCCCGCAGCGCCGAATCCACCTTGTCCACGCAGGACGCGCAATGCATGCCGCGCACCGGCAAGACCACGCGCCGCGCCGGCGCGGCGGCGCGCGCGCTCACTGCAGGCTCCTCTGCCAGTCGCTGAGCACGTCCTGCAGGGAGTTCCAGCGGCCGGGGTAGGCCGACTGCACGGCCTCGTCGAAGCTCTTGCCGTCGCGCACGGAGCTCAGGAAGGTCGCGAAGTTGATCTTGCCGCCGCTCTCGATGAGCCAACGCACGATGCCATAGGACTCCGCGAACCAAAGCGTGACATCATAGCCGCGCTCATCGGGCGGGTACATGTTCTCAAGCTGGTCGAGCGGGATGGGCTGCGACGACAGCAGCGCGGTGAATCCGTCGTATATTCCGCGCCGGTTGAGCGTCTTGAACTCCTCGTAGGTCTCAAGCCCCGCCAGCAGCCAGCGCTGCTGGTCGAGCAAGTTCTGGTTCAAGTACTCGAGAATCACCGACTGGGTGATCAGATGCGACAGCGTACCCGGCAGGCGGTCGCTGGCGTAGGTGTAGATGGAACCGGAGCCGTCGGAAGCGACGACGCCGATCGACCAGTTGGGCTGGCCGGTCTTTTTCAGGTACTCGTCTTGGGAGGCGTAAACGACGACTTTGTAGGGCGCCAGCGGCAGGAAGGTGACCATCCCGATGTCTTGCGTGAGCTGGGTATAGTCCGCCTCGGCGATGTCGGAATCCTTCTGCGCGTCGTCGCCGTAGGCGGCCAGCTTGAAGTGCTGGCTGGAGACGACCTTGCCGCCCTGGCCCAGGCCCGCGTAGGCGCCGGTGACGGCCTGGCCGACCAACGAGGAGTTGTCGCCATCGGGCGCGTTCGGGTAGGGCACGCAAGCCGCGCAGAGGGCGGCCACGACCGCGAGCAACGCCGTTCGATGTCCCATGCGCCGATTCTATAAAATTGGTACGATCCCGGAGTGCCCGAGACACTGACGGTCGCCGTGGACGCGATGGCGCCGGCCGGCGACGGCCTGGGCCGCGCCGTGGGGTCATCGCGCGTGGTCTTCGTTCCGGGCGCGGCTCCCGGCGACCGACTGGATGTCGAGGTCGTCGAGGTCAAGGGCAGCTTTGCGCGCGCGCGCATCCGAAAAATCCTCTCCAGCGGCCCGGCGCGCATCGACCCGCCCTGCCGCCATCATGCCGCGCCCTCCCGCCCCGGCCCCGCCTGCGGGGGCTGCGGCTGGCAGCACATCGACTACCCGGTCCAGCTCGCTCAGAAGCGGGGCATCGTGGTCGACTGCCTGCGCCGCCTGGGGAAGTTCTCCGAGGCCGAGTCGCTGACCGCGCCGACTTTGGCCGCGCCCAAGCCTTGGGGCTACCGCAACAAGGTCCAAATCCCATTCGGCCCCGGGCCGGACGGGCCGCTGATGGGTTTTTTCTCGGCCGGCTCGCGGCAGATCGTGGACCTGACGGAGTGTCCGATCCAGCCGGACCTTTCGATGCGCCTGGCACTCACGGTCAAGCGCCTGGCGCGCGAGCGCGGCTGGACCTTCTACGACGGGCGCACCGGACGCGGCTGGCTGAGGCATCTGTTCGTGCGCACCAACGCCGAGGGTCAGGCTCTGGCGGCGCTCGTGGTCTCGCGCTCGGAGTTCCCCGACCGCGAGGCCTTCGCCGCCGAACTGCGCGCCGCGCACCCCGAACTCATCGGGCTGCACATGAACGTCCAACCGCACAAGACCTCGGTGGTGCTCGGCGACGAGTGGCGCAGGCTCTGGGGCGCGCGCGAGATCGAGGAGACCATCGGCAAACTGCGCTTCGCGGTCTCGCCCGGAGCGTTTTTGCAGGTCAACACGCCCGCGGCCGAGGTCCTCTACGCGCAGGCCAAGGCCGCGATGACCGAGGGCGGCCGGAAATTCCCGCTGGCGCTGGACCTGTATTGCGGCGTGGGCACGCTGACGCTGTGGATGGCCGATGCGTTCGCGAAGGTTCTCGGCGTCGAGGAAAACCGCGACGCGGTCAAGGACGCCTACCGCAACGCCGAACGAAACGGCGTGCGCAACGCCCGCTTCAAGGCCGGCCGAGCCGAGGCCGTCTTGCCCAAGCTCGGCTCGGAACTGCCGGCCGAATGCGCGGCGCTCGTCGACCCGCCGCGCACGGGCCTCACGCAGCCGGTGCGGCGCTTTCTCACCGACCGGCGCGTACGCCGCCTCGTCTATGTGTCCTGCGATCCGGCCACCTTCGCGCGCGACGCGGGCTATCTCGCTCACTCCGGCTACGCGTTGCGCCGCGTCCAGCCCGTGGACTTGTTCCCGCAGACTCCGCACGCGGAGCTCGTCGCGCTGCTGGATAGGACTTAAGTCCCATCTTTCTTCCGGGCCCCCGGGGGCTTGCCAAAATCGACGCCCGGGGCTATGCTCTGTTGGTTCGCGAACTTTAAGTCAGAGGACCCCATGAAATCCCTCCCTCTGCTGGGCCTGCTGTGCACCCTCGCCGCGGCTTCGGCCGCGGCCGACCAGAACGCGGCTTGGAGCGCCGACTACGCGCGCGGACCCTGGGACGAGATCGGCTTCGCCGACCCGAACGGCAAGCAGGTGCATCTGTGGGTCAACCTTCGAGACGCCGGCAAGATGAGTTCCGAGCGTCTGCATTGGTATTCGTTGGAGTCGACGAACTACTGGGCCGGATTCAAGGACCAGGGAGAAGCCCCGCTCTACCGCTTCCAGGAGCCGCCCAAGAAAATCGGAAACGCCTTGACCTTCGACAGTTCCGCGACGCCCTACCGCCTGGACTTGGTCGGAGGCGGCGCGGCGAAGGTGATCCTCACCGGCCGAAAGGGCTGGTCGGCCCCGGCCTATGACATCCCGCAGGCCATGGCGCAGGGCGACTACATCGCCGCAAACCCTCCCACCGGCGCGTTCGTGCCGACGCCCGGGCCGTCGACTTCCGCGACGCTGTCCCTGACGCGGCAGGAGGCCATCCAGCAGCTCGAGGTCGTGGAGGTTTCCAAGCAAGACGTCGCCAACGAGACCATCCGCAGGGTGTGCCCTTCCCCGGAATTGCTGACGGTCAGGCGCGCGGACATCCCCCCGCCGTCTTTCGGCGACATCTCGGCCATCCAGCTCTACTGCGCCAAACTCAGTTCGAAAAACGCGCATTTGACCCCCATTCCCGCCGATGAGTTGCCGCTCACGGCTTTGGGCCGCAGGCCCCTCCCCGATCAGTACCAACTCGATCGCGGCCGACAGAACAATACGGTCACCTTCCGGCCGCTGGTCGCGTCCGATTTTTCGCCGGCGACGCCGCCGAGCCCGCACAAGCCCAAGCCTCATCCGCGCCCGGCGCCGACCTCCGGCGGGACCGTCAATCAGTACCTCGGTTTGCCCGACACGATGCAGCCCTACTTGAAGGACAAGTGGCCCGCCTACAAGGCCCTGCGCGACCGCTACGAAAAGATCATCGCCGCCAACGCCAGCCCGGCCGCGGTGAAAGCCGCCCACGAAAAACTGGACCAAGCCAACGCCGAAGCCCTGCAGGATGTCCGAATTCAGCAGAAGACCCTGACGGCCGGCCAAGTCGCGGGCATACACGGCGCTCTGTCCCGCGGCTGGGCCAAGTTCTGGAATCAGTTGTGCCTGCCCTACGAGGAGCAAAGCACCGGAATCAGCCCCGCGTCCTCCACGCCCGGCGGGGGCGAAATCGACAACGGCCAGGGCGCTCTTCGCGGCGCCCAACACACCGCCGCTTCGGCCGGGGCGGCGGCACGGTCGGCTGCGTCCGTACCGTCGTTTCAAGCCGATCGCAACACTCAACTCGGCGTGGCCTGCATCCCCGGCGCGGCGCAGCCCAAGCCTCAACCCGCACCGAGTGGCACAAGCAGCAATGTGCCGGCACCAAACACTGGGAACACGCAAACGAATGGAACGGGGCAAGACGGCAGTTCTGGCGATCTCGTAGTCCAGGGTTCACCCTCAGGAAATCCCGGGACCTCCAGTTCCAAGGGCCCCGCCGCCCACGACCCGAACTTTCAATCTCATGTAATTGCAGGCATCGGCGGCGCGATGATTGGATTGCTGTTCGGGACTTTATTCGGGCCTGCCGGCGTGCTGGTAGGCGGAGCGCTTGGATTTGGCGTCGGCTTCGGCATCGACAAACACTTTAACGGCTAAGTCGTGCTTGACTCGGGCACATCCCGTAAGCCCCACGCCAGCAGGAGCGCGCCGACGGTGATGCACGAGTCGGCCACGTTGAAGATCGGCCAGTGGTGCAAGTACAAGAAGTCGACCACGAAGCGGTAGACCAGGCGATCGTAGAGGTTGCCCAAAGCTCCCGACACCACCAGCAGGCCGCCCGCCTGAAGCCAAAAATTGTCCTTGGGCCAGCGGCGCAACTGACGCAGGATGTAGACGGTCAGCGCCGCGGACACGACGATGAAAAACGCGTTGGCCGCGCGGCCGAATCCCCCTCCCAAGCTGAAGGCCGCGCCGACGTTCTCGGCGTAGGACAAATCGAAAAACGGAAGGACGCGCATGGGGCCGCGCGCGCTCAGCACCCGCCGCGCCCAGAGCTTGGTCGCGCGGTCGAGCGCGAACAGCCCTAGGACAACTGCCGCGCGCAGCGCCCGCATAGCTCCGGCAAAGACGGATCGGCGCCGATATCCGTCTGCCAGCGCCAGCAGCGCGGGCACTTGACGCCGGCGGCGGCCGACACCGAGGCGGTGATCGCGCCCCCATCGGCTTCCAGGGCGGCCTCGGAAACGATCAGCAGTTCGGGCAGGTTCATGCCTTCAAGCGCCTTCAGCTTCTCGGCTGGGCCGCGAACGACGACCTTGGCCTGCAGGGAAGAGCCGATCGTCTTGAGCGCCCGCGCCTCCTCCAGCGCCTTCTGCGCGACGGCGCGCGCCGCCAAGGCTTCGCCCCAGCGCGCGGCAAGCACCGCGTCGCTCCAGCGCGCGTCGGCCGCCGGCAAATCCCAGACAAACACGCTCTCGGCCGGACGCGCGGACCAGAAGCTCCAGGCCTCGTCGGCGGTGAACGGCAACAGCGGAGCCAGCAGCGCGCAAAGCCGCGAGAGCGCCTCGGCCATCACGGTCTGCGCCGCTCGACGCTGCGGCGCATCCTCGCGAAAGGTGTACATGCGGTCCTTGGTCACGTCCAAGTAGAACGCGGAGAGATCGAACGCGCAGAAGTCCACCAGGCGCCGCGCCGCGTCGCGGTAGCGATAGTCCCGGTAGTCCGCGAGCGCGCGCTCCTGGAGCTCGGCCAAGCGGTGAAGCAGGTAGCGCTCCATCTCGGGCAGCGACTCGAAGGCGACCGCGTCTTTCGGCGCGAAGTCGGACAAGTTGCCCAGCAGGAAGCGCAGCGTGTTGCGCACGCGGCGGTAGGAGTCGGCCGGGCCCTCCAGCAGCTTGTCGGAAATGCGCGTGTCCTGGTGCACGTCGGCCAGGGCCACCCACAAGCGCAAGACGTCCGCGCCCCATTTCTCGACGATCTTCTGCGGCGAGACCACGTTGCCCGCGGATTTGTGCATCGCGCGGCCCTTTTCATCGAGCACGAAGCCGTGCGTCAGCACCGCCTTGAACGGCGCGCGCCCGCGCAGCGCCGTCGACATGACCAGCGAGCTCTGAAACCACCCGCGGTGCTGGTCGGAACCCTCCAGATACAGGTCGGCCACCCGCTCGCCGTCGAGCACGGCAAGCCAAGACACGCCGGAGTCCAGCCACACGTCGAGGATGTCGGTCTCGCGGCGGAAGCCCTCGGCCAGCGCCGGGTGTTCGGGCAAAAACGGCCAATCGGCGCGCGTCAGGGTCCGCCCCCAATTTTCGAACCAGAAGTCGACGCCCTCGGCCGTCGCCTTCTTCTCGATCGCCTCGAACACCGCGTCGTCGAGCACCGGCTCTCCGGTTTTCAACGAGTAGAGCACCGGCACGGGCGCGCCCCAAACGCGCTGGCGCGACAGGCACCAGTCGGGACGGTTCTGCACCATCGCCGCGATGCGGTTGCGGCTGTCGGGCGGCACCCAGCGCGTCTGGTCGATCTGCGCCAGGAGATTGTCGCGCAAGTCGTCGTCCAAGCGCAGGAACCACTGCTCCGTGGTCCGGAAGATCACGGGGTTCTTGCAGCGCCAGCAGTGCGGGTAGGAGTGCGTGATGTCCTTCTTCGCCAGCAACAGGCCGCGCTCGGCGAGATCGGCGGCGATCTCGGGATTGCCTTCCCTGAAGATGTGCTTGCCCTTCCAGCGCGGAGCCTTTTCGGTGAACAGCCCTGCGCCGTCGACGGGGTTGAGCGTCTCAAGCCCGCAGCGCCGGCCGGTGTGGAAGTCGTCCTCGCCGTGGCCGGGAGCCGTGTGCACGACGCCGGTGCCGTCTTCGGCCGTCACGTAATCGGCGAGCACCGACACGCCGGTCTCCCCGGTCTTGGTCGGATACGGAAACTCATAGCGCACGGCGAGCGCGACGATCTTCTCGCCGGGCCACGCGTTCAATATCCTGGCGTCGGCCGCGCCGATCTCCTTCATCACCGCGTCAAGCCGCGCGCGCGAAACGATGAGCCGGCGCCTGCGGCCGCCGACGGCCGCCTCGACTTCGACGTATTCAAGCGACGGGTGAAACGCCGCCGCGCGATTGGCCGGCAAGGTCCAAGGAGTGGTCGTCCAGACCAATATCTCGGCGCCCTTGAGCTCGCCCTCGACGACGGGCAGCGCGACGAAAACGGAAGGCGAGACCTTGTCCTTGTACTCGACTTCGGCTTCCGCCAGCGCCGTCTCGCAGGACGGACACCACAGCACGGGTTTGAGGCCGCGGTAGACGCGGCCTCGCTTGACCAGGCCGCGGAACGCGGCCAGGATCGCGGCCTCGTAGCGCTTGGACATCGTCGTGTAGGGCGCGTCCCAATCGCCGAACACGCCCAGGCGCTGGAAATCAGCCCGCTGCTTGGCGATGAAGCCCCGCGCGAAATCGGCCGCGGCGCGGCGGAACTTCGGGACATCGGTCACGCCGCGCTTGCTCATCTTGAGCTCCTTGAGCAGCGCGGTCTCGATGGGCAGGCCGTGGCAATCCCAACCCGGAACGTAGGGCGTCGCGCAACCGAGCAGGGCGCGCGCCTTGACGGTGACGTCCTTGAGGATCTTGTTTTGCGCGTGGCCGATGTGGATGTCGCCGTTGGCGTAGGGCGGACCGTCGTGGAGGACGAACGGCGGGCGGCCCGCCTGCCGGGAGCGAATCTTCGACCACAGCCCCCCGGCGGCCCACGCCGCGAGCGTCTGCGGCTCGCGGCGGGCCAAGTCGCCCTTCATCGGGAAATCGGTCTTGGGCAGGCGAACGGTCGCCGACCAATCGGTGCGCGTCTCGGCCATGCCGCATCCTATCAATTTTGGTACGATGCCGCCCATGACCACCTTCATCGCCGTTTGCCTGGCCCTCGTCGTTCTGGAGCTCGCGGTCATGATCGCGGTGTTCGTCGTCGCGATGCTGAAACTGCGCGACGCCGCGCGCGCGGTCGAAGTCGCGGCCTACCGCGTGGACCAGGAGGTTTGCGAGTTCGGGCGAGGCCTGCGCTCCGGCTGGGGACAAGCGCTGAAGACCGCGCTCAGCGCCGGCTGGGCCTTCCTGCGCCGCGACTGACATGAGTCCGCTACGCCTGCTCAAGCGCCTTTTCGCAGACCCCGCGCTGTCTCGCAGGCGTCAGTTCCTGCGCTCGCTGGAGCTCTTCGAGGGCCTGTCGAGCACGGAGCTCGGCGAGCTCGCGCAGATCCTGCACGCGCGGACCTACAAGCCGGGCGAGGTGGTCTTCGCCGAGGGCGACGTCGGGCGGGCTCTGTTCATCCTGGAATCCGGCTCGGTCGCGCTGACGCGCCGCGGCGCGGGCGGCGCAGAGGAGCCTCTCCACACGGTCCAGCCCGGGGAATTTTTCGGCGAAATGGCCCTGCTGGAGTCTCAGCCGCGCACGGCCACCGCGACCGCCGCCGAGACTTCCCGACTGCACCTGCTCTACCGGGCCAAGCTCGAGACGCTCCTTCAGTCCCACCCCCGCGTCGGCGTCGCGGTCATGGGCCACCTCGCCCGCCTGCTTTCGGCGCGACTGCGCCGCGCCAACGCGGCGGCGCCGAAATGACGCCGCGCCGAAAAGTCCCCGCGGCGGCCGTGCTGGTGCCGGCCGCCGTCCTGGGTCTGGCGGCCTATCGCGCGCGCGCGGCGCTCACGCCTTTTCTTCTCGCGGCGGCGTTCGCCTACATCCTGGATCCCGTCGCGGTTTTTTTCGAAGCCAAGGGCCTGCGCCGCCTGCCCGTGATCGCGGCCGGCTACGCGCTGTCGCTGGCGCTGACCGCGGCGCTGTATTTCGCGCTCAAACCCCTGGCCGTCGAACAAGGGCGCCATCTCATCGACCGCGCTCCGGCCTACGCGCGCGCTCTGCAGACCTACGCCGGCGCCGCGGAGGGCACCCTCGTGCGGCGCCTGCCGCTTCCCGCGCGCGTGTCGCGGAAATTTCTCGACGACGCCGTCTCCGCCGCGCTGGCCCGGCTCCAGAACGCGCCGGCCCTTCTCTTGGGCGCGGTGCCGCTGCTGGCGCACGCGGTGCTGGTTCCGTTCATCGGTTTTTTCTTCTTGAAAGACGCTCCGAAGGCGTTC
The DNA here is from genome assembly GCA_021806745.1 of bacterium. Lineage (GTDB taxonomy): Bacteria > Elusimicrobiota > Elusimicrobia > UBA1565 > UBA9628 > GWA2-66-18. Next base: position 37,596 of record JAJZQS010000009.1, read on the forward strand.
GACTCCGCGATCCAGGCCCTGCCCAGCCGCTACGTGGAACAGGCCATCCACCTCGCCTCGGAGATCGACCGCGCGCTGGGCAACTATCTGCGCGGCCTCATCGTCGTCGCCGTCGCCATCGGCACGGCAACCTTTCTGGGCCTGACCCTTCTCGGCGTCGACAACGCGCTGGCGATCTCGGCGCTGTGCGCGGTCACCTCGGTGGTGCCCTACATGGGCGTCGTCGCCGGAATCATCGTCGGCGGAGCGATGGCGCTGATGCAGTTCGGAACTTTCGCGGCGGTCGCGAAAGTTCTGCTCTTGTTTCTGGGCATCCGCCTGGCCGACGAGATTCTTCTCCAGCCCGTGGTCGCGCGCCACTCGGTGCACCTGCATCCGATGGTCAACCTGCTGGCTCTGATCGTCGGCGGGGAGACCTTCGGTTTTCTCGGCCTCGTCTTCGCCGTGCCCGTGGCCTGCGTGCTCAAGGCCTTGCTCGCGGTGGGCTGGTCGTGGTACGCCAGCGAAAGCGGCCTGAAATCCGGGGCGGCTGGAGCCTGCGAGGCCGTTCCCTACACTTGAACCCTCTCCGCGTCAAAATCTGAAATAGACGAACGCCGTCGCCTCGCCCTGGCGAAAAAGGATCGCCGCCAGCCCCGCGAAGGCGACGGCCGCGCCGGCCAGCGCTCCGACGGCCGCGGCCGCCGCAGGCCTGCGCGAAAGAAGACCCGCCGCCGCGCGCGACAGCGCCTGCCCGTCGACGATGCCGAACGGCCGCCATCGGCGATCCTGGAGACCGCGATAGAACAGAAGCTCCATTCCCATGGTCAGCGCCGCCGCCGCATAGAAATGCCGCTGAAGAACGCCGACGGAAAAACCCGCGCCGGCCGCTACGCCCAGGGGCCCGCGCGCGAGCGCAAGGGCGTATTCGGCGGCGTTCGACAGGCTGGTCGCGCGAAACAGCAGGACTCCCGACACATTCAGAGACAGCGTCAGTGGAAGGAGGACAAGACGCCGAAACGCGTCCGGAAGCCGCGTCCATGCCCGTGCGAAAGGGCTGCGCTCCAGCGCGTCTTCGCCCACGGCCAAGGCGCGGAAATAAAATCCCCAAAGAAAGAACGTCCAGCGCCCGCCGTGCCACAATCCCAACAACAACGCGGCGACCATGGGCGCCAGCGCCCAATCGCGCAGCGGCCAGAACACGTAGTCGCGCGCCCATCGGCTCAGCGTGACGTGCCAGCGCTCCCAGAATTCGCCCGGCGTGCGGCTCAGCCACGGGCTGTAGAAATTTTCCGGCAGGCGGATGCCGAGCATGCGCGCCGCGCCTCGCCCCATGTCGGTGTAGCCGCTGAAATCCCCCCAGAGCTGGAGAGCGAATCCGACCACGCCCCAGACCAAGGCTTGACGCCCCCACTTTCCCGGACAGGCGAAAACCATGTCCACGAACGGCGCCACCCGATCGGCGACCAGCATCTTCTTGACCAACCCCCGCGCGAAGAGCGCCGCGCCGAGCGTCCAGTCCTCCGGCGTGGGGTCGTCCAGCCGCGCGAGTTGGCCCATCAGTTCCTTGGCACGCACGATCGGGCCCGCCAGCATGTGCGCGAACAGCGCGTGAAACAGCAGGTAATCCTCGACGCCGACCATCTGCGCCGAGCCGCGCCAATAGTCGACGAGAAATGAAACGCCTTGAAAGGTGAAAAAACTGATGCCCAGCGGCAGCGGCAGCAGAATCGCCGCCGCAAGGCGCCTCGCCGCGAACGTCGAGGCCATCGCCGCGCCGTATTTCCAAAAAACGAGATGGAGCGCCAGCAGCGCCACCGCGCAAGCGAGAAAAAACCCGCGCCGCGCCGGGAAAGCGCCGGCCAGCCGCGCCGCGGCATACGACAGCGCGACGACGGCGAGAAAAACGGCCACATCAAACAATCCCGACCAGGCGTAAAACGCCAAGCTCGCGGCCAGAAGCAGCGCCGCCCGCGGGCCCCGGGAGCCCACCAGCCAGTAGACCGGCACCAGCCACGCCAGGAACGCGAAAAATTCCAGCGACGCGTAGTTCACCTGCGCTCCCCGTCGACGATGTCCGCGGCCAACCGGCGCGCGACCTTCCGCGAACCGGATCGCGCGACATGGCTGGCATTGAAGCGGCGGCGTCCGGAGCCCGGGGGCGACTCGTAGACGAAATCCTCCGCCGTCAGGCCCGCGGCGCGCCCCAGGTCCGCGTCCACCACGCTCGCCTCGGCCCCGGCGACCATCGCCCGTTCGCCCGGGGCGTAGCACGGCGGCGCCGTGGACAGTTCCCGCCCCGTGGTCGGGTCCACGAAGATCAGAGTCCTGTCGGCGAGCCGGCGAAGCGCCGCGGCCGTTCGGGACAGACGCGCGCGCGCGTCGGAAAACTCGCCGCAGCCGACGGCGGACATGTCGCCCAGGAACGGGTGCTCCAAACGCAGGGCGCCCGCCCACGCCTCAAGAGCCCGCGGGTCCTTGATCCCGTCGGGTACGCGCGCGTCGAATTTTGCCGTGCGCCGCACGGAGCGGGCGGATGCGTCCTCCTGGATCAAATTCAGCGCCAAGTCGTCGCGGCCGGCGAAGCGCGCGAACACATCGTCCCAGGACCACGGAAAGACCGCGGAGCGGTCCCAGGGCGCCCACCGGCCCAGTCGGGACTGGCGCCTGTAATCGTCAAGCAAGGCGCGCTTGGCCCGCAGGACATGTTCGTATTCGGGAGAGGAGGTCACCCCGTCGCCGGGCGTGTAGCCGTAGACGACCCAGCGCGCCCGGCGGCCGCTGGCGGCCAATTCCTCCGCCGTCTGCGCCGCCACCTCCGGCAACATCGTCGGCGTCTCGCAGGAGAGCACGCGCATGCCCGCCAGCCCCGGGCCGCCCGCGGCCGCCAAATCCCGCGCCAAAAGATCCGGCGCCACCGCCTGGGCCGTGTCCGAGGCGCCCAACACGACGATGTCCGCGCCGTAGCGGCGGAAGATGTCCAGACAGCCCAGCCACGAATAAAAGACGGTCGCACCGTCACGCGAGGCCGGCCACAGCGCCGCGACGGAAACTTTCGTGCCGAAGCCGCGCGAAAAATAACCCGACCACAGCGCCGCGTCCTCGCGCATGCGGTCGGGATAGCCGGGAAACATGGCCGAGAACAGTTCCGGCGAGCGCAGCGCGTCCACGGACGCGCCCACGGAGCCCCCCAGCGGCTTGGCCACGAACAGCTTCCGGAGCTTCGCCAGGCGCGGATTCGGCTGGGGGAGGGCGTCGAAGGAATCGGGCAGCGCGGCCGCGAAGGCCCGCGCCGCGCGCAGGGCTCCGCGCGAGGCCGCGTCCCCCCGGTCCCGCCGCAGCGCGACCGAGGAACCCAACAGAAGCGCCGCGCAGGCGCCGCAGGCGAAGGCGCCGAAAAACACCGCCGGCAGCCGCTCGCGCTCCTGCTGTTGTGCGGATGCCACGCGGTTATTTAACAGGCGCCGCCGTCGCTGTCAAGAACGCGCGCGAGCGCGTCGGCCAGCCGGCGCGCGCTCGGGTATTCGCTGAGGAGGAACGGATCCAGAGTCCGGCCGAGCTTTTTTTCCAGCTTGCCCAAAACACCCGCCAGGGCGACCGAGTCCACTCCCAGCGCCGAAAAATCCGCCTCCGGGTCCGGCTGGCCTTCCGGCAGGCCGGCGCTCTCGCGCAGGCGCGCGACGATCCAGGCCTCCAGCCGGGCCGCCCCGGGCGGACGGACGCTCACCGCGCGGCCTCGGGCCCTTCGGCCGACGCGAAGAAAGCCGCGCAGGCGCGGCGGCGAATCTTGCCGCTGGTGGTGCGCGGCAGGCGCCCGCGGCCCAGCACGCGCACGCCCGCCAGTTCGACGCCGCAGGCCTCGAAAACCGCGCGGCGCACCGCGACCGCGATTTCGTCGGCCGCGCGCAGCGGCACGCGCGTGCGCAGTTCGACGGCCATCGCCGCCCGCGCGCCGCCATGCCCGCGAACCGCCACGGCCGCGCAAGCTCCGCGCCGAATGTCGGGGTGCGCCGACTCGGCGGCGCGCTCGAGATCCTCGGGGTGTATCTTTCGGCCGCGCAATACGATCACGTCATCGAGACGGCCCGCGACGAATAGCTCCCCCTCTTGGAAAAATCCCAGATCCCGCGTGCGCAAAAACGGCCCGCGGCCGTCGGCGGTCCGCGCGCCGAACGCGTGACGAGACTGCGCCGGGCGGCCCCAGTAGCCTTCGGCGACCGAAGGGCCCCGGACCCAGATTTCCCCGAGCCTCCCCTCGCCGAGTTCTCGGCGCGTGCGCGGCGAGACCACGACCACCCGTCCTCGAGCGAACGGGCGCCCGACGCCCACCAGCGTCCTCGCGCCGAACGCAGCCCGCCCGCTGGGCGGAGCTCCCGCGACGATCAAGGTGGCCTCGGCCAAGCCGTAGCACGGCTTGAGCGCCTCGCGGCGAAACCCCCGGCCCTCGAACCGGCGCGCGAAGGACTCCAGGGTCTCCGAGCGGACCTCCTCCGAGCTGTTCCAGGCCGTCACCCAGCGCGACAAATCCAGCCTCGCCGCCTCCGCCTCGGAAATCCCGTCGGCGCACAGCGCGTAGGCGAAATCAGGCGCGCCTGAGATCACCGGTACGGGACTGTCCGAAATCAGGCGCAACCAGCGCGACGGCTCTTTGAGAAAATCCACCGGGTTGATCGCGTGGACGGGCATGCCTTCCGCCAGCGCGTGAAGCGCGCTGACCAAACCCATGTCGTGGTAATGGGGAAGCCAAGTGACCAGCCGCCGTCCCGGCGCCGAACCGAGGAAGCGGCGCAAGTCCGCGAAATTGGCGAACAAGTTGCGCTGGCTGACCAAGACCCCCCGCGGCGAGCGCGTGGAGCCGGAGGTGTATTGCAAGACGGCGGGATCGGCTCGCCGGCCCAAACCGCGGCGCGAAACCGGCGGCGCGCTCGGATCGGGCGCGTCGGTCGCGCGGACCGCGATGGCGGGAACGCGCGAATTCGCCCATTCCGACAGCGTCGGGGCCAAGGAGGCGCTCGTCCAAATCGCCGCAGGACGGCAGTCGCGCGCCACCGCCTCGAACCTCGGCGCGGCGCGCAGCAGCAACGCCGGGTGCGAGGCCGGCAGCGGCGTCGCGATCCCTCCGGCGTAAAGGCAGCCGAAATACGCGGGCAGGAACTGCTCCCAGCGGGAGTAAATCAGCAGGATCGGCCGGCCGCGAGCGTCCGTTGCGGCGGCGGCCGCCGCGACGGCGGACTCCCGTAGGCGCGCCCAACTCCACGCCGTGGCCTCGCATCGGCCATCTCCGTATTTATAAAAGCAGCAGGCCGTCTCGCGCGGGGAGTTCGCCGCCTTTCTTTCAAGCAGGCCGAGCAAAGTCTCGCCCGTGGGCGCGCGGGCCGGCCGTTTCGCCCCTGTCATGCCGCCATTGTCGCACATTCCCGCCCACGGCGAGGCGCCTCCACCGCGGCAGTTGCCGCGGCAGGTTGCGGCGGCGGGTTTGGCCGCGGGCGCGAGAAATGATAGTCTTGACCCACACGCCGGCGTGGCGGAACTGGCAGACGCAAGCGACTCAAAATCGCTCGGTGCTCCGCACCTTGTGGGTTCGACTCCCACCGCCGGTACGAATTTCCTCGAAAACATCCGGGGCTGGCGCAAGCCCGGAAGTCCTTTCCCCGGCCGGGCCCAACGGCTCTGGTCGCCACCGCCTGTTGCGGCCATCCTTAGAGCATGGTGCCGTGTCTGCTGGCAGCGATCGCTTTGTCGGCGCGGGCCGCGCCCGTCGAGGCGCCCGCCCCTCCCGCGGACTTGGCGGCGCTGGTCCTGCCCGCGAGCGCGCTGGGCCTCGGGGACATGCGCTGGAACGCCGGGGCCGCGTCGCTGGGCGGCGCGACGCTCGACGCGCTTGGCCGAGGCGATTTCGGAGCGGTCTACGCGCACCCCGCCGAGCCGTCCCAAGTCGTCAAGATTTCGGCCGACGGCTTCGGCGTGACCCGGCATCGTTCACTGCAAGACATGGAGCGCGACGCGCTGGCCGAGGCCGCGCGCACCCGCCAATTGGCGCGAATCGGCGCGGGGCCCGAACTCGTCGCGGTCACGCGCGTCTCCCATCGCCTCCAGCCCCTGCTCGACCGAATGGCCGCTTTTTTTCGCGTTCCCGCTCCCGATTGGAGCCGCCCGGCGCTCGTCAAGGAGCGCGTGATCGGGCGCACCGTCGCCGATCTGCGGCGGACCGGGGATTGGACGCCGCGACACGAAGAACTCGCGCGGGAATTGCGCGCGCGCCTGCGCGCGGCCGGCCTGCGCTCCCTCGACATGCACGACGAGAACGTGATGATCGGACGCACCGCGCGCCGCCCCTACGACGAGGCCCATCTTGTCGACGCCGGGGGCGTGCGCTCGGCGCTCAGCGCACCAGCGCCGACGCCTTGACGAATTCGACGCCTTCTTTCGCGTAGCGCGGCATCTCTTCTTTCAGGCAATCCAGCGTGCCGTGGAAATAGTGATGGCCGATGACGAGCACCTGGCCGTAGCGGCGCGCATGCGCGATCGCGCGCGCGAGCATCTTCTCGCAGAACGGCTTCGTGTGAACCTGCGCCGTGTCCAGAAAGATGAAATTCTGCGCGGTCGGCACGCCCGCGGCCCGGGCTTCCTCGTAAGCGACGCTTTTTGAAGAGACTTTAGAGTCGATGAAAAAAAGCCCGGTCGGCTTGAACGCCTTCATGAACGCGCGCATCAGCGGACGATTGCGGGTGGCCTTCTCCGAGCGGTGGTTGTTGAGACCGACCGCGCCGGGAACCTGGACGAGCATGCGCTTGAGCAGGGCTTCGGCCTTCTTGAGGTCGGCGGCCGTCGCGTGATCGGGGTTCAAATCGAAGCGTTGATAGGGATCGAACGGGTAGTGCATGATCACGTCCTTGCCCGCCGCCTCGGCGTCGCGGG
>JAJZQS010000101.1 GCA_021806745.1 bacterium
ACGAAGCCGTGCGCGAGCGCTGCGGACTTTTCGACGTTTCCCACATGGGGCAGATCTTCGTCGAGGGACCGCAGGCGCTGGAGTTCCTCCAGAAGATCAACGCCAACGACGTCTCCCGCCTCGTTCCGGGCCGGGCGCTGTACTCGCACTTGACCAACGAGGCCGGCGGGGTGGTCGACGACGTGATCGTCTCGCGCTTGGCCGCGGAGCGTTTCCTGGTGGTCGTCAACGCCGCGACGATCGAAAAAGACGCCGCCTGGATGCGCCGGCACGCCGCGGGCATGGATGTGCGCCTCGACGACCGTTCCGACGACTACGGGATGATCGCGGTCCAGGGTCCTCGCGCAGAGGCGCTCATCGGGCTGCTGGCGCCGGCGGCCGCGCGCCTGCCGCGCTTCGGCGCCCTGGAGCTTGAGCTCTACGGCACGCCCTCGATCATCACCCGCACCGGCTACACCGGCGAGGACGGTGCGGAGTTCATCGTCCCCAACCACATCGTCGTGCGCGTGTGGGAGGAATTGCTGGCGCAGGGACGGTCGCTTGGCGCCGCCCCCTGCGGGCTGGGCGCGCGCGACGTCTTGCGCCTGGAGTCCGGCTACCTGCTCTACGGACAGGACGTCGACGACGAGCACACCCCCTACGAGGCCGGCTACGGCTGGGTCGTCAAACCGGGCAAGGGCGATTTCATCGGCCGCGCCGCGCTGGCGCGCCAAAAGGCCGAGGGCCTGCGCCGCCGCTTGACCGGAGTGCGTTTGCTCGAGCGCGGCGTGCCGCGCGCGGGCGCTGCGGTGCTCGTCGACGGCCGCGAGGCCGGCCGTCTGTGCTCGGCCACTTTTTCTCCGTCACTGCAGTCGGGAATCGGCGTCGGCTACCTGGACCGACCGGATTTGGCCGCCGGAACGCGCGCCGTCGTGGTTGTGCACGGGCGCGAGGTGCCCGCGCAAATCAGTCCGGTCCCGTTTTTCCAATCCCCGCATCTCCGCAAGGGAGCTTGATCCATGCGCGACCCCAAAACCTTGAAGTACCAGAAATCCCACGAGTGGCTCAGCCCCGACGGGTTCGTCGGCATCTCCGACCACGCGCAAAAGGAGATCACCGACGTGGTCTTCGTCGAACCGCCGAAGATCGGCCGCAAGGTCAAGCAGGGCGAGGCGTGCTGCGTCGTCGAGTCGGTCAAGGCGGCCTTCGACATCTACGCGCCGGTCTCGGGCGAGATCGTCGCCGCCAACGCCGACGCCGCCAAGGATCCGGCGGTGGTCAACCGCGAGCCTTACGGCAAGGGCTGGCTGTTCCAGGTCAAGCCCTCGGCCGAGCCCGCGGGCCTGATGGACGCCGCCGCCTACGAGAAATTCCTGGCGGCCGAGGCCGCGCATGGAACTCACTGAGGCTCCGGGAGCCGTGACCGCGCTCGCGGACGCGGGCTTCGTGAGGCGCCACATCGGCCCCGACGAGGCCGACCGAGCGTCGATGCTCGCGGCGCTCGGCCGCGGCGGTCTGGACGAACTCATCGACGCGGTCGTGCCGCCCGCCATCCGTCTGAGCCGCCCGCTGAACCTGCCCGCTCCGGCCTCGGAGGCCGAGGCGTTGGCCGAGTTGCGCGCGCTCGCCTCGCGCAACCAGGTCTGGCGCTCGTATCTGGGCCAGGGCTACCACGGAACCGTGACGCCCCCTGTCCTGCAGCGGGAAATATTGGAGAACGCCGGCTGGTACACGGCCTACACGCCCTACCAGCCCGAGATCTCCCAGGGCCGCCTGGAGGCTCTGCTCAACTTCCAGACGATGATCATCGACCTGACCGGCCTGCCGGTGGCCAATGCGTCTTTGCTCGATGAAGCCACCGCCGCGGCCGAGGCGATGGCGATGGCCGCCCACGCGGCCGAGGAGTCTTCTCCGCGGATTTTCTTCGTCGATGAGTGCGTGCACCCGCAAACCTTGGCCGTCTTGCGCACGCGCGCCGAACCCATGGGCGTGGAGATCGCCGTCGGCGACCCGCTCGGCCGCCTGCCGCCTCGACTGTGCGGCGCGCTCGCGCAGTATCCCGACTCGCTCGGCCGCGTGCGCGATCTGTCGGCGTGCGCCGACGCGGTGCACGCGGCCGGAGGACTTTTTGTCGTCGCGGCCGATCCGTTGGCGCTGACCGTGCTTAAGGCGCCGGGCGAGTTCGGGGCCGACGCCGCGGTGGGGTCCACGCAGCGCTTCGGAGTGCCGATGGGCTACGGCGGTCCGCACGCCGCCTACATGGCCGTGCGCGCGGACTTGCAGCGCCGCATGCCCGGACGCGTGGTCGGCGTGTCCAAGGACGCCCAGGGCCGCCCCGCCCTGCGTCTGGCCCTGCAGACGCGCGAGCAGCACATCCGCCGGGAGAAGGCCACCAGCAACATCTGCACCGCGCAGGTCCTGCTGGCGGTGATCGCGGCGATGTATGCGGTCTATCACGGCCCCGAGGGTCTGACGGACATCGCGAGGTCGGTGCGCTCGAAGGCGCTGCGCCTGCGCGCCACGCTCAAGAGCCTGGGCTTTGAAGTCGATCCGGGCGCGATCTTCGACACCGTGGTCGCCCGCGCGCCCGCGGCGCGCATCGCCGAGGTCTTGGCCGCCGCGCGCAAGCGCCGCATCAACCTGCGCGCGCTGGGCGCCGGCGCGCTTTCGATTTCGCTGGACGAGACCGTGACCGAGGCCGATCTCGCGCAGCTTTGCGCCGCGTTCGGCGCGGCGGCGCCCGCCCCGAACGCCGACGAGCCTTTGCCCGAGTCCCTGAGCCGCACCTCGCGCTTCTTGACCCACCGCGTGTTCCACGAGCACCGCTCGGAGCTCGAGATGCTGCGCTATCTGCGCCGCCTGGAGAGCCGAGACTTGTCGCTGACGCACGCGATGATTCCTCTCGGCTCGTGCACGATGAAACTCAACGCGGCGGCGGAGATGGCGCCGGTGACTTGGCCTGAGTTCGGCGCGCTGCACCCGCATGCGCCCGCCGAGCAGGCGGCCGGCTACCGCGAACTGGCCGCGCAGTTGTCGGCGTGGCTGGCGGAGATCACCGGCTTTGCCGCCGTCAGCCTTCAGCCCAACGCGGGCTCCCAGGGGGAGTATGCGGGGCTTCTCGCCATCCGCGGCGCGCTGCGCGCGCGCGGACAGGGACATCGCCGGGTCTGCCTGATCCCGGTCTCCGCGCACGGCACCAATCCCGCGTCCGCCGCGATGGCGGGCATGACGATCGTGCCGGTGGCCTGCCGCGATGACGGCGATGTGGACCTCGACGACTTGCGGCGCAAGGCCGACGAGCACAAAGACGACCTGGCCTGCCTGATGGTGACCTACCCGTCGACTCACGGCGTGTTCGAGGAAGGCATCAAGGACATCTGTCGCATCGTCCACGCGCGCGGCGGGTTCGTCTACATGGACGGCGCGAACATGAACGCGCAGGTGGGCCTGTGCCGCCCCGCCGACGTGGGCGCCGACGTCTGCCACCTGAATCTGCACAAGACTTTCTGCATCCCGCACGGCGGCGGCGGCCCTGGAATGGGGCCGATCGCGGTCGTGCGCGAGCTCGCGCCGTTTTTGCCCGGCGATCCGGCCTCGGAGTCCGGCGCCTCCGGCCCGGTCTCGGCGGCGGCGTTGGGCTCGGCGTCGATTTTGGTCATCTCGTGGATGTACATCCGCATGATGGGTCCCGAGGGTCTGGCGCGCGCGACCAAGAGCGCGATCCTGGCCGCGAACTACATCGCGCGGCGCCTGGACGCGCACTACCCGGTCTTGTTCAAGGGCCGCGGCGGCCTGGTGGCTCACGAGTGCATCGTCGATCCGCGTGCGCTCAAGGCCTCGGCCGAGGTGACGGTCGACGACATCGCCAAGCGCCTGATGGACTACGGCTTCCACGCGCCGACGGTGTCGTTTCCGGTCGCCGGGACGCTGATGATCGAGCCCACCGAGTCCGAGTCCAAGGCCGAGCTCGACCGCTTCTGCGACGCGCTGATCGCCATTCGCGCCGAGGCCGCCAAGGTCGAGCGCGGGGAGTGGCCGAAGTCCGACAACCCGCTCAAGAACGCCCCGCACACCGCCGAGGCGGTCTGCGCCGACGCGTGGGCGCATCCGTATGCCCGTCAACTCGCGGCGTTCCCGGCGCCATGGCTCAAGGACAGGAAGTTCTGGCCGTCGGTCTCCCGCGTCGACGGCGCCTATGGCGACCGGAACTTCTTTTGCTCGTGCTCCGCGCTGAGCTGAAAGCCCCCGCTCTGGACGCCGCGGGGCAGATGGCCCTGGATGAGGCCGCGTTGCTGGGAGAGGCGCTTGACGCGGCGATTTTCCGCGTCTACCGCTGGATCGGCCCGGCCTGCACCTTCGGCTACGGCCAGCCCTGGCGCGCGGCGCGCGCGGCCTGCGACTCCCGCGGCTGGACGCAGGTTTCCCCGGTGCGCCGCGCCACCGGCGGCGGCATCGTGTTCCACGACGGCGATCTGACCTTCAGCCTGGTGTTTTCCTGGGAACGCCTGCAGACCCCCGAGGCGATCTACGCGCGCGTGCACCGCGCCGCCGCCTCGGGCTTGGCCCGCGCCGGCGCGCGCGCGAGCCTGCACGCGCCGAATTCGCGGCCGCTGGGCGCTGCGGCCGCGTGCTTCTCGCGCGCCGAGCCGATGGACTTGGTGGCCGAGGACGGGCGCAAGGTCCTGGGCGGTGCGCTGCGCAAGCGCGGGGCGCGCGGGCTGTATCAGGGTTCGCTGAGGCTGGAGCCGTTGGGAATCGAGCCCGAGGCCGCGGCCGAGTCCTTGCGCGAAAGCGTCCGTGCCGAGTTCGGCGGCGCGGGGCCGGAGGCGTTCGACGAGTCGAGGCTCGCCGCCGGACGGCGCCTGGAGCCGCGCTACCGATCGCGCGAATGGAACGAGAGGAGGTAGCATGAAGACCTTCGTGCTGTGCAAGCTCGCGCCGGGAAAGGAACAGGCCGCGGTCTCGGCCATCCGCGCCATCGACGGCGTCACCGAAGTCTACATGGTCTTCGGCGGCTGGGACATGATCCTGTCGGCCGAGGCCGACACGATCGACAAGCTCTCGGGCCTGATCGTCAGCCGCGTGCGCGCGGTCGACGGCGTCGCGGCGACCGAGACGCTGGTGACGACGAACCTGTAGTCCGCGAGGCCGGCCCGACGGACTGGACGATGACGCCGTTGGACTCGCGGCTGCGGCGTCGGGAGAACGAGAACGGTACCGGGCCGAAACTCGAACTGTAGAAGCCCGCGCTGAGTCCGGCCGCGTCGGTCAGAACCGCGGGGACCGGGTTGACCGCTTGAAATAGGCGCACCAGCGTCAGCCGCCGCCTCAGCGCGTCTCCCGGCGACATCACGCTGGAGCTGTTCAAGAATACATACAGGTGCGCGCCTTCAGGCAGATCTTGCCGACGGTAGTTGAAAGACTCCGCGCCCGCCCGGTCCATGTAGTATTGAAAACCCCAATGGCCGATGTAGTATTTCTTGGCGACGGGATCGCCCGCCGCCACGGCGGCGGATTGCCGGCCGGCGTCGGCTTGTCCCGCGTCGGCCGCGGCCAGGAGCAGGGAAATAAGCAGGACAGGCGCCAGCCCCCAACCCCAGCGCCTGAGCAGTCGCCGACGGGATTCGTCATCCTCCATTCCGCGCGCGACGAGGATCGCCGCGGGCAGCAGTGCCGGCAGCAGCGCGCGCTCGTTGACCGTCCAGTTGACGAGCCCCGCGAAGGCGAGCGTGCCGAACAGCCACAGCGTCAGCAGCAGGGACTCGGCGTTGGGGCGAGAGATCGCCGCGGTCGCGCATTCGCCGACCAGCAGGGCTCCGGCGGGCGCGAGGATCAGCCACTCGGGCCTTGCCGCCGCGGCGACGGAGCTTAAAGTCAGGACCGCGCCGGCCAGCGCCGCCGCCGCGAGCGCGAGCGCGGCTTTCGACGGCCGCGTCGCCAGAAGTGCGATCGGCCACAGCGAGCCTCCGCCCACGAACGACGCCGTGACGAGCCCCTGAGGCAAAACATGAGGCAGGCTTTCCAAGGCGAATTCCCCGGAGGCCAGCGGATGGTGGAAGCCGCACTGGGACTTCGTGTAAAAACTCCAGGCCGCCAGAACGGCGGGTGCCGCGAGAAACGAAAGCCAATGGACGCTGGGACGACGCTTGAGCGCCAGCCAATAGACGAGCGATAGTGGCACCAGCGAAATCCCGAAGTACTTGGTCATGGCCGCGGCGCTTGCCGCCGCGGCCGAGACCCACAGCCAGCCTTCGCGGCCGGGCTCCGCGGCGACGAGCAGGGCCCACACTCCGGCCAGCCAGAACGCGAGCAGGGGCACATCGGCCATCACGTTGGTCGCCGAGACGACGAAAGCCGGGCCGACCAGCGCCGCGGCGGCCGCGGGCAGCGGATCGCGGCACAGGCGCCGAGCGATCGCGCCCGAGAAGGCCGCGCAGGCGGCGGCGAAAGGGAGGTAGGCCAAGTGCGTCCAGAATTCTCGCTCGCGCGCGAGCTTGCCGACGGCGGCGAGGTAATAGCTGTCCAGAGGGGGGTTGAGATACAGCAGCCAGGCAGGCAGCGGCGTCATGCCCCAGGGGTAGAAGAAGTCGAATGGCCGCGACGGGTGCTCGGCGATCTGGCGCGCCATGCGCAGGAAGATCGTGTCGTCGATGTGGTAGGCCTTGCCGAGAAACGGCAAGAGAGCGGCGACGGTTCCCAGCGCCAGCGCGGCGGGAAGGGGGATGCGCGGCGCGGCGCGCCGGCGCTCAGCGCGCGCCATCGCCCAGCGGCTCCACGATCGTGAACTCTTCCAGAGGTTCGAGGCTCAGCGCGAAGGGCAGGAAACCCCACACGCTGGAGTAAAAACCGGCCTCGCTTTCGCCCGCGCTGATCAGGCGCAGCGGGATGGGCTCATCGAGGATTTCCGCCGTCACGCGCGCGCGGATCGGGTGCGCCGGGCGCAGGCCCGCGGAGTTGATCCGCGCGACGACCACCGCGTCGCCGGGGCGCGCGAGGTCCCAGCCGCCGCGCGCGGCGTCCAGGCCTTGTCCGCCCGCGCGAGAGAGTTCGTCGCCCAAGGCCATGCCGCCGGTATACCAGACGCGTCGGCCCTTGTCCAGATAGTCGGCCTTCAGTCGCGCGGCGAACTCTTTTTGCGCGTCGGCGAAATGCCGATCGACGATTCCCAGGGCCAAGGTCAGCGCGGCGGTCGCGGCCAGGCTCAGCGCGTAGAGACGACGGCGCTCGCGGGCGCCGACGCCAGTCTCCAGAGCCGCGGCCGAGGCCAGGGCAAGGGGCGGCAAGACGAACAGCTCCACGCGCGTCGTGACAGACCAATAGGCGGCGGAAAACGCGGTGGCCGACGCGGCCCATGCCGTCCAGAGGACGCCGCCCGGACGGCGGCGTTGCGTCCAGACGACCGCGTACGCCCACAGCGCCGCGGCCGCGAACGCGATGCCGGTCATGCGATCGAGCGAGTTCGGCCCCGGCGCGAGGTCCAACGGAGGCGAGAACAAGACGGCCGCGGCGGCGAGAGCGGCCGTCGCGGCGGCAAGGCTCGGTCGCCGGGCGCGCAGAGGCCAGAGGGACGCGGCCGCGCCGCAGCCGCCGGCGAAGGCGAGCAGGGCGCGCGCGCGATGGCTTAAGGCCGAGGTCGGGAAGCGCGCGACGAAGGCCATGGTCTCTCTGGCGCCGGAAAAGGCGACGCCGCCGAAACGCGCGTCGGCGGCCAGATACAGCGCAAGCCCCGCGCCGGCGACGGCCAGGTAGGCGGCGAGCCTCGCCGGCTTGACCGAGCGCGACCAGGCCCACGCGGCGGCGGGCGGCAAAAACAGCGCGGCGTGATACTTGCACAGCAGCGACGCGTCCAGAAGAAGCGCCGAGAGCCAAAACAGCGCAGGCGGGCCGTCGTCGAGCGCCGACAGCAGCGCCGCCAGACCCGCGAGGCCGAAGGCCGCCGCGCCCTGCTCGCCCATCAAGTGCTCGAGGTTCAGCGCCCACGCGGGGCCCGCCGTCACCACGAGCACGGGCAGCAGCGGCTCGGCGAGGAAACGCTCGGCGATCAGGTACAGCGAGAGCGCGGCCGCGATCGACAGGGGCAGCATCGCCAGCCGCAATGCGAATTCGCCCCGGCCGACCGCACCGCGCGCGGCGGCCAGCAGGTAGTGGTAGAGCGGCGGGTTGTTGCTGGTCTGATCAAAAGGCAGCTCGCGGCCGAACCAGGCGTAGCGGAACGCGTAGGGATGGAGCGGGTCTTTCAAAATGTGTTCGGCCGCGGCGAGGTTCGAGGGCTCATCGCTGACCAGCGCCTGCCCCAGGAACGGCGCGGCCATCAGCGCCGTGAATCCGGCGACGACGAGCAGTTCGCGCGCGCGGCGCGAACGCGGGCCGCGCGCGCTCACGGCGCTCCCGCCTCGGAAGCCGCGGCGGCGCTCGAGACCGCCATGGTGGGATCGGGCTCCGGCGGCCACAACCCCGCGGCGCGCAGACGCCCGGCGATGCGTGCCGAGTTGCGCCTCACATAGGGTCCGCGGCTTGCGGGGTTCCAGCGCCGCGGATTGGGCAAGACGGCGGCCAGGGCGGCGG
>JAJZQS010000102.1 GCA_021806745.1 bacterium
CTGGCGATTTTCTCGGCGGCGATGCTGCCGCTGGCGGGCTTGGTCTACTTCTCCCGTTCCCGGCTGAAGAAGGCCTCCGACGCGCCGGCGCTGACCGGCGACGCGCGGCCCAAGGGCGGCTTGCGCCTGCTGTTCAAGGACCCGATGATGCGCTGGGCCTTCGCCGGCTACGCTTTGCTCGGCTTGACCAACCCGTTGCTCTACCAGATCCTGTCGCAGGCCTTCGGCCTGCTCATCGTCGGCGGCGGGGCGACGGCGGCCAGCGGCGTGGCGTCGTGGATCACCTCGCTCTACAGCTTCGGCGGCCTGCTCGGCGCGCTCTACATGTGGCGCGAATCGACGCTGATCTCCGACGCCAAGGCGACGGCTCCGAAATAGCCTTTCTTCACCCGGTTCTTGATTTCCCATGAAGGCGGGGGCATACTGCCCTCATGGGCTCCCCTCGATCCCGCCCTGCCGTGTTCGCGCGCTCGGCGGCGTTGTGGTTGCTTGCCGCCGCGGCCGGAGCCAAAAGCCAGGAAACCATCCTCTCCGGCCGTTGCGCCGGGACGCAGACCTCTCCGCCGCCTTTTCCCGCCCAGCCCGCGGCCGAGTTCTCCGGTTACAAGACCCTCGCGCATGACGGCTTCCATCCCGACAAGAACGGAGAACTCGTCGATCCCGCAGGAAAGGCCGTCTCGGTCCCCTACGCCCAGTGGCTGATCGCGAACGCGGATTTCTCCAAGCTCTCCCTGAGCAACGCTCTTTACGGCCAGGCGATCATGCAAGGCTATCGCCTTGACGAAGACGCCTGCGCGTTTAAAAATAAAAACGACGCGTGGTCCAACGCCGATTATCTTGCGCTGACGCATTATTGGCCGTCCCCTAATTCGGCGTCCGGCGACTCCGGGCCCGGTTCCGGCGGTGCCGGCGCGTCGACGGCCGACGATCATGTCCTGGAGATGATGCAGACCAAGATCGGCGGTCTGCCGCCCGACGCGCCCCTCTCCAAGAGCGTGCGCGACAATTACGCGGACATGCAGCGGCTGGGCTACCCGATCCCCAAGAATCTCGCCAGCATGATCCAAAATCCCGCGACCACCGCAGGAGCACTCTCCCGCGCCATCGCGAATCAGTACTCCGGGGCCCAGATTTTCGACGGTCGCACGCTCGGGCAACTGAAAAACGAGGCCGCCGCCGTGAACGCCCCCGGCACGAAAATGGCTCCGTATCCCTACGACTACTACCCGGTCGAGCGGCGGACGGGGGAATTGTTCAAAGGCCAGGCGATCTCGGACTTCTCGCATTTCGCCAGCGGCCGCGCGCTGTTGTCCCGGTTCACCGACGGGCAAGGACGGCTGCGTCTGCCGGCGTTCATCTTCTTGAAGACAGAACAGTCCGCCGACAAGGCCAGCGCGGGCGCATACTTCACGCCCAGCGCCGGCAAAAACGGCCTAATCGTCTTCAATCATTGGAACGCCGACGGCATCCTGCAGTCCCATCTGGCACTGCAGCCCGGAATGACCAAGGCCAAGCTAAACGCGCTGAACGCGGATTTCGGAGATTCTCGGAAATTGGACAAATACCTGGCCGACAACCCCGAAGCGCGCAGGCTGATCTCCAGTGACATCGATGAGGTCATCTACCATGAACTGGTTCACGCATGGCAGAACCGGCGGGAGGGAGACATCGATTACGCCGAGTCGAAGGCGTTGCTGCCGGCCCTGGAACCCATCGAAAAGGAAAACGAAGCCTTCCGGGAGCAGATGCGCTTCGACACGGACGTGGGCGTTTCCGACCGCGACCGCCTGGCCCAATCCGGATACTATTGGGACATCGGAACGGCGCTGCTTCAAAATTACTACGGCGATTTCACTCCGAAGGTTCAGGACATCTACAATCACTATTTCGCGTATGCGGCTTCCTTTCCCGAAATCGCCAGCGCCCAAAACATGCGCCGCAGGGCCGTCAGCGCGATGCCGCCTGGAGCCTTCGGCGACGCGATTTTGAAGAGGCTGCGCCTTCGTGCGTTGGCAGGCGGCACGAAAGCCCTGGAAGCAGACGAAAAGAGCTACGCCGGTCGCACCCGCGTCTTCATCCAAGGCGTCCTTCCGAGCCTGCGCCGCGCCGCGGTCGATCCGCTGGCCGTGGGCTACATCTCCGACGGGATGCTCTATGAATCCGGAAACCTGCTGACGGCGACGCTCGAAAGTGAGAAGTCAAGCGCCGAAGTCTTCGGGAAAAAGTGGGTGCCCGCGTTCCTGGCCTCGAAGCCCTTGCCTCAGACCGCCAAAGAAGACGCGACGGTCGAGATGGTCGAGCTGGGATGGTACTTGAAATGGCTCGACAACCGCCCTCTCGACTCCGCGTTCGTCGCGCGCCTGCGAAGCGACACGGCCGCCTGGAGCAAACTCGCCGCCGCCCTCGCGGCCAAGAGCGATCCCGAAGCGACGCAGTTCGCGGACTCGCTGAAGCCATGGAACGAACTCGCACGATGAGGGCGGCGATCCTTTTCGTCCTGCTCGCGGCGTCTTGCTCGCGCCGCGCGCAAGACAAGACGACGCGCTACTCCTCTCCCGATCTCGCGTTTCAAGCCGAGCTTCCCGCGCGCTGGCGCGTCGACGAGCGCCGACGGCAAGACGGACCGGAAACCCTGCTGTCGGTGTTCTACGGCCCCCCGGACGGCCCGCGCGCCATGAGCCAGCGCATGTCGGTCAGCTTCCACGCCGCGTCCGATCCGTCCGCGGCCGCGCGGCGCTACGCGGTCTTTCGCTCGGGCTCGTACGGCTTCCAGTTCCCAGCGCCCCCCGTCGCACCGAAACCCGTCCGCGCGGGGGGACTCGCCGGCTGGGAAGCCGTGCGCCGCGAGCAGGGCTCCTCCGGGCCCGAAAGCGCGTCCCGCCCCGGGGCCGTGACCACGCGAATCATCGTGCTCCCGACGGCCCGAGGATTCTATGATCTCGAACACCGCTGGCCCGGCGGCGACGCCCCGGACCCCGCCTTCGACCGACTGCTGAGCACGTTTCGCCCGGCGCCGGAATAAGGGCGCGGCGCAAGATCCTCGAATAGGCCTAAAGACCTATTTTCTTTCAGGGCCTTAGGCACTTCATTTAATGGGCCCCGCGGGTCATGCTGTTTAGGACGATCAGCTCCAACCCCAAACCCGCGGAGGTACCGATGTATCCGATGTCTCGCCGACTCCCCGCCGCACTCGCCGCCGTCTTGCTCGCCGCGCCCGCCTGGTCGCAGTTCTCGGCCCAGGAATTCGGCGCGGAGAAAAAAGACCCCGCCGCCTACACGCTCGACGAAAAGTCCGTGACCATCGAGCGCGTGGGGCCGGCGGTGCGCCCGGACGCGGTCATGCCTCCGCCCCCGTCGAGCGGGGGGGGCGGCTTCGGCCTGCCGGTGCTTGATCAGATCATCAACACCGGGCTGAAGATCTGGAAGATCATCGCCGACAACAAGCCGGTCGTCGATGTGAATACCCAATACGCGACCGCGCTCCCCAAGGGGCTCACCGGCTGGACCGACCTCGCCGGCTGGCAGCCGCCGGCGGGAGACATCTACGAATTCTCGGCCAAAAACCTCTACGGGGTGAAGGTCGTGGATGTGCGCTACGAGGTGCTGCGCACCTACGGAGGCAGCTACAACGGCACCGGACGATACCTGACGGCGGTGACCATTCAGCCTCTGGCCGTCGACGTGGTCTGGGGCTACCGTTTCTCGATGGAGTCCTCGGTGCCCGACTCGAGCATCGTCAACGTCGGCTCCAGCGCCGATCCGATCGCGGGAATGACCGCCCAAGTCGGCTGGCGCATCTCGACGGTGCTCAAGGACTCCTCGGGTCAAAGCCTCTACTTCCTGCAGGGCGACGGCGTCATGCGCGAGGTGGGAGGACCGTTCCAAGCCGCGCAACTGGCGCGCGCCAAAGCCGCGGCGGACGCGATCCCTTCGACCGCGGCGGGCAAGCCCGCGAACTTCGACTGACGCCCGGACTCCTCGACGCGCCCCGCAAGCCCTCGCGGCTTGCGGGGCGTTCGTTTTGGCGCGGGCGCGAAAAACCGCTAGAATTCCCGCGTGAAAATCGAAAAGCTCAAGCAGTTCAGCATCTTCATGCCCAACAGGCCCGGCGCGCTCAGCCGCTTGACGGCGATCCTCGACGATCACGGCATCAGCATCCTGGGCATCGCCTCCGAGGTCCGCGACGACTCCGGCCTTGTGCGGCTGGCGCTGGCCCACGACGCCGAGATTTCTCCGCTGTTGTCTAAGGCGGGATTTTCCAGCGTCGAGACGCAGGTGCTCTCCGTGGAAGTCGGCGACCGTCCGGGCCAACTGCGCCGCGTGGCCGACGCGCTGGCCGAGGGCAAGATCAACATCACGACCGTCTACGGCACCTCGGCCTTCGGCGCGGCCAGCGCGCGCATCCTGATCGCGGTGCAAAACACCGACCGCGCCTTCCAGATCTTGGAGGCGCTGGCCGCCGCCGACCGGCAGGCTTCCGCCTGATTGTCCGCGCGCCCCGGATTTCTTAGAATCGGGCCATGTGCCGGATGTTCGCCCAGGTCAGCCCCGAGCCGCGCTCGGCCGCCGTTCCGATCCTCCGGTCGGAATATTCGTTGCTTAGGCAAGTCGACGCCGACGCGTCGAATCCGCAAGCCGACGGATGGGGGATCGGCTGGTTCGACGCCGACGGCCGCCCGCGCGTGGAAAAAAGCGGCGCCAGCGCCGCGCGCGAGCGCGGGCGCCTGACCGCCTGCGTCGAACGGGCCGCCTCGACCGTGGTCATCGCGCACATCCGCGCAGCCTCGCCGGGGATTCCCGTCGACGACGCGCACGCGCACCCGTTTTGCGACGACGGCTGGATCTTCGCGCACAACGGCTCGCTGACCATCGCGCGCGAGGTCGCCGCCGAGCTTGGAGCGCGCCGCGCGCGGCTGAGGACGGATTCGGATTCGGAGGTCTATTTTCAACAGTTCCTCAAGCACCTCGACGCCACCGGCTCGCCGCGCGCCGCCATCGAGAGGTGCATCGAGGAGGACTGGCGCCTTTGGGAGGACTGCCGCGCCCGCTATCCGGGCGTCGAGACGCCCTACACCGGACTCAACGCGCTCGCGGCGCGCCCCGGCCAGCTGCACGCCGTCTGCCACGCCTCGCGCCGAGGCCTGGCCGAGTGCGGCGTCTGCCACCCGGCCCAGCCGTGGTCGGTCATGTCGCTGGCCGAGCGCGCGGGCGCCGTCTGGGCGTCCAGCGAGGGCGTCGACGCCGGCGAGTGGACCGCGTTTAATCCGCCCGAGATCGTGTCTTGCGCCGTTTCCGACGGCCGCGTCGCGGCGCGGCGCCAACGCCTGACCCCGCGCACCGAGCGCGGCGCCCCCATACCGGAGGTCTCCCGCCCATGAAAGCCCTGATGGCGCTCGTCTTCGCCGCCGCGCTCGGCGTCCTCGTCTGGCAGCGCTTCCTCAAGCCCGCGCCGCCGCCTCCGCCCCCGCCGCCGCCGCCGCCGGCCATCCTCAGCGAGCCGGCACCCGTGGTCAGCCCCGCGGAGCTGCAACGCGTGCTCAAATCCACCCAGGACACCGACCCCGGCGTGCGCTGGGAGGCGGTGGTTTTCCTGGACAAGATCAAGTCGCCCCAGGCCTACCCGATCATGTTCTACATGCTCCAGCGAGACCAGGAACCCTCGCTGCGAGTGAAGATCATCAACCTGCTCGGCACGCGCGGCGGACCCGATGTGCTCAAGGCCCTGCTCGGGGCCACGCACGACCAGGAGGCCGACGTGCGCGTGGCCGCGCTGCAGGCGCTCGACACCATCGGAGACTACTCGGTGGCCTCGGCCATCGCCGACGGCTCGCTGCGCGACCAAGACGACAAGGTCCGCCTGCAGGCCGTCAAGACGCTCAATGACCTCCAGGACAAGAAAATCAAGGCCATCCAGGAGGCCCAGCAGCGCTACGAAGAAGAAAAGCAAAAGGCCGCGGCCGCCGCTGCGGGAGGACAATAGCCGCGTGCGACGAGGCTTCGCCGTACTGGTGCTGCTTGCCGGGGGGGGCTACCTCGCCTACGCCTATCTCAAGCCGCCCCCGGCGCCGCTGCCCGCGCCGCCGCCGGTCATCAATCAGCCGGAACCATCTCCCATGTTTTCCCCGGTCGAACTGGCGCGCATCCGTCGCTCGGTCAAGGACGGAGACCCCGGCGTGCGTTGGAGCGCCGCCCAACTCCTCTTCAACATCCACGACCCTCAGTTGGGGCCCATCCTCGATGACATGATCGCGCACGACCCCGACCCGGACGTGCGCATGAACGTCATCGGTCTGATGAAGGGGCGCGAGGACCTCGTGCGCCTGGGCGGGCTCGTGCGCGCTCTCGGCGACACCGACAAGAACGTACGCCTGAAGGCCCTCCAGGCCCTGGGCGACATCGGCGACCCTTCCGTGTCGGGTTGGGTGACCGGCCTGCTGCGCGACCCCGAGCCGGACGTGCGCATCGCCGCCCTCGACACGCTGGGCAAGTTTCAGGACAAGCGCAAAAAGGAATTCGAGAAGCTCGCGCGCCAGCTCAAGCAGAACTACGAGGAAGCGTTGCGCCGCAAGGCCCTGCGCGAGGGAACCGCGACCGTCGACGACACCGCCGCGGCCGATCCGACCGTCAAATAGATCGCGACATTTCGGAGGACCACATCATGGACACCAGCGCCGTCAAGGAGCTCAACCGTAAAGTCGGAGAGGAGAGCCTGTTCCTGGCAGAGCTCAAGCGCGAGGTCGGAAAGGTCATCGTCGGCCAGGACGAGGCGCTCGAACGCGTGCTCGTGGCCCTGATCGCGGGCGGCCATGTACTGCTTGAGGGCGTTCCCGGCCTGGCCAAGACGCTGACCATCAAGACGATCGCCGGCTGCGTGTCGGCGAGCTTTTCACGCATCCAGTTCACGCCGGACTTGCTGCCCGCCGACTTGACCGGAACGCTGATCCTGGACCCCAAAACGGGCGACTTCAAGACGCGCAAGGGTCCGCTGTTCGCCAACTTGATTCTCGCCGACGAAATCAACCGCGCCCCGGCCAAGGTGCAAAGCGCCCTTCTGGAAGCCATGCAGGAGCGCCACGTGACCATCGGCTCCGAGACCCACGCTCTGCCCGATCCGTTTTTGGTGCTGGCCACGCAAAACCCCATCGAGCAAGAGGGGACCTACCCTCTGCCCGAGGCGCAAGTCGACCGCTTCATGCTGAAGGTGCGCCTGGGCTATCCGAGCAAGGCCGAGGAGAAATCCATCCTCGAGCGCATGGCGGGCGCCGCGACGCCCGCCCCCAAGCCCACGACCACCCCCGCCCAGCTGCTGCGCGCGCGCCAGGTCGCCGCCGGCCTCTACCTCGACGAGAAGATCAAGGACTACATCGTCGAACTCGTCTACGCGACGCGCGAACCCGAGACGCACAAGCTCGCCTCGCACAAGCACCTGATCGCCTACGGCGCCAGCCCCCGCGCCACCATCGCCCTGGCCCAGGCGGCCAAGGCCTACGCGTTCTTGAACGCGCGCGGCTACGTGACTCCCGAGGACGTCAAGGCCATCGGTCCCGACGTGCTGCGCCACCGCATCCTCGTCAGCTACGAAGCCGAGGCCGAGAACATCGACAGCGACCAGATCGTGCGCGCTCTTTTCGAGGCCGTCGAAGTCCCTTAAGCGAGCCCGGAGACCACCGTGCTGCCGCAGGAAATCCTCGCCCAAGTCCGGCGCCTCGAGATCGTCACGGGGCGGCGCGTCGCCGAGAGCTTCGCCGGCGACTACCTCAGCGTGTTCAAAGGCCGCGGCATGGAGTTCGCCGAGGTCCGCGAATACGTGCCCGGCGACGAACCGCGCGACATCGACCGCAACGTGACCGCGCGCGCGGGAAAGCCGTTCGTGCGCCAGTATGTCGAGGAGCGGGAACTGACCGTCGTCATCGCCGTGGACTTGTCCGGCTCGCAGGCCTTCGGCACCGCCGCGCGCCTCAAGCGCGACGCCGCGGTGGAGGCGGGCGCGGCGCTGGCGCTGGCCGCGCTGGCCAACAACGACAAGATCGGCCTGGCGCTGTTCACCGAGGAGGTGGAGCGCTTCCTGCCGCCGCGCAAGGGACGCCGCCACGCGCTGGCCGCGGTGCGCGAGATACTGGCCTTCGCGCCGCGTCGCCGCGGCACCTCGCTGTCGACCGCGCTGGAGACCTTGACGCGCATGCTCAAGCGCCGCTGCATCCTGATCGTGATCTCGGACTTCCGCGACACGGGATTCGAGCGCGCGCTGAGGCTGTGCGCGCTCAAACACGACCTGATCCCGCTCGTCGTCGAAGACCCCCGCGAGTCCGCGTTGCCCCGCGCATCCGCCGTCGTGGAGATGAGCGACCCCGAAAACGGCCGGACCTTCGCGTTCGATTTGCGCTCGCAGGCCGACGCGCTCGAAAGCGAGGAGCGTCGGCGCCGCGCCGAACTGGCGAAAACCCTTCGCGCGTGCGGGCTGGATTGGGCGAGCGTGTCCACCGATCGTCCCACGCTCGACCCGGTGATCGCCTTCTTCCGTCGGCGCGCCAA
>JAJZQS010000103.1 GCA_021806745.1 bacterium
CCGCGCGGCCGAGGCGTGCGTACGCGACGGCTCGACTTACGGCGACTGCCTGGCGCGCGCACCGCGCTGCTCGGCTGATTCGACCGGCGGTTGCTGCCCGGGCTCGTGCGCCGACGCGATGCGCCGCGCGCTCGACGGCGGCCTCAGCGACGCCGCGGCCTTTCGGCGCGTGTTCGCCGCGGCCGCCTGCGCGGCGGCTGATTGACAACCGATGGCAACGGATGTACAGTACGCGCTCCCCATGGCTAAAAAAAGAAAATCGACCAAGCGCCCGCTGTCTGGCCCCGTGCCCGACGTGATGGACATCAAGACCCTGGCGCGCTATCTGGGCCTGGGGCGCTCCAAAATCTACGGCCTCATCCGCCTCAAGCGCATTCCGGCCTCCCGCATCGGTCGCCAGTACCGCTTCTCCAAAGAGCTCGTCGACGCCTGGCTCAAGGAGAAGCTGATCATCCCGCAAGAAACGCAGATCGCGCTTTTCGACAAGACCGAGCGCTGAACCTCGCGTTCCTCCGTCGGAGCCACGACGGAAAATCCTTGCGCCCCCGACGGGGATATGCTAGGTTCTCGTCGAAGCGAAAGGGATAGAGGCACCGTCCCGACATTCAAGGAGGACATCAGACAATGGCTGAGAAGGTCCAGAAGGTCGGCGTGGAGCGCGTGCAGGGTTTCCTTTACTACATCGACAAGCAGGGCGACGTGTCCCGCGCGAAGATGGCCCGCGGCGGCAAGAAAGGTGGAAAGCCCGAGAAGGTCGCGAAGGTGGGAGTCAAGAAGCAGTCCGGCTTCCTGTACTTCCTCGACAAGAAGGGCGACATCTCCCGCGCGAAGATGGTGAACGCGTAAGCGTTCGCGCGATCCGAAAAGATCCCCCGGCGCTTCGGCGCCGGGGGATCGTCTTTTGTCGGAGCGCGCTCAGGAGCCCACGCCGTCCAAGCGCCGAAACAGCTCGTCGACGTCGGCCTCGTCCAAATGCGGACCGAAGCCGAAGCGCAGCCGGTCGCCGACGGCGTCGACGAGCACGCCGAGATCGTCGACTAGGAAGCGGCTCAGGCGCGCCGCCTCCGGGTGACGCAAGGAGAGGAAGTGGCCGACCTCGCGCAAGTCCAGCGACGCCAGGCGCGAGACGTCCAGCGGCCCGCGCGGCCTCTCGGCCAGACGGCGCACGAAAATCTCCTGCAGCGCGCGCACGCGCGCGTCGACCTCCCGCGGTCCCAGGCGCGCCCGGGACAATTGTTCCAGACCCGCGGTCCAGCGCCGCAGCGGCGCCGGGTCGAAGTCCCCGCCCTGGAAGCGCGCCCCCATGGGCGCGTAGCCCACGGGAGCCGCCGGCGCGCGCACCCCCCCGTCGGGATCGGCGAGCACGCCGGTGTCGAGAGGCCTCAGCGGACAGCCGGGCGGCGCGGCCAACAAGGCCGCGTCGGGGCCCGCGCGGGCCAGATAGAAGGCGCGCTCGGCCGCGCCGGACAAATCCACCGGGAAAAAACCCATCGCGTGGCGGCCGTCGACGGCGACGATGGCTCCCAGCGGCGCGCGCGCGGCCAGCGCGGCGAGCAAATCGTCGCGCACGCGCAGGCCCGTGTCGTCGAAGACGTGACTGACCAAGATCAAGTCGTGCGCTCCGGAGCGCGCCGCCGACAACAGGCGGTCGGCGAAGGTGCCGAAAGGCTCCACGAGCACGCGCTCCACGCGCGCGCCGTCTTCCTCAAGCCGCGCCAGCAGGCGCGCCGAGTCGCGCGCCTCGGACTCGGTGGTCAGCACGCGCGGATCGCGGCCGACGGGCAGACAGCTCAGAAGGCGCGCCAGCAGTTCGTGGGCGGTGGAGGCCGCGGCGATCAGCGCGGGATCCGGCCAGCGCAAAAGCCCCGCGGCGCGCTCGCGCGCGGCCGCGCGCGCGGCCGCGCCTCCGCGGTCCGGCGAGGGGTCGTCCCACGCGCGCAGCGCCTCCTCGCGCGCCGCGTCGGGCTCCGGAGGACGCGCGTGCGCGCCGAAGTGCAGCCGCGTCCCCATCGCCGCGCGCA
Source organism: bacterium (assembly GCA_021806745.1). Classification (GTDB taxonomy): domain Bacteria; phylum Elusimicrobiota; class Elusimicrobia; order UBA1565; family UBA9628; genus GWA2-66-18. Next base: position 2,022 of record JAJZQS010000103.1, read on the forward strand.
AGCGCGAGAACGCGGCCTTGGGGTCGGCGCTCACGCCCGCCGCCGCCGCCCGGCGACGGCCGCCAACGAACGCTCCAAGTCCTTGATGATGTCCACCGGGCTCTCCAGCCCGATCGACAGGCGGATGCCGCCGTGCTCGCGCATGGGCCCCTCGCCCGCGTAGGCCGAGTGCGTCATCGCCGAGGGCATCTCGATGAGAGTCTTGGTGTGGCCGAGGCTGACCGCGAGCGTCACGCAGTAGGCGTTTTTGGCCACGTGGTCGACGAACTCGACGCCGGAGGCCTTCTTTTCGTCGAGCCTGAAATAGATCATGTTTCCGGGCGCGAAGCCCCCGTCGAAGTCGCGCATCTGTCTCAAGGCGAGGTCGCGCTGCTTGAACGACTCCAGCCCCGGATAGCGCGTCTCGGCCACGAGCGGATGCTGGGACAGGAAACGGGCGACTTGCAGCGCGGTGTATTGCTGGCGCTTGACGCGCAGCGGGATGGTCGGCACGCCGTAGACGAGTATGCTCCACGCGGCCTTGGGCGAGAGCACCCCGCCGAAGTCCTTGCGATAGCCCATCACCGCCGGGAACAACTCCTTGGGCCCGCACACCGCGCCGCCCACGTCGGTGCCGAAGCCCCCGATGTTCTTGGTCAGCGCGTGCACGACCATGTCGATGCCGAACTCGATGGGCCGCTGGCAAAACGGCGTGGCGAAGGTGTTGTCGATGATCGTGTAGACCTTGCGGCGGCGGCCGGCCGAGGCCTTGCGCGCGATCTCGGAAATCGAGCGCAGGTCGACGAGCTCCAGCGTGGGGTTGACCGGCGATTCGAAATACAGCGCGCGCGTGCGCGGGCCCACGAGCTTGGCCACCGCGGCGGGGTCGGTGAAGTCGGCCCGCCGGACCTTGATGCCGAGCTTCGGATACCAGTTCGTCAGCAGCGAATGCGTGCAGCCGTAGAGCAGCGTGTGCGCGATCACCTCGTCGCCGCTCTCCAAGAGCGAACCCATGGCCGCCGACACCGCGGCCATCCCGGAGGCGAAGGCCAGCGCGAAGTCCGCGCCTTCCATGGAAGCCAGTTGGCTTTCCAGCAGGCCGCGCGTGGGCTCGTCGAGACGGTCGTAGATGTAGACCGGTTCGGCCGAGTCCGCTCCGGAAAACGAACCGAACTCGGTGAACCCGCGCGCGCCGCGCTTGACCGACTCCAGGCGGAAGGTGGCCGAGGCCGTCAGCGGAGGCACGACGTGGTGCGAATAGTCCCAGCGCCCGGTGCGTGCGGCGCCGTGCACGATGCGCGTGGTTTTCTTATAGCCGTCCGAATTTCGAGACATGAGTCCTCCTAGTCCACGACGCGCCGCGCCTTCAGGTAGCGGCGGCGGTAGTAGTCGTTGTACAGGCTTTCCATGCGCACCCCTTCGCCGGGGTTGGCCTGGTGGATGAAGATCCCGTTGCCCACGTAGATCGCGACATGGCCCACGCGCCGACCGCCGGAGCGGCCGGAAAAAAACAGCAGGTCGGCCATGCGCAGGTCGCGCGACGAGGCCACCGGACGCCCCAGCCTCGACATCGCGGCGGCGGTGCGCGGCAGGCGCACGCCGTGCGCGCGAAAAACCCGGCGCACGAAGTCCGAGCAGTCCACCGGCGCGGGCAGCCCCGAGGACTCTTCGGGCAGGTAGCGCCGCGCGGTGCGGAGGATGGCTTTGTCCAGCGGCGACGGCGGCGGCGGCGGGACGCGACGCGCTCGCGGCGCGGCGCACGCGTACAGGGCCAGCGCGACGACGGCCAGCGCCGCGGCGTGCCTGAGTTTCATCGCCGCGATCATATCAATTCCCCCCGCGCCGCCCGCCGAAAAACGAAACAATTGAAGCCCGGCACCCCGGGCCTTTCGCCGCCGCCTCTCTGGGACTTCCGTCCCGGCGCGCACGCGCGCCCTCCCGCTATACTGCGCCCGATGACCCCGCGCTTACGCGCCGCCGCCGTCTTGGCCCTGCTGGCCGCAGCCCCCGCGCGCGCCGACGACCGCGCGCTGGTGGCCGACTTCGACCGCAGCCTCGTCGTTAACGCCGATGACTACGACGAGCGCGCGATCCTGGCCGCGGTGCTGACCAAGCCCGGCGAGCAGGCCGCCTTCGATGCCGACGCACGCGCCGCGCTGAACAATCCCGCCCTGCGCGCGCTGATGCTGACCAAATGGCGCGGCGCGCTGGCCGCCTTCGCCGACGCCGGACGCGCGCTGCCCGACATCGACTTGTCGCGGCGCTACGCGAACTGGAGCGAGATGATGTCGCCGTCCATGCGCGCCTACACCGCCCAGCGCATGCTGTCGATGACCCCCGAGAACCGCGACAAGCTCATCTACTATCTAAAGAAACTCAACGCGGACCTGGCCGCCGACGGCGGCAAGATCGACACCGGATTTTTCTCCATCGACAAGCGCATCGTCCAGGGCGTGATGGGCGCCTACAAGAAGGATCTGGCCGCCTACGCCGCCACGCCGCTGGCCGCGCAAGGACGCTCCGGCGGAGCGGCCGCCGCGGCTCAACTCGCGCGCGACCTCGCCGCCGCCTCCGAGACCGCCCCCACCCCGCCTCCGGCCGAAAAAAAGCCCGTCGCCCTCCCCGCGCCCAAAGCCAAACTCGCGCCGCCCGTCAAGGCTCCCGTGAGACTGCCCCCGGCCGCCGCGGGCGGCCCTGCGGCCGCGCCTGCGCCCGCCGCCGGCGGCGCGCTGGATCAACTGCGCGGCGCGGCCGCCGCGGGAGAGGCGGGTGGAGCCGTCATCGACGGCGCGACCGCCTCCAAGTCCGTTCCGACTCCGGCGCCCGCCGGCGGCGTCGCGGGCGCCGCCGCCGGCGGCCTGACGCTCGCCGCCCCCGCGCCCGGCGCGACGGCCGTCGCGGCCGAGCCGCCGCCCCCCGGCGCGGCCGACGAGGCGTTCATGAACGGCGTCGAGGGCCTGGGCCGCGCCCGTCCGCCGTCTTCGACGACGCCGGCCCTGCTGGCCGCGGGCGCGGGCCTGGGGCTTGGCGCGCTGATCGGGTTTCTCGTCGGCGGCCCCATCGGCGCGGCCATCGGCGCCGCGGCGGGAGGGCTGATCGGTTTGCTGGGCGCCAAGGGCCTGTTCCACGAGTTGTTCTCTTGAGCGGGGCATGAAGATCCGCGCCGACTTGCGCGTCAACGGCGGCGAGCGGCGCCTGCTGCTGGTCAGCGGCCCCAACGAACTCGACGCGCGCCTGGCCAACAAACTGGCCGCGGCGCTCTTGTTCTGGGACGACGAACCCATCTTCGACGCCGGCGCCAAAATCCCGGCGCTGGCCGACTTCGAGTTCCTGCCCGACGCGTTGGGACTGGACGCCGAGGGCGGCGTGAAGCTCTGGGTGGAGTGCAGCACGACGACCGTCCACAAACTGACCAAGATCACGCGCCGCGCGCCGCGCGCGCGGGTGATCGTTCTCAAGGAGACCGAGCGCGACGCGCAGCGCCTGCGCTCCGAACTTGATTCCGGCTTCGACCGCCCCGAGCGCGTGGAGGTTCTGGCCTGGCCCGGCGACTCGTTCAAGGCCTGGCGCGCGGCCGTGGGCGAGACCACCGAGGTCTACGGCGAGGCCGGGGGCTTGTCGATCAACGCGGTGGTCAACGGCGTTCCGTTCGCCGTGGACTTGCGCCGCCTCGCCGCGCCCGCGCCATGACGATCGCCGCGCTCGTTTTCCTGCTCGCGCCCCGCACCGCCTGCGCGCAAGACCTCGCCGACGCGGCCGAGCGCGCGCCCGTCGCGATCCACGCCGAGCCCCTCGCGTCGGCGCCGACGCTCGCGCTGACGCCGTCTTCGCCGCCGACTCTCGCCGCGCCGGCGCTTGAGCCCGCGGCGGCCGCCGCCGCCGCGGCCGCCGCGCCCGGGTCCGTCGGCGCCTCGCCGCTCAACCGTTTTTGGAGCGGCTTCTCGCTCGACGAGCCTCCCGCTCAGTCCGGACTCGGTCTCGAGTCGGCGGGCGCGCCCTCGGACGAATCCGCCGCGTCCGCGACGCCGCCCTGGCTCAAGCTCAAGGACCGCCGACTGGCGCCCGCCCTTGAGCGCGCGGTCGCGCTGGCGCTGTCGACCGACGCCGGCGCGCGCGCCTTCGACGGGGCGGCCGAGGCTTTGAAGGGGACTCCCATCCCCGTGGAGGCGCGCGACCTCGGGCGCAATTACGGCGAGTGGGATTATCTTGACGGCCGCCTGCGCCTGGACCGACGGCTGTTCGAGCCGGGGCGCGAGGCGGACTTGGCCGGCACGCTCGCCCACGAGCTCACGCACGCGGCCCAGCACGCGCGCGGGCTGCCCTCGTCGGCGCTGGAGCTTGAGATCGAGGCGCACCTTCTCGACCTTGAGCTGATGCGCGAGCTCGGCCTGCGCGCGCCGCCAGACACCTTCGCGCGCCAACTGGAGGAAGCGCTCAAAAAAGGCCCCGCGGCATTCACCGACCTGCTTCAGGCCGCGGCGCCGGGCCCTTTTTTGGGCGAGCAGTCGATGTCCGACATCGTCGACCAGTTGGAAGACGACTTGGACGAGGCGTCCTCCAAGTCCGGTCCGCGCGCGCAAAAGATCGCGCGGGCGATCGCGCGCGACTTGGACTTTCTGCGCACCGCGCGCGGGCGCGCCGCCTACCGGGATTTTTCGCGCCGCGTGCGCGCCGAGCTCAAGCGCCGCGCCGACGCGGCCCGCCGGTAGCCTCGGCCAAGACCAGCCACAGCGCGCGCTCGGGCCCTCCCAGCCGCGCCGGACGGCCGTCGTAGCCGTAGCACGCCTCAAGGCGCAGGCCCGCGCGGCGCGTCAGCGCCGAGATCTGCGCGGCGTCGTAGGCGCGCAGGTCGTAGGCCGATTCCAGCACGCGTCGGCCTCTTTCGTGCACGAAGTTGATCACGCGCTCGCGACGCCTGCGCGCGTCCGGCGGCAAGGTCATCATCACGTGCGTGAGCGTGCGCCCGCCGCGGCGCGCGGTCCAAGTCTCCTCATCGGGCTCGTCCGCTCCGTAGAGCGCCAGGTCCAGGCCCAGGATGAAGACGCCGCCCGGGGCGAGCGCCCGGCGCATGAGCCGCAGGTGGGCGAGCGCGGCGCGGTCGCTCGTCAGATGGCGGAAAGTCGACAGCAGGTTGAAGATCAAGCCGAAGCGCTCGCGGGGGCGAAAGGTCTCCATGGCGCCGCGCTCCACGCGGACGCGCGCGCCGAAGCGCGCCAGGCGCCGGCGCGCGAAGTCGACCATCGCCGCGGAGAGGTCGTAGCCGTGCGCGGTCCAGCCGCGGCGCAAGAGCCCGGCCAGATAGCGTCCGGTCCCGCACGCGGGCTCAAGGGCCGTCTTGGGCGCGTTCGGCGCGTGCCGGCGCGCGAGCAGGTCCAGAAGCCAGACCTCGTCGGCGGTGCCGTCGGCGTGCAGCGCGTCGTAGAGCGCGGGGTCGGCGTAGAACCGCGGAAGTCCGCTCACGATGCAGCGTCGGCTCGCTCCAAGGACACGATGGTCTTGGGCGTGGCGAAGGAGATGCCGTCGGCCTGCAGGGCGTCGAGCAGGGCGAGCAAAACGGCCTGGCGGCGCTCGACGAACGCCGAGTAGCGCGGGTCGGTCACGAAAAACACGAGCTCGAAGCGCAGGCCGCCGCTCTGAATCTCGGACAGGTGGGCGCGCTCGAAGCGCACATCGGCCTGCGCGCCGACGATGGCGCGCGCCTGTTCCGGAATGCGGCGCAAGACGGCCGCGGGAGTGTCCAGCGGCACCGAGAAGCCGACGACCACGCGCCGCTCCTTGAGCGCGCGGAAGTTCTGGATGCGCACGGTGGTCAGGCTCGAGTTCGGGTAGATCAGAAGTTCGCCGTTGTCGGAGCGCACGCGGGTGGTCTTGACGCCGATGTGCTCGACGGTGCCGCTCATGTCGCCGACCTGGATGGAATCCCCGGCCACGAAGGGCTTGTCCAGGTAGATGGCCACCGCGGCGAACAAATCCCCCAGCACCGCCTGCGCGGCCAGCGCCACGGCCACTCCGCCGATGCCAAGGCCCGCCAGCACGGAGCTCACGTTGAAGCCCAGGTTGCTGAGCACGAACAGCGCGGCTCCGGTCCAGATCAGCGCGCGTGCGCCCACGGCGGCGGCCTGCGCGGCGTCACGGTCGGCGGCGTCGGCGCCGCGAGCCAACAGCGTGCGCCGGATGGCCGAGGTCGACAGCGTCGACAGCAGGCCCACCGCGCGCCAGGCCACGGTCAGGATCACGACGGCGTGCAGGACCTGGGCCGGGCGCGCGGGCAAGTCCAGCGTGCGCGAGGCGGCATAGAGCGCCACCACGGCCGCCTCGAATATCTTCACCTGCCCGAGCAGTTCCTCGACCAGACCCAGCCGGCGCTTGGCCGCGAGGCGGCGCAGCAGCGCGAAGCCCACGAGCACGGCCAAAAAGCACGCGGCGGCCAGCGCGTAGGCCGACAGCGGGTTGCCGTAGTAATCGTCGCGCAAAATCTGGACGTGCATCTTCGTTATTATGCCCT
>JAJZQS010000010.1 GCA_021806745.1 bacterium
GTCCAACGGCAGAATCGCCACGCGTACCTTGGCCGGCGGGAGCACCGTCACGCCTTGCTTGCGCCAAGGCGCGCATCCCGTCAGAAGGACGAAGGCGAACAGATGAGGGAGAAGGCGCGGCATCGGGTCCAAAGGCCTCAGAAGGTGACGACCTTATCGCTCTCCCGCACGATGTCGTACATGTCCTTCATCGTCGAGATCGGACACATCTGCGAAGCTTCCTGCTCCCGCGCCTTGATGCAGGTGCCGCAGGCGTAGATATTCCCGCCGGATTTGAGAAATTTCTCCGCGTCATTCGGCGATATGATGATTCCCAGCTTCATGCGGTCTCCTCGAAATGAGGTCGGCGACGATCCCAATGTATCGTACCATACCGATCGTGTCGGTTACCGTTTATTGGTTTTGAAACGGTCATTGACAAATTTCGGCGCTCGGCCTATAATCCCCGCATGACGTCGCGGCGCGCGTTGGGCGGGTTTTTTGCGGTCGTTTTCGGCGCGGCGGGCTTGTGTCGCTTCGCGTGCGCGGAGTCCTTCGCCGCGCCAAGCGCCGTCGCGCCTTGCTGCGGAGGCGGCGTCGCAGCCTCGCGCCGCTGCCACCCGTCTTCCCGCCGCGCTCCGTGCTGCGCGCGCGGCGTCGCCGACGCGCAGGCGCTGCCGCCCTCTCTGCCGGCTCGCCCGGCTTTCCGCGGCGCGCTCGTCGCCGTCGTCTTCGCGCGGCCGCTCGCCGTCCCCGCGCCCGCCGCCGTCGCTTCGCTTCAGTCCTCCCGCGCGCCGCCGGGCGCCGGTCTGCCTCGTCCCGCGCGCGATCCGCGCTCTCCCCGCCCGCCGCCCTCCCGGGCGGCCTGAGACTCGGCCTGCTGCCGAGCCCTCGCCGTCGCCGACCCGCCTAGGCGCGCTTTCGTGCGCCGCCGTGGAGGAGCAGCTTCATTAAAGACGCCGCATCCTGGAGACAACATGAAACTCATCGCCGCCGTCCTCGCCGTTGCCGTCGCCGGAATCATGACTTCCGCCGCATGGTCGCATGAAGGAACCGACGCCGAACACGGCGCCGGAGGCATGGAGATGACGGTCAAAGGGGAGCTCGTGGACCTGGCCTGCTACATGCCGCACCAAGGCCGCGGAAAGAAGCACGCCGAGTGCGCGCGCATGTGCATCAAGAACGGCGCCCCTCTCGGCTTGCTTGCCGCCGACGGAAAGACCTATCTGCTCATCGAGGACCATTCCTCGGCGAAGGCGCGCAAGCCCTACCTCCGCGCCCGGGAACTCGTCGCCGAGACCGTGACCATCCACGGCGACATGTATGAGCGCGGCGGCCTTCCCGCCATCGCCGTTGAGAGCGTGACCCAATAGCCATGAAGCCCTACCTCTTGCATCCGGCGGCCGTTCATTTCCCGCTGGCCCTGCTGATCACGGGCCTGGGGTTGTGCGCCGTCGACGCCCGGAGCAAGAGGCCGCCGTGGACGGCCGACGCCGCTTCCTGGCTGTTGTGGCTGGGGACGGCGTCGGCCTGGGCGGCGGCGGGCCTGGGGCTGCTCGCGGCCCGCACCGCGCCGCACGCGCCGCCCGCCTGGGAGACGCTGGCCGATCACCGCACGCTCGGCCTGTGGACCGCGGCGATGTTCACGCTGCTGTCGGCGTGGCGGTTCTTCCGGCCGTCGTGGGCGCCGCGGCTTTTCTTGACGGCGTGGATCGCCGCCTCGGCCGTGCTCGTCTCGGCGGCGAGGCTGGGCGGCGAACTCGTCTTCGCCTACAACATGGCAACGGCGGCGAACGAACCATGAAAATCGACATGCTGGCGCTCGCGGCGATTCTCGTTGGTTCCATCGGGCGCGCGCAGACCGCCCCGGCGGCATCCTCCGCGACGCTGGCGCTGTCGCAGGCGCTGGAGGCGGCGCGCCGCGACAATCCGGAATTGAAGGCGGCGCGCGGCGAATGGGAGGCGGCCGAGCAGGCGCCGCAGCAGGCCTCGGCGCTGGAGGACCCCACGGTCTCATTGATGGGGATGATCGCCCCGTTTCAGAGTTGGCCCTCCAACGGGCAGATCGGCGTTTCCCAGAGCGTTCCGTTTCCCGGAGTGCTGTCGCTGCGAGGGAGGGCCGCGGGCCTGGACGCGGAGATGGCGAGGCAGGCCTATCGCGCCAAGACGCTGTCGGTCCTGGCCGAGACGGTCGACGCCTACTACGAGCTCTATTTTCTCCTGCGGACTCGGGCGATATTGAAGGAGCAGACGAGCGTGCTGGAGCGCGCCGCGCGCGTGGCCGAAAAGAAGTATGCCGTCGGCCGCGAGCCCCAGGCCAGGGTCTTTCGCGCGCAGGTCGAATTGGCCGGTCTGGCCACCGACTTGGTGACGAGCGAGCAGCGGATCGCCAGCGCGCGCGCCCGGCTCAACGCCCTTCTCGACCGCCCGCCGCGATCGCCGCTGGGCGAGCCGCTCGGCCCGCCCGTGCCGGCGTCGGGCTGGGATGTCGGGTCCTTGAGCGCGGCGGCGCTGGCGTCGCGTCCGGAACTGCTCGCGCTGAGAGCTCTTGAAGGACGGCGCGGCGTGGAGCGAAGCCTCGCGCTGCGCAAGTATTTTCCCGATTTCACGATCGGCTATCAGTACATGGGGCCCGGGATGTCCTACACGGGGCGCGCCGCCGGCGCCGGGCAACTCGGCTTGAGCCTGCCGCTCTGGCTGGGAAAGAACGGGGCTGCGGTGCGCGAGGCGGACTCGCGGCGGGACGCCTCGCGCATGAGCGTCGAGGATTTGAGCAACCGGACGCGCTTTCAAGTGGAGGACCTCGTCGTCAAGCTCGAGACGGAGGCGCGCCTGTCCAAGCTTTACGACGACACCGTCTTGCCTCAGGCGCAGGCGGCCTTGGAGTCCACGCAAAGCGCCTACGAGAGCGACGCCGCGGGTTTCTTGGACTTGCTGGACGCGGAGCGCGAGCTTCTTCGCTTCGAGTTGGAGCACGAGCGTCACCTCGTCGACTACGCCGAGGACTTGGCAGAGCTCGAGAGAATCGTCGGCGGGACTTTGCCGCCTCCGGGAGAAAAAAAATGAAAATGACCCTGGTCGTCGCCGTCGCGCTCGCCGCTCTTGCCGCCTGCGGGCGCTCCGACGGCCGGATTTCGGACGGCAAGCCCGGGCGAAAGATATTGTTCTATCGCTCCCCCATGGACCCCGGTCAGACCTCGCCCGTGCCGGCCAAGGACTCGATGGGGATGGACTTCGTTCCCGTCTACGCCGACGAAAAAACCTCGGCCGACGCGGAACCCGGAAGCTTTCGCGTGGGAGAGGGGCGCCTCCAGCTCATCGGCGTGACCGGCGAGCCGGCGCGCTCGGCCGACCTGATCCGCTCCATCCGCGCCGTCGGGCGCATCGCCTACGATCCGGAACTCTATCGCACCCAAGAAGAGTACATCGCCGCCCTCGCCGCGGCGCGCCAGGCCGAAGGCAGCAGCTTGGCCCAAACCTCCCCGCGCGCCCGGTCGCTGCTTGCGTCCAGCCGCCTGCGCCTGCGCCTGCAGGGGCTGACCGACGCGCAGATCGACGCCTTGGGCGTGATCGGTAAACCCGACATGGGACTGCTGTTGTCTTCCGGCAAGGGCGGGATCTTGTGGCTCTACGCCGAGATCTACGAGTCCGACCTTCCGCTGGTTCGGGTTGGGCAGGCCGTGGAGGCGACGACGCGGTCGCTGCCCGGAGAGGCGTTTCGCGGCGTCATCGCCTCGATCGACCCAGTCTTGAACCCCAAGACGCGCACGGCGCGCGCGCGCATACGCGTGACCGATCCCCGGGGACTTTTGCGCCCCGACATGTATCTCGACGCCGACATCCGCGTCGATTTGGGCCGGCGCCTGACCGTCCCCCGCGACGCGGTGGTCGACACGGGAACGCGGCAGGTCGTCTTCATCCTGCGCGGCGGCGGCGTCGTCGTGGCGCGGCCGGTGCGCCTGGGCGAGAGCTCCGACGATCGCGTGGAGGTCGCCTCGGGCCTGTCGGAAGGCGACGAGGTCGTGACCAGCGGGAACTTCCTCATCGACTCGGAGTCCAACTTGAAGGCGGCCCTGGCCGGCATGGGCATGGATCGGGACGCGGGAGTCAAGCCGTGATCGAACGGCTCATCGCTTGGTGCGCGAAGAACCGCTTTTTCGTTTTCCTGGGGCTTGTCTTCGCCGTCGCCTGGGGGATGTTCGCGCTCAAGAACATTCCGCTCGACGCCATCCCCGATCTGTCGGACGTGCAGGTCATCGTGTTCACGGATTGGCCGGGACGCTCCCCGGGCCTCGTGGAAGACCAGGTCACCTATCCGATCGTGAGCGCGATGATCGCCGCTCCCAAGGTCCAGACCGTGCGCGGCTACTCTTTCTTCGGGTCGTCGTTCGTCTACATCGTCTTCAAGGACGGCGCGGACATGTACTGGGCGCGCTCGCGCACGCTCGAGTATCTGTCCGGCATCGAGGGCCGCCTGCCGGCGGGCACTCATCCCGCGCTCGGGCCCGACGCCACCGGGGTGGGCTGGGGCTTCGAGTACGCGCTGGTCGACAAGACCGGCCGCCACAGCCTTGCCGACCTGCGTTCGTTCCAGGATTGGTCCCTGCGCTATTGGTTGGAATCGGTCCCGGGCGTGGCCGAGGTGGCCTCGATCGGCGGCTTCGTCAAGCAGTACCAAGTGGAGGTCAATCCTGACGCCTTGCTGGCCTACGACATCCCCTTTCACGCCGTCGTCGCGGCGCTGAGGCGCTCCAACAACGACGTGGGCGGCGGAGTCCTGGAAATGAGCGAACACGAGTACATGGTGCGCGGCCGCGGCTACATCAAGAGCCTCGCCGACGTCGAGGACGTCCCCGTGGGTCTGGACGCGCACGGCGTGCCGGTGCTGATCAAGAATGTCGCGCGCGTACATTTCGGGCCCGACATGCGCCGTGGCGCGGCCGAACTCGACGGCGAGGGGGAGACGGCGGGCGGCATCGTGGTCGTGCGCTACGGCGAGAACGCGCTGAAGGTGCTGGACGCCGTCAAGAAGAAGATCGCCCAGACGAAGGCGGGTTTCCCGGCGGGCGTGGAGCTGGTCCCCACTTACGACCGCACCGACCTCATCGAGCGCTCCATCGACACGCTCAAGCACAAGCTCGCCGAGGAGCTGCTGATCGTCAGCCTCGTCATCGTCGTTTTTTTGTGGCATTTTCGCAGCGCGCTGGTGCCGATACTTTCCTTGCCGATCGCGGCGCTGCTGGCGTTCATCCCGATGTACTACATGGGCTTGAGCGCCAACATCATGTCGCTTGGGGGCATCGCCATCGCCATAGGCGCCATGGTCGACGCCGCCGTCATCATGGTCGAAAACGCGCACAAGCGGCTGGAGGAGTGGGAGGCGGGCGGCAAAAATGAGCCGGTGGACGGCGTTCTCCTGCGCGCGACGCAGGAGGTGGGCAGACCGCTGTTTTTCTCCCTGCTCGTCATCGCGGTCAGCTTCATGCCGGTGTTCACGCTGGAGGCCCAGGAAGGCCGATTGTTCAAGCCCCTGGCCTTCACGAAGAATTTCTCGATGCTGTTTGCCGCCGTCGTCGCGGTGACCCTGGTCCCGGTGCTCATGCAGATCCTCCTGCGGCCGGCGCGCGAACTGCGCTTGAAGTCTCCGGCGCTCTCGCGGCTGGTCAATTTCTTCTGGGCCGGGAGGATTTTTCGCGAGGAAGAGCATCCGGTCAGCCGCGCGCTGTTCAAGGTCTACGAACCGGTCTTGCGTTGGGTCCTGGACCGCCGCTTCTGGGCGATCGCGGCCAGCGCGGCGTTGGTTTTGTTGACGATCCCGATCTACTCCCGGCTGGGCTCGGAGTTCATGCCCCCGCTCAACGAGGGCGACATCCTCTACATGCCCAGCACCTTGCCCGGCATCGCCATCGAGCCGGCCAAGCGCTGGCTGCAGGCGCAGGATCGAATCCTCAAGAGCTTCCCGGAAGTCGAGCACGTCTTCGGCAAGATCGGCCGGGCGAGCACGCCCACCGATCCGGCGCCGCTGGAGATGGTCGAGACGATCGTCAAGCTCAAGCCCCAAGATCAGTGGCCGCCCGTGGCGCGCGAGCGCCGCCTGCTGGGGCTTCATTGGACCACGCGTCGGCCGCGCACCTGGGATGAACTCGTCTCCGCGATGGACCATGCGCTCCAGCTCCCGGGAACGACCAACGCCTGGACCATGCCCATCAAGACCCGCATCGACATGCTGAGCACGGGCATCCGCACGCCGGTGGGCATCAAGGTCTTCGGGCCGGATTTGAGCGTCATCGAGCGCCTGGGAAAAGAGATCGAGGGCGTCGTGGCGAAAATCCCCGGCGCGCGCAGCGTCTACGCCGAGCGTGTGACCGGCGGTTATTACCTGGATTTCACCGTCCGGCGCCGCGAGGCGGCGCGCTACGGGCTGACCGTCGGCGACGTGGAGGACGTCGTCGAGACGGCCATCGGCGGCATGAACGTCACGACGACCGTCGAAGGCCGCGAGCGTTATCCGGTCAACGTGCGCTACCCGCGCGGGCTGCGCGACGACGTCCAGCGCCTTAAGCGCGTGCTTGTGCCCACGCCTTCCGGCGCCCAGGTGCCCATCGTGCAGCTCGCGGACATCCGCGTCGTCGCCGGACCGCCGTCGATCAAGGACGAGGAGGGAATGCTGACGGGCTGGGTCTACGTGGACTTGGATCCCGGCCGCGGCGTCGGCGGCTTCGTGGAGCAGGCGCGGGCGCGCGTGGCGCGGGAGGTGGCGCTGCCTCCGGGCTATGCCTTGGAATGGAGCGGACAATTCGAGTACATGCAGCGCGCCAAAAAGCGCCTGCAAATCGTCGTCCCGTTGACCGTGCTCGTCATTTTCGTGCTTCTTTTCGTCAATACCGGCTCGTGGATCAAGACCGGGATCGTGTTTTTGGCCGTGCCGTTCTCTCTGGTGGGCGCCGTGTGGCTGCTGTGGATTCTGGGCTACAACATGTCGGTGGCCGTTTGGGTCGGCCTCATCGCGCTGGCCGGCGTCGACGCGGAAACGGGCGTCATCATGTTGCTCTACTTGGACATGGCCTACGCCGAGCGCGCCGCCGCCGGGCGCATGCGCACGCTCGAAGACCTCGAGGAGGCGGTGATGCACGGCGCGGTCAAGCGCATCCGGCCCAAGATGATGACGGTGCTCTGCCTGTTCATGGGCCTGTTGCCGATCATGTGGGCGTCCCCGGCCTCGGCCGGAGCCGACGTGATGAAGCGCATCGCGGCACCCATGGTCGGCGGCATCGTGACCTCCTTCATCCTCGAGCTTCTGATCTACCCCGCGATCTTCACGGTTTGGAAGTGGCGCGGCGAGATGCGCGGCGGCCGGGTCGGGGGTTCCTGAAACATCCGCGCGCAATTCCTACAATGGGCGCATGCATAACTTCCAGGAAGTGCGCTCCGAAGCCGACATCCCCGAGCGCTACAGAGACACGCCCGTCGGCGAACTGTTGCGCTACCATGACCTCGGCGCGCCGCGCGACCGCCGCGCCGACAAGCCGAGGCTTCTCATCGGCATGTGCATGGACAGCCGCAAGCACCTGCGCATCCCCGACAACTTCGCCTTCATCCTGCGCACCGGAGGGGCGAACCTGCGCCTGGCCGAGTTTCGCGTCTCCTACGCGATCGCCGTGGGCGGCGTGCGCGCGATCGCGCTGATGGGCCACACGAACTGCGGCATGTCGGGCCTGATCAACCGCCGCGCGGCGTTCGTGGACGGGCTTGTCGAGGTGGGGTGGTCGCGCGCGGCGGCCGAGGAGCATTTCGACCGCCTCGCGTCCGAGCACGAGATCGGCCCCGAGGGGGATTTCATCCGCGCCGAGGCCCGGCGTCTGCGCGCGCTGTATCCGAAAGTGCTGGTCGCGCCCATGCTCTACCGCGTCGAAGACGACACCGTCGCCCTGCTCAAGGAGTAGCGGCCGCGGCGGCTATCGGCCCAAGAGCCGATTCCAGGCGGCGCGCAGCGAGTCGCCCAGGCCTTCGAGCATGGAGCCGAGCTTGCGTCGGTCCCCGGCGGTGGAGTCCGCCAGGCGCGACAAGGACCGGCTTGCGTCGTCGGCGGCGGCGCGAAAATCGTCGCCGTGCAGATTCAAACCCGGGCCCGAGTTCTTGCGTGCGGGTTCCCGTTTTTTGGGCGCGAGCTTCTTGCCGAGAGCGGAAAGTTCGGCGCGCAGTCCGTGGGAAGACGGTTTTTTCTTGTGCGCTTTCTTCGAGCGCGCCGCGGCCGGCGAAGCGGCGCAGAGCAGCACGCCCAGCAGCAAGGTGAACGCGGGCGCAAGCGCCTTCATGAAGACAGCTTAGACTTTTCCCGCCGCGAATGCGAGGGAGGCTTTAAGGCTTGGCGTCGCCGACGGGAGCCGACGGCTCGCCCGCGGCCGCGTCGGCCTCGGGTCCGCCGCCCGACACGCCCGAAGCGGCGGCTTCCACGGAAGACTCGGGGCGGACCGAGGCGGACCGCGGCGCCGCCGCGGCGGCGCGAATGGGGCTGGTTCGGGCGAAAAACGAGGAGAGGCTCATGAAAAGCCCGGCCAGGCCAGCCGCAACCGCCCACCAGGCCAGAGGCATGCCCCAGAAGTAGATCGACGCGCCCAGCGCCAAAGCCTGGACGGTCAGGCCCACCGACATGCGCGAGGCCGCGCGGGCGCCGCCGCGGTTGGACGCGGCCAGAATCAGCGCCGACAGCGCGCCGGCCGCGACGGCTCCGGCCAGGACCGCTTGCGGGACCGCGTAGATCGACATCGTCATCACGGCCTGCGTCGCGAGCAGGGCGGCTGCCGCGGCGGCGGGCAGCGCGCGGCGCACGCGGGCCGCGCGGGACAGCCCCGGAGCGCTCAGCGCCGAGTAGGCGGACTTGCCGAGGACCGCCGCGGCCAGCGCCGTGGCCAGCGGGTTCAGACCGACGATCGAAAATCCGTTGAAGGCCATCTGGCCCGCGGCCAAGACCACATGAGCGGTGGAGGCCGAAACCGCGGCGCCGGAAACCGCGGCGCCCACGGCGCGACCCGCCCCGGCGCCGGAGCGGCGCGCGGAGACGAAGCCTCCCACCGCGCCGGTCGCGGCCGAGAAGGCCAGGGCCGCGGGGTGCATCGCGGCGAGCTTGGCGGCGATGCCCTGCGCTCCGCCGAACAGGGAGGAGACATGCGGCCAAGCCCAACGCGCGACCATCGTCGCCGACACGCCCATGCCCACCAGCCGCGCGACCTTCTGCATGCGCGCCGAGGGAACTCCGGGGGCCGTCGACGCCGCAGCGGCCGCCGAGGCGGGCTTCAGGCCGGAGGCGACGCGCTCGGCGCTTTCGGCCGCGGGCGACGGCGCGGCTTGAGGAGCGGTCGAGGCCTCCGCGCGGGAGCGCAAGCCGTCGAAAAGTCGACCGAGGGATGAAAACGAACCTTCGCGTCCCGAACGCGCGGCGAAATCCATGGACGGCGCGATGCGATCGGCGGGGTCCGCGCGAAGAACGCCTTGTTCTGACGAGCGCGGGGCGGGCGCCGCGTCGGAAGCCTCCGTCGGGACCGCGTTCGCGGAGGGGGCGGCGGCTTCGGGCGCGGACGCCTCGGGCGCGGCGACGGTCGCGGGCGCGGCTTCAGACGGCGCGGGGGCGGCCGCCGGTGCGGCGGCAGGCGACGGCGTGGCGGCCGCCTGGGGCGCGGCGCCGGGCTCGACGGCGGGCGCGGCCAGAAGGGAATTCGCGGCGGCGGGGGCGAGCGTCGGCGAGATCGCAGAGACGGCCGGAGCGATGATCATGGGCGCGGCGTGCGAGGCCGAGGCGGCTCCCGCGTCCATCGCGCCGACTTCCTGGGCCGCCGAGAAAACCGGGGCGACGCCGACGAGGGTCGCGGCCAGCGCCGCGCTCAGGCACTTCGGGAGTGATCGCTTCATGACTTTAGGATAGCCGCAGCCGCGTTCCGGCGCCTGATTCGAACGGCCCCCCGCGCTCGGACCGGAAGACCTAGGCCTTGGGCGGCGCGGGAGGGCCGTCGGCGGGCGCTGCAGGCGCGGGCGGGGCGGGGGGAGTCTTGGGCGCGAACAGGGACGCCCATAAGGAGACGAGCGCGGAGCGAAACTCAGCGAAGCCCACGGTCAGCACGTCCCAGAAGCCCCAAACGGCCAGCGCCGCGAAGGGCAGGGAAAACCAAGGATTGGAGAGCGCCAGCGCCAAGCCGCCCATCAAGGACTGGAGAACGAAGCCTCGCGCCATTTGGTTGGGCCCGTTGGGGTCGGAACGGCCGGGCGTGAACAGCGTCGCGTAGAAGGCGGCGATGAGGCCGGTCACCGACAGCGCCGAGGCCGCCAGCGCGTGCGTCCAACTGGAGACGGCCACGAATTGGGCGATCGTGTAGGCGTTGAGGCCGAAGGCCGCCGCCACGGCCGGGAAGGCGCTGAAGATGCGGTCGGCGGAAGTCGTGGTCGCGGAGCCGAACTTGCCCTCGAAGGCGGTGTGGCCCAGCGCGGCCGTGACCAGCGCGGTGGACACCGGGTTGACGCCGGCAAACGAGAAGCCCGACAGTGCCGACTGCGCCATGCCCATGAGCGCGTAGGTGCCCGCGCCTCCGATGACGCCGTAGCGCAGGGCCGAGGAAAAAACCTGGCCGGAACTCGGCGGCCCGCCCTCGGCGCGCCTCGCGGCGACCAGGCCGTAGACGACGCCGACGGCGGCGCTGAGCAAGGTGGCCGTCGGGTGCAGCGCCGAGAGCATCGAAGCCGTGGTGAGGGCCGTGAACGGTGCGGACGCGGCCGCCGCGGCGGTCGCCGCCAGCGCGGGGACAGGAGCCAGCAAGACCGCGGCGGCGGCGACGGCCAGGGGAACGGCGCGGCGGGCGCGGGAAGGCGAAAGCCGGGAGGGGGTGGGCCGGCCGACGGAGGAAGCCGCCGCGACCGCCGACGCGCCGGCGGTCGCGGCGCCGGCGTTCGAGCGGCCGTCGAAGACGGCGTCAAGCGACGGGGCGCTCGGGCGAGCGCGGGCGAAGATGGATTTCAGGACCGCCGTCGCCCGGGGGACTCGGGCCGCGGCGGGCTCGGGGCGAGCGGCCGGGGAGACCGCCGAGGCGGGGGCCAATGCGGCCTGTTCGTCGGCGGCGGGCGCGGGCGCGGCTGCTGCCGGGGCGGCGGGAAGCGCCGTTGCCGGGATGGGCGCGGCCGCGGAAAACGCGGGGGCCGCGATCGGCGCCGCAAGCGAGAGGGCGGAAAGCGAAGCAGCGGCCGACGGCGACGGGCTTGCCGACAGCAAGGCGGCGCCGACGGGGACTTCGATCGGCGCTTCGGGCGCGGCGGCGCGGGCGACGACTTCCTGCGCGCCGGCGGGTGCGGCAATAAGAACGGCGAGCGCGGCGGCAAGGCCGCGGGAGAAAGCGCGAATCATCGCCCGTATCATACCGCGCGGACGGTGATCGCGCCCGGTGCGAAAGGCCCGGAAACACGCGGCCGGAGGACCCAGCGCGGACCGGGACGCGGGGTCTAGGGCGCGCCGCGCCGGCGCGCCAGATCGTGGAAGGAATCCGACCGCAGATCCGCGGCGGTCACGCCCGCGGCGGCGAGTTCGCTTTCACCGAGCGCGCCGCAGTCGAGCCCGCGCCGAAAGAAGTTGAGCAGGCCGCGGCCGGTCGCCGCGTCGTCGAAGGCGCCGCCCGCGCGGGTGGCTTGCGCGCAGCGCTCCAAGAATCCGCGCAGGCGCCGCGTCGCGGAGGGAAGTCCCGCGAGAAAAAAAGCGTAGACCGCCGCGTGCCGCGAGACGAGTTGCGCGGGGTGCAGGTCCCAGCCCTGATCGAATCCCTCCGCGAGCGTTCGACTCGCGTCGTCGAAGTGCGCGCGCCAGGCCCCGCGCACGGCCGCGGCGTTTTCGCGCTCCTGCTCCGGCGTCAGCGGCCGCCCGGGTTCGGCACGGTGGGGTTCCGCGGGCAGAATCGTCGTCGCGCCGTCGCTGAGAGCGGCGCCGGTTCCGTAGAGAGCGGCCTGCATCGCGGCGCGGGCGAAGACGCAGGCCGGGTGCGACAGGTTCTGGTGCGAGGCGGCCACCGCGCAGGCCGCGGTGTAGTCGTAGGCGCCGAAGTGGACGCCGTCGGCGCGCGCGCCCAGCGCGGCATGGAGGGCGCGCAGGGGACTGGCGCCGTCCGGACCCACGAGCGCGTCGGGGGATTCGACCATGATCTCGGCGCGGATCGACCCCGGCGACAGCCGCTTGGCGCGCTCGAAGTCGGACAGCAGGCCCGCCAGCGCGCGGCACTGTTCGGGCCGCGAGACCTTGGGAAGGGTCACGCGGAAATTCGGCGGCAATCGGCCCTTGGTCCGGCGCACGAGCGCGGTCAGGAACACGTCGAGCGTGCGCGCGCCGCGCCGCGCGGTCGCGCCGTCGAGCGCCTTGATGCGCAGGCCGATGAACGGCGGCAGAAGCCCCTCGTCGAATCCTCGCGCCAGTTCCTCGGCGGCGGCGGCGGCGTGGGCGTCTTCCTCCGCGTCGGGACGCGGGCCGTAGCCGTCTTCGAAGTCGATTCGATAGTCCTCCACGGGCTCGCGCTTGAGCTTTTCGACCACGCGCTCGTAGACGGGCCGCGCCAGAGCCGCGTCCAGCCCCAGCGCCGTCGCCAGGGATTCCGCGTCCGGCGCGTGGCGCGAGAGCGCGCGCAGCGCCAGCTCGCCCAGACGGTGCGCCGTGTCGCGCCGGAACAAGTGCGCGCCGCCGTAGACCGTGTGCACGGGACGGCGGGCGGTGGCCTTCTCTTCGTCGGCGCCGCGCGCCAGGCGCGACAGGCGCGCGGCGATTTTTCTCGGCTCGAGGGTGGTCTGGGGCTTCATCGCGCGGCGTCGAGGGCTACTCGGCTTGCGCGAAGCCGTGCAGGGCGCCGACGCCGCGGTAGACCATTCCCGAGATCTCGCGGATCACGTTGCCGCGCTCGCGCAGCCAGCGGAAGTAGTGCCGGGCGCGGCGGCGCTTCTCGATGATGCCGACCATCGCGTAAGCGTATTCACGACCGTCGGGGCCCTTGGCGCGCAGTACGCCGATGTCGCCGCACAGCCGGCTGGTGCTGCCGGTCTTGCTGTAGACCTGGACGTCGTCGGGCAGAGGCGCGCCGGTCTTGAGACGGTCGCGCTTGGGCAGGGCCATTAGGCGCTTGATTTCCTGCGAGCCGGGAAGCTGGTCGCGCCACAGCGCCAGCAGGAAGCGGCTATAGTCGCGCGCCGAGGCCTTGTTGCGGTAGGTGCGGCCGTCGGCCGGAATGTACTCCTTGATCTGGACGCCCGACAGCAGGGCGCCGTAGCGCTCGCGCAGCAGGCGCTGGACGGCCGCGGGTCCGCCGACGCGGCGCATCGCCCAATCCGCAGCGGCGTTGTCGGAGCGCTGGATCATCTTCTCCAGGTGCGAACGAGCCGAGGCGTCGTAGACGAGCTTGCCGTCGGCGACGCGGCTCATGAAGGCCAGCGCGATCAGCGGCTTGACGAGGCTGGCGGTCTGCAGTTCGTCGTCGGCGTTGATCTCGACGAGGGTCTCGCCGGTGGTGAAATCGTAGACCGACCAGGCGGTGCGCTCGTCGCGCGCCAGGCGTCCCTCGCGACGCAGTTCGAGGACGTGCGCGGCGAGCAGGCCTTCGAGCCGGCGCTTCTCGGAGGCGCGCGCGGTTTCCAGAGGTACGACGACCCTCGGCGCGCGAGTCTTGCGCGCGCGCGCGTGCTTCGTCGCGGCGCGCGCGACCGCGACGGGAGCGGGCGGCGCGTCGATCATGACCCAGTCGCGCGAGGCCACGATCCAGGCCTTGCCGAGTTTGTGGCGGCGCAGGACGAGTGACTGCCGCTTGGCGGCTCGCATCGCGCCGTTGCGGTCGCGGCCGCGCAGGTAAATCACCCCATAGGCGCCGTCGGCGGCAACCACGCGCAGGTGCCGTCGCGCCGTGGGACCGAGGAGCTTGCCCACCGCGTCGCGCCTGGCCGCGGCGGATGCCTGGTCGACATGCCACAAATAGGACAAGTCGTAGGTGCCCGGCGCGGCCGCGCGCGCCGCCGCGGCGAAAAAAACCAACGCCAGCCATGCATGGGCGCGCATACGGCAATGGTAACAGTTTTTTTGGGATTTCGTCAGGGGGGCCGAGAGAAATTTTCAAAAAGCAAGGAAGCCCTCCTCGCGGAGGGCTTCCCGGTTTTCGCGGCGTTTCTCGGTCTAGC
This sequence comes from bacterium, assembly GCA_021806745.1. Lineage (GTDB taxonomy): Bacteria > Elusimicrobiota > Elusimicrobia > UBA1565 > UBA9628 > GWA2-66-18. The sequence goes on from JAJZQS010000010.1 coordinate 14,158, forward strand.
CGATGGCGATCTTGCGCGCGCGGGCCTCTTCGGCCTTCGGCAGGCGGATTTCAAGCACGCCGTCGCGCATGGACGCCACGGCCTTGGCGGCGTTCACATCGGCGGGCAGGTCGAACGCCCGGTAGAACTCTCCGCGCGCAAGCTCGCGGCGCACCCAGGAGTCCTCGTCGGAGCCCAGCGGTTTCATGCGTCCCGACAGCACGAGCGCGTGGTCTTTGATTTCCAGCGTCACGTCTTCCTTGGACAGGCCGGGAAGAGCCGCGTAGAGCACGAGTTCGGCGTCGGTCTCGCGGATGTCGACGGCCGGCGTCCAGCCCAGGCCCGCGCTCTGGCGGCGGGTGCCGTAGAACGGCGACGGTCCGAACACGGACTCCATCAGGCGGTCCAGCGTGCGGACGTCGGTCTGCGCGGCCTCTTCGCCGTCTCGGATGAGCATCGCGTATTTGTCGTTCATGGTGTTGCCTCCCAAGATCGCGTCGTTTCCGGCGCGGATTTATAATTGGCAGTCAATGTGCCCGACTGCCAGATTATTTTAACGCACGAATTTAAAATTGTCAATATGGCATGTTGATTGCCAGTTTTGATCCGCCTCGGGGGCAATTGATATGATGACCGCATGAGCCGACTCTTTTCCCCGCTGACTTTGCGCGAGTTGACGCTGCGCAACCGCGTGTTCGTGTCGCCGATGTGCCAATACTCGTGCGTCGACGGCGTTCCCGGAGACTGGCACTTGGCCCACCTCGGAGCGCGCGCCGCGGGAGGCGCGGGCCTTGTGATCGCCGAGGCCACGGCGGTCAGCCCCGAGGGGCGCATCTCGCCGGCGGATTGCGGGCTGTGGAACGACGCGCAGGCGCAAGCCTGGGCGCGCATCGCGCGGTTCGTGCGTTCTCAAGGAGCCGCGGCCGGGATTCAATTGGCCCATGCCGGGCGCAAGGCGTCCACGGCCGTGCCGTGGGACGGCGGCGCAGCCCTCGCGCCCGAGGCCGGAGGCTGGACCGTTCTGGCGCCCTCGCCGATCGCGTTTTCGCCGGCCTCGCCCATGCCGCGAGAGATGACGGCCGCCGAAATCGCGGCGCTGCCCGGGCTGTTCGCCGCGGCGGCCTCGCGCGCGCTGGCGGCCGGGTTCGAGGTCGTCGAACTGCATTTCGCGCACGGCTATCTGGTCCACGAGTTCCTGTCGCCGCTGAGCAACCGCCGTTCGGACGCTTACGGCGGCGCCTTCGCGGGCCGCGCGCGGCTGGCGCTGGACATCGCCGAGGCGGTGCGCCGCGTTTGGCCCCAGCGTTTGCCGCTGTTCGCGCGCGTCTCGGCGACGGATTGGCTCGACGGCGGCTGGGATTTGCCGCAGACCGTGGAGCTGGCTCGCGGCCTCAAGGCGCGCGGGGTGGATTTCATCGACTGCTCCAGCGGGGGCTTGGCGCCGCACGCGAAAATCCCGCTGGGGCCGGGCTATCAGGTGCCCTTCGCCGAGGCGGTGCGCCGCGAAGTCGGCGTCGCCGTCGGCGCGGTGGGCCTGATCACCGAACCAGCCCAGGCCGAGGCGATCGTGGCCGAGGGGAAAGCCGACGCCGTCTTGCTGGCGCGCGAACTGCTGCGCGACCCGCACTGGCCGCTGCGCGCGGCCAAGGCGCTGGGCGCGAGCGCTCCCTGGCCCAGGCAGTACCTGCGCGCGGCCTGACGCTTAGCGGCGAGGCTTCTTTTTCGGGCGCGCAGGCTTGGCCGGAGCCGGCCGCCGCGGTTTACGCTTGGGGCCGGAGGGAGCCGCCGGGCCCGAGCCGCCGCCGTGCCGAGCCGCCGCGGCGCGCATCTTGGCCAGAATGGCGGAGGTCGGCGCGGAGGCCAGGCCCCAGAGCAAGTCGAAGTGCGCCTGCATGTAGGCGGCGTGGAAGCTTTGCCACAGCTCGACGTTCTCGAAATTGTGGAGGAAGGCGTTTTCGCTGATGTTGAGCGAGTCGCCGAGCTTGGCCAGAGCGTCGGGGGCCGCGCCGTCGAAGACCATCACTTTCTCATGCATCTTGGACGCGTATGTATACGGCGCGCCGCGAAGCACGACGTCGGGGCCGGCGATGGTCTTGAGCTGAAGCCCGTTCTTCATCAAGGGAAGCAGTTCGGCGCCCGCGCCGGCGACTTCCCCGACGTCGGCGATCAGGCGCACGGGGATGTTCTTGGCCAGCAGGGCCCGGATGGCGGCGGAGAGGCTCGGCGTCGGGTAGGGCGCGAACATGAGGATGTCGAGCGTGCGCTTGACGGTCTGCACGGCCCGGGTCAGCCAGCTTTCGGCCGTGCCGCCGGGAGTGCCCATGGCTTTGGGAAAAGGCACGCCGTGGAAGTTCAGCGTGCGGCTGGGGTCTTGGGGGATCGGGTCGGAGGGGTCCATCACCGGATCTTGCGGCTGAAGCGAGCTCGAGTACGGACGCGCGCGGCGGTAGATCCAAGCGTGGAACTTCGAATAAAAAGAAATGCGGTCGGGATCGTTCGTGAAGACGACGTTTTCCCAGTGGCTGTTTTGCGAGGCCAGGGAATAGTTGAAGGAGCCCGACTGCAGGAGTTGGGACCCATCGGCGGCGGTGAAGACGGTGAACTTGTCGTGGTTGATGCCGATGGGGCCCAGCCCCTTGAGGATGCGCAGTTCCAGGTTCGGCCCGAGATTGGCGACGATGTAGTTCATCGCGGGCGTGGGCTGGGGCAGGGGTTCCCCGGTCTTTTGGGAGCGGGCGATGTTTTCCGGCATGCGCTGCGGAAACCAGTTGCTGTAGTCGCCGACGATGACTTGTTTTTTGCCCGCCTTCGCGGCCGCGACGATGGCCTGGGCCATGGCCATGTCGTCGAAGTTGTACATCGCGATGAGCGCCGAGGAGCTCTGCGCGTGCGCGGAAAGCCAAAGCGCGAAGATGTCGTCGCCGACGGTGGGCAGAGCGATCACGGGCAAAACGGCCGCGCCGAAAGTCACGGTCGGGCGCGTTTTGGGGTTCAGGATGCCGGAGCCGGCGGAGGGGGAGACGACGGGGCCGTGTGAATCGGGGGACTCGGGTTGGTCGCCGGACTCGGCTTGTCCCCAGTCCAAAAATTGTTGAAGAGTCGCGGCGAGATTTTCGGACAGCCGCGGACGCGCGCGCGACAGCAGGCTTTGGGCGGCGCGGGCGGCGGCGGCGCGCGAGGAGGCCGCGCGCGCGGCGAAGGCGGGGTCGCGTGCGGCCTGCGCGTCGATCTTGCCGGAGACGGCCGCCAGGCGCTTGGCCGCCGCCGCGGGAACGCCGGCCTGGCGCAGGCGTTCGGGAGTCGCCGAGGTCGGCGCGGCCAGAACCGCGAGCGCGGCGGAGTAGGCCGCCGCGGCCGGAGCGCTTTGGATCGAGGCCGCGCGAGCGCTCAAGGCGTCGAGCGAAGACAGCGCCAGCGCGGGGCTGCGCAGGGACAGGCCGCCCGCCGCGCGCGTCAGCGCGGCGGCCGCGCCGCCGGAGAAAGCCGAGGCGACGGCGCTGGCGGGCAGCGCCGGAAGCGCCGGCTCGACGACGACCGCGCCCGCGGGCGCGGCCAGAAGCAACGAGAGTAGAACGCGAAGCGCGCGCGACATCATGGCTTGAGCTTACCGCGCGCGCGCGATCGGCGATAGAGTCCTATGGCCCCGCCGGACGGGGACGGAAGACCCAGCGTTCAGTGGACGCGGCACCAGAGGACTTTCAGGTACTCGCCCTCGGGATGGTCGGCGGCGAAGGGGTGGTCGGCGCCGGCGCCGCTTTTGCGGAAGATCTGCACGCGCCGCCCCGAGGAGCCCGCGGCGGTGCGCACGAACTGCAGGAAGTCCGTCCACGAGAGCATCCCCGAGCACGAGCAGGTGACCAGGATGCCCCCCGGCTCGACGAGCGACATCCCCAGGCGATTGAGGTCGATGTATTTCTGCCGGCCGATGTGGTAGCCCTCGGAGGTGGCGATGAGCTTGTAGGGGTCGAGCACGACTAGGCCGTAGCGCCGGCCGTTTTGCGCGGCCTGGCGCATGTAGGGGAAGGCGTCGGCGCAGACCGCGTCGACGCGCAGTTGGTTGGCGTTGGCGTTTTTCTTGAGCAATTCGACGGCCTCGGGATCGAGCTCCACGGCCGTGACCTCCTCGGCGCCGGCCTTCTTGGCGTGGAGCGCGAAGCCGCCGGTGTAGGAGCAGACGTCGAGCACTTTCCGGCCGGCGGCGAAGTCGCTCACGGCGCGGCGATTGTCGCGCTGGTCGCAGAAAAAGCCGGTCTTGTGTCCCGAGGAGGGCTCGACGATGAAAGTCACTCCGTTTTCCTTCACGCGCGTGCCGCCGCCGCGCGCGGGCGTGAGCTCGAAGCCCTCCATGCTCTGCGTGTGCGGGCTGGCGCGGTGGAAAAATCGCGCGTTCGGATAGTGCGTCTTGAGCGCGCGCTCCAGGCGCGCCGCCTGACGGTGCATGCCCAGCGAGTAGAACTCCAGAACCACGCAGTCGCCGTAGCGGTCCACGACCAGTCCCGGCAGGCCGTCGCCGTTGTCGTGCACGAGACGATAGGCGTCGGTGGAGGCGTCAAGACCGAGCACGCGCCGCCGGAAGTCCACCGCCGTCGCCACGCGCTCGGCGAAGAAGGCCTCCGCGTCGAAGTCTCCCACGCCGCGCGTGAGCAGGCGCAGGGCGATGAGGCTGCGCGGATTGTAGAGCGCCACGCCGTAGGGCGCGTCGGCGCGGTCGTAGACCGCGACCAGGTCGCCGGGCTTGGCCTTGGGGTCGACCTCGCCGAGCATGCGCTTGTAGAGTTGGTGGCCCGACGCGGCCGAGCGCAGGCGTGCCCAGGGGATGGGCAGCGCGTGCGAGGCGGGCCGCCCGCGCGGTCTGGGCGGCGGCGCGGGTTCGGGTTCGTCGGGCGGCGGGGAAGTCGGCTCGGTCATTGCCTGCGGATGAAAAACCCCCGCCGCCGCGTTGGCGGCGACGGGGGAGTTTTCAGGTTCGTGAGCTGTTAAAGCTTGCGAACGTTCGAGGCCCGGGGGCCCTTCTCCGACTGCTGAACGTCGAACTCGACGGCCTGGTTCTCCGCCAGGGTCTTGAAGCCCTCGCCCATGATCGACGTGTGATGGACGAACAGGTCCTTGGAGCCGTCGTCCGGCGTGATGAACCCGAAGCCCTTCTGGTCGTTGAACCACTTCACTTTGCCCGTAGCCATGTCTTTGTAAGTCCTCTTTGTTTGCGTCTTGCTCACGTACCGTCTGTGTAGCGGGAGGCGTTCCCGCCTCCGTGGCTTTATTATAGCACGGCCCGCGCGGCCGCGGCGAGGAAATCGCCGTCGAGGGGCGGAATTTTTTACCCCCCCGCGGAGGCGGCCCAGCGTTCGGCGGCGCGGAGGTTTTCCGGGGTGCCGATGTCGTGCCACGCGCGCGGCTCCGCTGACCAGGCGCGGATGTCGGCGCCCTCGGCGGCCAGGCGCAGGTAGGTCTTCGTGATCGAAAAGACCCCGCTTTCCGTGATGCGGTCGAGCAGTTCGGGCGAGATCGCGTGGACGCCGTCGAAGTGCAGGCGCCGGGCGCCGGGCACGGGGCCGCGCGCCCAGGTCGTGTTGCCGCGGTCGTCGTGGCCGACCAGCCGTCCGTGCGCGTCGAACAGATAGGCGCGCGCGCCGGCGCCCCGGGCGACGGCCAGCGTGGCCAGCGCGCCCGAACGCGCGTGCGCGGCGTAGAGCGCGCGCAGGTCCAGATCGGTGAGGATGTCGGCGTTGTGCATGAAAAAGGCCTGCGAACCGCGCAGCAGCGGCGCGGCCTTCTTGAGCCCTCCGCCGGTGTCGAGCAGGAGTTCGTCCTCGCGCGAGACGGCGATCGGCGCGCCGACCCGGCGCGAGAGTTCGGCGCAGAACTCGGCCACTTTCGCGGCGTGATGGTGAGCGTTGACCACGAAGGAGTCGGCTCCGGCCGCGCGCAGGCGGGAGATCACGCGTTCGATCGCCGCGACGCCGGCCACGGGAATCAGCGCCTTGGGCGTCTTGTCGGTCAGCGGCCGCAGGCGCGAACCCACGCCCGCGGCGGGCACGAAGGCCTTCAACGGACGCTCACTTGGCCGGCCAGGCGCCGCGCTCGCGGTGCTCCACGGCCGCGCGCACGCCCTGGTCGCGCAGATGCTTGGCCAGCCTCTCGGCGCAGAACACCGAGCGGTGTTGGCCGCCGGTGCAGCCGAAGGCCACCTGCAGGTGCGTGAAGTTTCGTCGGCCGTACTCGGCCGCGGCCTGGTCGATCAGCGCGAAAGCCGAGCGAGTCCAGCGCTCGACGTCGTCTTGCGCGGACAGGTAGGCGATCACCTCCGAGTCCAGTCCGGTGAGGTTCTTGAAGCGCGCCAGTCGGCCGGGGTTGGGCAGGCAGCGGCAATCGAACACGTAGCCGCCGCCGTGGCCGCGGTCGTCGCGGGGCATGCCGTTTTTGTAGGAGAAGCTCTGGATTTGGACTTCCAGCGAGAGTTTCGCCGAGCCGAAGCGACGCAACTCCGCCGCGCCGATCAGGCGCTTGAACACCGCGAGCAGTTCAGGCACCTCCACGGGGAGGTTCGAGGTCAGCAGGATGCGCTCGATGTTTCGGATCGCGTAGGGGATGCTTTGGAGGAACAGCGGCTTTTTTTCGTGGAAGCCGCGCAGTCCGTAGGCGCCCATGGCCTGCATGATGCGGATCAGCGCGAAGCCGGGGAAATACTTCTTGAACTGCGCCGGATCCACCGGCGCGTAGCGCGCGGCCTCGCGCAGGTAGTGCTCCAGGAGTTCGTCGCGCAGTTCGAAGGGCACATCGGCCTTGGCGTCATAAAGGAGAGAGGCCAAGTCGTACTGAAGCGCGCCCCGGCGCCCGCCCTGGTAGTCGATGAAATAGGGACGGCCGTCCTTGAGCATCACGTTGCGCGACTGGAAGTCCCGGAACAGGAAGTAGTCGCGCGGAGCCGCCAGCAGGTAGTCGGCGAACGCCGAGAAGTCCTGTTCCAGACGCTCCTCGTGGAAGACGACGCGGCCCAGGGTCAGGAAGTAGTACTTGAAGTAGTTCAAGTCCCAAAGCATCGACTGCTTGTCGAAGCTGCGCCGGGGGTAGCACCAGCGCTCGTCGATCCCGCGCCCGGCCGCGATTTGTATGCGCGGCAGCCACGACACGACGCCGCGATAGGCGGCGACCACATCCTCGGGAAAACCCTGGGGCTGGCGGCGGCGGCTCAGGAACTGGAACAGCGTGGTGTCGCCGAGGTCTTCCTCCAGGTAAGCCGTTCCCGAGGCGTCCTCGCCGAAAATCTCCGGGACGGGGATGCCCTCCTTCAGGAAATGCCGCGAGAAGTCGATGAAGGCGCGGTTTTCCCGGACATCGTCGTTGAGCACGCCGACCGCGGTGCGTCCGTCCGCCGCCAGGCGGTAGATGCGGCGGTTGGAGCCCTCGGCGCGAACCGGCTCGACCGACTCGGGGTCGCGCCCGAAGCGCGCGCGAAAAAGCGTCCTCAGTGCGTCGTGCATCCGGGCATCTTAGCCAAAATATGCGCTATGATGTCGCGGCGCCGGTCGTTCTCGGCGCGGAGGAAAACGCATGATCAAGCTGGCATTCGCCCTCGCGCTCGCCGCCCCCGCGGCGTTCGCCGCCGCGGACAAGAAAGACGCCGCCCCGGTGCGCGAGTTCAAGGTCGTCAACATCGAATACAAGGGCGCCAAGATCTGGACGCCGGGCACGCTCGTCGTGCGCAAAGGCGACCGCGTCAAGATCACGCTCGTGAACTTGGCCCCGTCGGGCGTGCATGCCTACGCCATCGAGGGCTACGGCGTGAACGTGCCGGTCAACAACAAGGAAGGCGACAACACCAAGACCGTCGAGTTCGTGGCCGACAAGCCCGGCATATTCCGCATCTACTGTTCGATGCACGCCGCGCACGTCGGCGGTCAACTGGTCGTTCTCGAGTAGGCGTTCGCGTCGGACGGCGCCGGTTGGGCGGGCAGGCGCAGCGTGAAGCGCGCTCCGCCGCCGGGGATGTTTTCGGCGGAGAGATCCCCGCCCAACCGCCGCGCGGCCTCGCGCGACAGGTGCAACCCCAGTCCGGTGCCGCCGGTGGTCGTGAAGGGCTGGAACAGCCGCGCCAGCACCGCCTCGGGCAAACCCGGGCCGTCGTCTTCGACGCAGACGATCGCCCAGGACTTGCCGTCGCGCTCCTCGCGCCGCGCGCTCACGCGCACGCGGCCGCCGTTTTGCATCGCCTTGGCCGCGTTGCCCAGCAAGTTGAGCAGCACGCGCTCGACGTCCTGCGCCACGGCGCAAATCGACAGCCCCGGCACGACGGCGATCTCCAATTCCACGTGCCGCGTGCGCAACACGGGCTCGGCCAGAGCCGCGGCCGCCTCGACGACGGTGATCAGCCGCCTCGGCGCGGCCGCCTCGCTGGCGCGCGACATCAAGTCCGCGCACAGGCCTTGGCAGAAGGCGGCCGCCGATTCGATGCGCGACAAGTCCTTGGCCAAGACGGGATCGGCGACGCCGCGCTCCAGGTGCAGCTTGGCGTAGGAGCGCACGACCATCAGCGGCGTGCTTAAGTCGTGGGCGGCGCGCGCCGCCGCGGCCGAGACCGTGCGCATGCCGCGCTCTTTTTCCCAGGCCGCCGTCGCCGCGCGGGAGGATTCCTCGAGCATCTCGATCTCGCGGCGTTGGACGCGCACGCGCTCCTCGGCCTCGCGTTCCGCGCGGGCCATCAACCCCAGGCCCGCGGCGGCGCAGGCCAGCACCGCCGTCTTGAGCGCCAACTCGAAGCTCGCCGACGGGCTCCAGCGAGTCAGCAGCGGAATGTAGAGCGCCGAGTCGGCCGCGCAGGCGCCGAGCGTGGTCCACGCCAGCGCGCGGGCGTCCAGCAGGATCGCGGCGGAAAAAAGAGGCAGCAGGTAAAGCGCCCACAGGGCCGAGTCCGTGCCTCCCGACCATTCCTGCACGCCGGCGATCGAGGCCAGCCCCGAAAGCAGGGCCAGCGCGTGCAGCCAGGTCCGATCGGGCGCCAGGCGCACGGACAGGCTGGCCGCCAGAGTGGAGGCCAGCAAGGCCGAGAAGAAGTAGAGCACTTGCGGATAAATCAGCCGCGGGTCGTCCTTGGCCAGGAAGGCCAGGCCGACCATCACGATCCACAGCGCCGCCTCGAACGAGGCGGCGCGACCGCGGCGAGGCTGGGCATTCATGGCTCCTCCGGGCTCCGGCGCCGTCAGTATGGCGCGGCGAGCCCAAATGCCGCCGAGGCCGCGCTGAAATGGGTCTGAACGCGACGGCTTGCAATTTCGCGGTGGATGGGTTAGAATCTAGCAGTCGGTAAATTTGACTGCCAATTATCAGCAGAGCCGAGATGAGACAACTCAAGCCCGAGGTCGTCCAGGAGCGCAAGCGCCACCTTCTTCAGTGGATCGTCCATTATTACATCAAGACCTCCAAACCGGTGTCGTCTGGCCTCATCGCCGAGGAGGCGGGCTTGGATTTGTCCAGCGCGACCATCCGCAGCATCCTGCAGGACTTGGAAGATGAGGGCTACCTGGTCCAGCCCCACTCCTCGTCCGGGCGCGAGCCCAGCGACAAGGGCTACCGCTTTTTCGTCGACTACCTGTCCGACGTCCAGCGCCTGGCCGCCGCGGAGAAAGACAGCATTGAAGAGCAGTATCGCCGCCGCATCGGAGAACTGGACACGCTGCTCGTGGAGACTTCCAAGCTTCTGTCGCGTGTGTCGCAGGGCGCGGGCATGGTCTTGTCGCCGCAGGCCAAGCGCCAGACTCTCAAGCGCCTGGAGATCATCAGCCTGGGCGGGCGCCAGGCGCTGGGCGTGATGGTCACCGAGGAGGGGCTGGTGCGGCACTGGCCGCTGCAGTTGGCCTTCGCGCCGACGGCGCGACAGCTCGGGGCGATCAACGCGTTTCTCAACGAGCGCCTGCGCGGCGTGCCGGTCGAGAAGGCCCGGGCCTTGGTGACGGCGAACTTGGGCGCGATGGAGCGGGAATTTCGCGCGCTGGCCGACATGGCCGCGGAGATGGTCGAGGAATTCGGGCGCTCCGCCGCTCCGGACTCTCTCTACATCGACGGGGCCGACAACATCCTGTCGCAGGCCGAGCGTTTCGGGGATCTTAAGGAGGTGCAGTCGCTGATGCGCGTGATCGGCCAGAAGGGGCGCTTGGCCGAGATTCTCGAGCGCGAGGTCCACGACGCGGGCCGTAACGACCAGCCCGCGCGCGTGCGCGTGCGCATCGGCGAGGAGGCCGGCCTGCCCGAGCTCAAGAGCGCGAGCTTGGTCACGCACGTCTACCGCCACGGCGGCCGCGTGGTCGGCGTGCTGGGGATTTTGGGCTCCAAGCGCATGGAGTATTCGCGCATGATGGGGCTGGTCGACTACGTGGGGCGGCTGGTGGAGGGCCGCCTCAGCGAGTGGGACGAGGAGGATGCGTCGTGAGCGATGAGGCGAAAACGGCCCCGGCCGCGGAAGGCTCCGCGGCCCCCGCGCCCGCGCCGTCCGCGGAGCCGACGCCGGACTACTACGCCCAGCTCTTGAAGCTGAAGGCGGAGTTCGAGAACTACCGCAAGCGCGTGGACCGCGACAGGCCCGAGTGGCTCAAGACCGGGCGCGCCGAGGTGTTGGCCAAGCTCCTGCCTCTCTACGACCTGCTCGGCCACGCGCACGCCGAGGTGAAGTCCGGCCACGCCGACACTCCGTTGGCGCGCGGGCTCGAGGCGATTTTCCGCGAATTCGACAAGCTGTTCCGCGAGGAGAAGATCGCGGCGATGGAGCCGTTGGGAAAGGCGTTCGATCCGCACTATCACGAGGCGCTGGGCTTCGTCGACAGGCCGGGATTCGAGGAGGGGGCGGTGGCCGACGTGCTGCAGGCCGGCTACCTGCTCGAAGACAGAGTGTTGCGCGCCGCGAGGGTGCGCCTGCAAAAAAAATCGAACTGACTTTGGAGGAAAGCACATGAGCAAGATCATCGGAATCGACCTGGGAACTTCGAACACGGCGGCGGCGGTGCTGGAGGGCGGCAAGCCCACCATCATCCCGTCGGCCGAAGGCACCTCGGTGGGCGGCAAGGCGTTCCCGTCCTACGTGGCCTTCGCCAAGGACGGTCAACTGCTGGTCGGCGAGCCGGCGCGCCGCCAGGCCGTGGCCAACCCGGACGGGACCTTCATGGCCTTCAAGCGCAAGATGGGCACCGACCACAAGTTCAAGGGCCCCGACGGCAAGGAGTACACGCCGCAGCAACTGTCGGCGTTCCTGCTTCAGAAGGTCAAGCGCGACGCGGAGGCGTTCCTGGGCGACAAGGTGGAGAAGGCCGTCATCACCGTGCCCGCCTACTTCAACGACAACCAGCGCCAGGCCACCAAGGACGCGGGCACGATCGCCGGCCTTGAGGTCGTGCGCATCGTCAACGAGCCCACGGCCGCGTGCCTGGCCTACGGCATCGACAAGAAGGGCAAGGACGAGAAGATCATGGTCTTCGACCTGGGCGGCGGCACGCTCGACGTGACCGTGATGGACTTCGGCGGCGGCGTCTTCGAGGTGGTCTCCACCTCCGGCGACACGCAGCTGGGCGGCACGGACATGGACAACGCCCTGCTCGACTTCGTGGTGGGCGAGTTCAAAAAGGAGACCGGCGCCGACATCAAGAAGGACGCGATGGCCGTCCAGCGCGTGCGCGAGGCCGTGGAGAAGGCCAAGATCGAGCTGTCCACGACCTTCGAGACCGACTTGAACCTGCCCTACCTCACCGCGGTCGACAACGCGCCCAAGCATCTGGCCATGAAGCTCTCGCGCGCGAAGCTGGAGTCCATCGTCGAGCCGATCGTCAAGCGCTGCAAGGCCTCCATGGAGCAGGCGCTGGGCGACGCGAAGCTCAAGGCCTCCGACATCACCAAGGTGATCTTGGTCGGCGGTCCCACGCGCATGCCCATCGTCCAGAAATTCGTCGAGGACTACGTGGGCAAGAAGCTGGAGCGCGGCGTCGACCCGATGGAGTGCGTGGCCTCGGGCGCGGCCGTGCAGGCTGCGGTGCTGACCGGCGACGTCAAGGATGTTTTGCTGCTCGACGTGACGCCGTTGACGCTGGGCATCGAGACTTTGGGCTCGGTGATGACGCCGGTCATCGAGCGCAACACGACCATTCCCGTGGAGAAGTCCCAAGTGTTCTCGACGGCCTCCGACAACCAACCGGCGGTGACCGTGCACGTTCTTCAGGGCGAGCGGCCGAAGGCGTCCGACAACGTGAGCCTGGGTAAGTTCGACCTGGACGGCATCCCGCCGGCCTCGCGGGGAACCCCTCAGATCAAGGTGACCTTCTCGATCGACGCCAACGGCATCCTCAACGTCAAGGCCGAGGACTTGGGCACCAAGAAGACCCAGCACATCACGATCACCGCGCCCAACAAGCTCGACAAGGCCGAGATCGACAAGTTCGTCAAGCAGGCCGAGCAATTCGCCGAGGAGGACAAGAAGTTCAAGGAGAAGGTCGCGGCCAAGAACGAGGCCGACGCGCTGTTGTTCTCCGCGGAGAAGGCGCTCAAGGAACATGGCGACAAGGTTTCGGCCGAGGACCGGCAGAACATCGATCGGTGCGTGTCCGAGCTCAAGGAAGCGCTGAAGGGAGACGATGCGGCGGCCATCAACAAGGCCAAGGAGTCGCTGCTGAAGGCGTCGCACAAGCTCGCCGAGGAGATGTACAAGTCCGAGCAGGCCAAGGCGGGGGCCGCCGCCGGTGCCGGTGCCGGCGCGGGCGCTTCCGGCGCGGGTGCGGCGGGCGGCGACGGCGTGGTCGACGCGGAAGTGGTCGACGACAAGGATTCCAAGTAAGGCCGCGGGTGCGGTCCGGGTGAGACATGGCTGAAGACTACTACGGGCTTCTGGGGGTGGCGCGCAACGCCACCGACGCGGAGATCAAGGCCGCCTACCGGAAGCTGGCCATGAAGTATCACCCGGACCGCAACCCGGGCGACAAGCAAGCCGAGGCCAAGTTCAAGAAAATCGGCGCGGCCTACGAAGCCTTGTCCGACGAAAAAAAGCGCCGTCTCTACGATCAGTTCGGAGAGGCGGGGGTCAACGCCGGCGCGGCCGGGGGCTTCGGCGGCGGGGGAGGGGCGCCGGGCTTCGAGGGCTTTGGCGGCGCGGGCGTGGACGTCAACGAGGCCTTCGGCGACTTGTTCGAAAACCTTTTTGGCGGAGGTCGCGGCGGCGGAAGCCGGCGGCGCTCTTCGGGCGCGGACCTCAAATACGAGACGGAGATATCCCTGGACGACGCGTTCCATGGACTGCAGTTGCCGTTGAAGTTCCCGCGCGTGGAGTCGTGCGCGACTTGCGGCGGTTCGGGGGCCAAGCCGGGCTCGCGGCTCAAGCGCTGCGCGGAGTGCCGCGGTTCCGGGCGCATCCAGCTTTCGCAGGGATTTTTTTCAATGACGCAGACTTGCCCGCGCTGCCGCGGCGAAGGGCAGATCGTGGAAGATCCCTGCCGCAACTGCAATGGTCAGGGCCGCGTTCGCCGCGAAGCCGACCTCAAGGTCAAGATTCCGCCGGGCATCTACGACGGCGCGACCTTGCGCATTTCTGGCGAGGGCGAGGCCGCGCCGCACGGCGGCGCGCGCGGCGACCTCTACGTGCACGTCCGCGTCAAAGCCGACCCGCGCTTCGACCGCCACGAGGACGATTTAAAGTCCGCCGTCGGAGTCGACTTGGCCACGGCGGCTCTGGGCGGCGCGGTGGAAGTTCCCACCATCGACGGCGAGCCGGTGCGCGTGAAGGTTCCGTCGGGCGTGCAGTCCGGGGCGATCTTGCGCGTGCGTGAAAGGGGCATGCCGCGCTTGCACGGCCGCGGCCGCGGCGATTTGCTGGTGTCGGTGCGCGTGGACGTGCCGCGCGAGCTCACCGCGCGCCAGCGCGAATTGCTGGAAGAACTGCGCAAGACCTTTCATCCCGACGCCGAGGGCAAGGGCGACTCGGGCGTGTTCGGGCGCATCTTCGGCAAGGAGTAGCGGCGGCCGCACGCGGCTTCAGCAGACCAGCCCCAGGAGCGCTCCGACGACCGCTCCGACCAGCCCGCCCCACTCGGCTCGGGCATACAACATCCCGGCGACGTAGCCCAGGACCATCCAGGCCGTGGTCGAGCGGGGCTTCCCCAGGCGCTCGAAGACGGCCGCGGCGGCGAACATCCCCGCCGTGACGGCCCAGAACAGCGCGGATGCGTGGCGCGGGACATGGAGGGGTACGAAGAGCGTGCTCACGCCCGCAGTCTAGCAACTCCGAGCGACCCGCGGCCGATCGCCGTCGCCAAAGCCAATAGACGACCAGCGCTTGTTTTCCTACCATTGCGCCCGGCCGCGCCGATGCACCCGCTCGACAACCCGATCTGGGAGTCCCTCGTCAGCCGCCACGCACGCTTCGCGCGGGGCGCGGGGACGGCGCGCCGCTTCGATCCCGAGGTGAGCGTGCTGGCCGGTTTCTCGGGCGAAGCCGAGGAGGGGCTGGCGGCGCTCGCGGAACTGACCGCGCCTGGCGAGACGGTGGGGGTGTTCATGAGGCGCGCGCCGAAGGCGGCGCCGGGCTGGACGCTCGTGCGCGGCGGCGAACTCTTGCAAATGGTACGCGCGCAGGGGGAATTCCCGGAGTGCGCGCGGGAACTCGTCGAGCTCGGCGCGGGTGACGCGCAGGATATGTTGGCGCTGGCGGAGCTCGCCAAGCCCGGGCCCTTTTCGATGCGTACGCGCGAGCTCGGGCTCTACTTGGGGGTGCGCGAGGGCGGGCGGCTCGCGGCGATGTCGGGCGAGAGGCTCAAGATTCCCGGCTGGACGGAGATCAGCGCGGTGTGCTCGCATCCGGAGCATCTCGGACGCGGGCACGCGGCGGCGCTGATGTCTGAAGTCGGACGGCGCATCGTTGCGCGCGGGGAACGGCCGTTCCTTCACGTCCTGCCGGCAAACGCGCGCGCGCTCGCGCTCTACGAACGGCTGGGCTTCCGGACGCGGACCGCGTTTCGCTACGCGCTCTTGCGTCGCGACTGACGGCGCCGCGCGGCCAAAGGCGGGAAACGGGCTCTCCCGTTGTTGGTAGAATCGGGGCCGAGAGGTGATGCGCCCATGCCCCAGTTCTTCGTCGCTGCCGCCGACATTCACAAGAAGTCGTTTCGCCTGACCGGGCCCGAGGCGTTTCACGTGGTCAAGGTCCTGCGCTTCTGCCGGGGACAGAGCATCGAGCTCTTCGACGGCAAGGGCGGGCGCTTCGAGGGCGTCATCGAAGACATCGGCTCCGACGGCGTCGTGACCGGGCGCATTTCGGCCACGCTGAAGGCCGACGACGCGCGCGCGCCCGCGCGCGTGCACTTGCATCTGGGCTTGCTGAAATCCAGCCATTGGGACTACGCGCTGGAGAAGGGAACGGAGCTCGGCGCGGCGTCGTTCACGCCGATCCTGACGCCGCGCACCGTCGTCTTGCTGCACGAAGTCGAGCGCGCGCGCGCCAAGCAGGACCGCTGGGCGCGCGTGGTGATGGCCGCGGCCAAGCAGTGCGGGCGCGCCGAACTGCCGCCCGTCCACGAGCCGCGGCCTTTTCGCGACGCGATGCGCGCCTGCAAGGACCGGGGGCTGATTCTTCTGGCGTGGGAGGGAATGGCGGGCTCGACGGCCGGCGAGAGCCTGCGCGCGGTCCTGCGCGCGGCCGACGCCGGGCGCGGCGCGCAGGCGCTGGAGGTGCATCTGTTCGTCGGCCCGGAGGGCGGCTTCACGGAGGAGGAGGTGGAACTCGCCGAAACCGAGGGAGCGGAGCTCTTCGGTTTGGGGCCGCGCGTGCTGCGCGCGGAGACCGCCGCCGCGGCGGCGACGGCGATCGTGCAATACGAGTTGGGCGGCTTGTGACGGCGCCGTCCGACGATCCCGCGTTCGAGGCGAAGCTCGCCGCCGCCTCGAAGATTCTGGTCCCGGCCGCCGCGGGGCTGGGAGCGGGGGTCGCGGGCATGGCCGCGACGGCCGCGGTGCTGGCGCTGCTGCGCTCGCCCGGCGCGGCCTGGAGCGACGACTCGCGCCTGGTCGGCCTGCTCACGGCGCTTTCGTTGGCCGGGAATTTGGCCGCGGGATTTGCCGCCGACATCCTGTGGAAGGCGCGCTTGCGCGCAGCCGCGCCTCGATGCGCCGACGCCTTGACGGCGGCTTTCGTCTTGCGCGTCGTCCCGCGCGAGGCCGCCGCCATGCTCGGCGGCGTGGCGGCTGTGCTCGGAGCTCAGAGCGGGCTGCTGCGCGCGCGGCCGGTGTATTGGCTGTCACTGGCGCCCGCGGCCCTGTTTTTGAATTTTCTGCGCGAGGTCTGGCCCAGCCCGCGCAACCTGCGCGACGAATTGGAGAAGATCGTCCGTTGAGCGCGCGGCGAGCGCGCGATCGCGAAGCTTTTGGATCTCGGTTCTCCTGCGTGCTGTTTTATGATAAATTAGTTATTTAGATTATCATGTATAAACGAAAACAAGTTTTTCTTGGAAGGGGCCATGAGTCCTGCTTCCTGTGGGGCGCGCGTCAGGCCGGCAAGAGTACGCTGCTCAAGAGCCTCTTTCCGGACTCGCCGCGCTACGATCTCCTTCTTTCCGACGAATACCGGCGGTTGAGCACGCGTCCCGCGCTGCTGCGCGAGGAGCTGCTCGCGCGGCCTCCCGGCGCACGCCCGGTCGTCATCGACGAAGTCCAAAAAATTCCCGGACTGCTCGACGAGGTTCAGTGGCTTGCCGTCAACCACCGCGTGCAGTTCATCCTTTGCGGGTCCAGCGCGCGCAAGCTCAAGCGCGGCGGGGCTAATCTCCTCGGTGGACGGGCGCTGCGCTACGAGCTCTTCCCGCTGGTCCATCCGGAGATTCCCGAGTTCGACTTGCTGCGCGCGCTCAACAACGGGCTCATCCCCCGCCACTACCGGGCAGAACATCCTCGCGGGCTCCTGGAGGCCTATGTCGGCGACTACCTGAAGGAGGAGATCGCCGCGGAGGCTCTGACGCGGAATATTCCCGCGTTCGGCCGTTTTCTGGAGACGGCGGCATTCAGCAACGGCGAGATCGTCAACTACCAGAACATCGCCGCCGAATGCGGCGTGAGCGCGCCGACCGTGAAGCAGTATTTTCAGATCTTGGAAGACACTCTGATCGGCCGCATGGTCCCTTCGTTCCAAAAGCGCCCTAAAAGGCGCGTGATCATGGCCCCGCGCTTCTATTACTTCGACGTCGGTTTGGCGAGCTTCCTGCTCAAGCGCGGGAAGGTTGCGCCGCGCAGCGAGGCGTTCGGGAAAGCCTTCGAGCACTTCATTTATCAGGAGCTGACGGCGCACAGCCACTACTCGGGCCTTCACTATCCCATCGCCTATTGGCGCACGGCCTCGCAGTTGGAGGTCGATTTCATCCTGGGCGATCACGAGGTTGCCGTCGAAGTCAAAGGCAGCGAGCAGGTGGCCGCGCATCATCTGACGGGACTCAAGGCCTTCCGCGAGGAATATAAGACCAAGTATTCCATCGTCGTTTCTCTCGACGCGAAGCCCCGGATCATCGATGGGATCACGATCCTTCCTTGGCAGTCGTTCCTCAGGAAGCTCTGGGCAGGAGAGATCGTCTCGGCGTAGGCGCGAAGCTGTATAATTCCGGCATCAAGATTTGGGTCAAGACGTTCGGCTGCCGGGTCAACCAGGCCGAGGGCGACGCGCTGAAGGCGGCCCTGGCGGGGGCGGGTGCGCGCGAGGCGGAGGATTTCGACGGCGCCGACGCGTGCGTGATCAACACTTGCACGGTCACGGGGGAGGCCGACCGCGAGGCGCTGGCGCTGCTTCGCCGCGTCGCGCGGCGCAATCCCGCGGCCAGGCTCGTGGTCACCGGTTGCCTGGCCGAGCGCGACCCGCGGGCGGTGCTCGCGGCCGCGCCTCACGCCGAGGTCGTCGGCCACGCGGCCAAGGCTGGAATTCCCGCGATGTTCGGCTGCTCGGCCGCGCCCGCGGGGATGCTCGCCGCTTCGCCCGCGGGCCGCAGTCGCGCCTTTCTCAAGGTCCAGGACGGCTGCAACATGTCTTGCGCCTACTGCACGATTCCCGCGATACGCCCGGAGCTCTCTTCGGTCCCGGTCGCCGAGTTGATCGCGCGCGTGCGGGCCCTGGCCGCGGCCGGCGTGCCCGAGATCGTGCTCTGCGGCGTGAGGCTCGGCCGCTACCTGCGCCGCGACGACGGCGAGCGCGTGGACTTGGCCGGCCTCATCGCCCGACTGCTCGACGCGGCCGAGGGGTTTCGCCTGCGCTTGTCGTCGCTGGAGGTCACCGACGCGAGCGATCGCCTTTTCGCGCTGATGCGCTCCTCGGGCGGGCGGCTGTGCCCGCACCTGCACCTGCCCCTGCAGTCGGGCTGCGACGAGACCTTGCGGCGCATGCGGCGCTGGTATCGCTGCGAGTTCTACCGCCGCCGCGCCGACGCCTACCGCGCGGCGGTCCCGGAGGGCTCGTTGTTCGCCGACGTGATCGCGGGATTTCCCGGCGAGACGGACGCCGAGCACGAACGCTCGCTGTCGTTCGCCCGTGAACTCGGCTTCGACGGCCTGCATGTTTTCCGATATTCGCCCCGGCCCGGCACCGCGGCCGCGGCCTGGAAGGCGCCCGCGCCCGCCGTCACGCGCGCGCGCGCCGAGGAGTGGCGCAGCCTGGACGCCTCGCGCCGGGACGCGCACGCGGACCGGGCCGTCGGGCGCGCACGCGTGCTGGCGCCCGCCCTGGACGGGCGCGAGGGCGTCAGCGAGGATTTTTTGACCGTGCGCGTGCCGCGCGGTTTGGGCCGCGGACTGACCCCCGTGCGCGTGACGGCGCGCGAGGGCGGCGCGCTGGTGGCCGGGCCGTCCGGGTCCTAGGACTCAACTCGCCCCTGGGCCGTGGGCCCTTGCCGCCTTCCGGGCAAAAGGCTACAATCGATCGGAGAGTTGATGGCCGATTGTCTGTTTTGCCGGATTATCCGACGCGAGATTCCCGCCCAGATCGTCCAAGAGGACGAGCATGCGCTGGTGTTTCGAGACATCCAGCCGCAGGCGCCGACGCACGTGCTCGTGATCCCGAAGAAGCATTTCGGCTCCTTGCTCGACACTTCGGACGCGGATGCGGTCTTGCTGGGACGCCTGCAGGCGGCCGCGAGGCGCTTCGCCGCCGAGGCCGGGCTGTCTTCGTTTCGGCTGGTGGCGAACAATGGCCGCGGGGCGGGGCAGTCGGTGGATCATCTCCACTATCATCTTTTGGCCGGGCGGGCGATGCAATGGCCGCCGGGTTGACGGGCAGTCCAGTTCCGACGACGGAAAGGTGGTGAATCACTGAATGGTTTTCATCAAACTGAGGGAGGGCGAAGGCCTCGAGGAGGCTTTGCGCCGCTTCAAGCGCGAGTGCGAGCGCAACGGCGTGCTGAAGGAAGTCAAGCGCCGCGAGCGCTACGCGTCCCCGGCCGTCAAGCGCAAGCTCAAGGCCGCCGAAGCCCGCCGCAAGCAGCGGCGCGCCAAGCGCCGCCGCGTCCCCTGACCGCGGCCGGCGCCGCCGCGCGCTTTCAGCGCCGCGGCGCCGGCCGTTTTTTTGATTTGGAGGAATGTTGAACGACGCCGTTCGAACCGCCGTTGCGGAGCGTGAGCGATGATCTCGCCGGAGACCATCGAGGCCATCCGCGCCCGGTTGGACATCGCCGAACTGGTGGGCGAGCGCGTTCAGCTCTCCCGCGCCGGGCGCAATTTGAAGGGCCGCTGCCCGTTCCACCAGGAGCGCACTCCTTCGTTCGTCGTCAGCCCCGAGCGGCAGACTTTCCACTGCTTCGGCTGCGGCGAGGGCGGCGACGCGTTCTCGTTTCTGATGAAGTCCGAGGGCCTGAGCTTTGCCGAGGCCGCCGAGCGCCTGGCCGAGCGCGCGGGCGTCAAGCTCGAGGCCTCCCGGGAGCTGTCGCCGCAGGACAAGGACCGCCTGCGCATGAAAGAGGCCATGGAGTTCGCGGCCGCGCATTACCACGAGGTCCTGCTCAAGGACCCCGCGGCCGAGCCCGCGCGGCGCTACGCCGCCGCGCGCCGCCTCAACAAGGCCTCGGTGGAGGGATTTTTTCTCGGATACGCCCCGCGCCAGGGGCGATTGTGCGAAGCCGCGCAGAAAAAGGGCTTTGAGGCGCAACTCCTGATCCGGGCGGGCCTGGCCGCGCGTCGGCCCGACGGCGCGCTTCGCGATTACTTCTTCGACCGGCTGATGTTTCCGATCCGAGACGCCAAGGGCGCGACGATCGGCTTCGGCGGGCGCACGCTCGGCGACGGCGAGCCGAAATACCTGAACAGCCCCGAGTCCCCGGTGTTCTCCAAGGGTCGAGTGCTCTACGGCCTTTTCGAGGGCGACGGGGCCGCGCGCAAGGCCCGCCGCGTCCACCTGATGGAAGGCTACATGGACGTCATCGCCGCGCACCAGCACGGCCTCAAGACCGCGTGCGCGGCGCTGGGTACCGCGCTGACGCCGGAGCAGGCCGCTCTGGTCAAGCGCCACGCCGAGGAGGCGGTTCTCGTCTTCGACGCCGACTCCGCGGGCCAAAACGCCGCCGTGCGCGGCGCGGAGGTCGCTCTGGCGGCCGGCCTGGGCGTGCGCGTGGGCAGCGTGCCCGAGGGAAAGGACCCCGACGAGTTCCTGCACGCCAAGGGCCTGCCCGCGTTCGAGGCGGCTCTGGCCGCGGCGGTGGACCCGGTCGCGTTCCAGACCGAGCTCTTGATCAAGCGCGCCGGCGAACTGACACCGGAGGCCAAGTCCAAGGTCGCCAAGGAAGTCCTGGCCACGATCGCGCGCTGCCCGGACGAGGTGCTCAAAGACGAGTGGGTCCGACGCCTGGCCGCGCGCCTGGGCGTGCGCGAGGAGTCCTTGCGCCGCGCCGGGGCCAAGGCCGCGCCGCCGCGCCGCGCCGCGCTCTCGCCCGAGGCCGACGCCCCCGCACCGGCCGCGCCCGCGGCGCTGCCCTCCATCGAGCGCAGCCTGCTGGAGGTCCTGGCGCAGGCGCCGAGCGTGCTGGAGGAGACCGACGACGGGGATTTTTCCTCGCCGGCGGCGCTCGAGCTGGCGCGGGCGATGCGCCGCGCCGCGCCCTACGACAAGGGCTGGGCCGCGCGGTTTCTGGAGGCGACGCCGGAGGGCGCGCTCAAGTCCGCGGCGCGCGCGCTCCTGCACCGGGATTTGCCCGAAGACGACTACGTGCGCGTGGCGCGCGAGAAGCTGAGGATGCGGCGACTGGAACTGCAGCGCCGCCGCCTGAGCGCCGCGTCCGGCGACGCGCGCGAGATGGCGAAGATCGTGGCCGATTTGAACCTGGGAACGAAGACGGGCGCGTGACGCGAGGCGGATAAAGGAGAACCATGGCCATTCAGACGAGCCAGGCGATGAAAAACCTCATCGACCTGGGCAAGGAGCACGGCTACTTGACGCTCGAGGAGATCAGCCGTACCGTCTCCGTCGCCAACATGAAGACCGAAGAGGTCGACGAGTTGATGACGGCGCTTGAGGATCTCGGCGTCGAGGTCGTCGACCGCAAAAAGCCCAACGCGAGTCCGATCGTCGAGCGCGAGCGCTTCTCCGAGGACTGGGGCGGCTCGTCGGACATCTCCAACTCGATTCGGATGTATCTGTCGGAGATGGGCCGCGTCCCGCTGCTCAACCGCGAGGAGGAGGTCACGCTGGCGCGCAACGTGCGCGAGCGCGAGAAGGAACTGCGCATGCTCGTGCTGGAGTCTCCGGTCACCATGCGCGAGATCCGCTCCTGGGAGACCCTGATCGAGGCCCAGGAGATGACGCCCAAGGAACTGATGCCGCGCGGACGCAAGACCACCGCCGAATTGACGGGCATGCGCCGCAAGATGAAATCGGTCGCGCAGTTCATCACCAAGGCCGAAAAGCAGATGCAGGCCCTGCGCGAGAAGCTGGAAAGCCCCAAGCTCACGCCGCAGCGCCGCATCAAGCTGCAAAAGAAGATCGAGGGCATCAACAAGCTCGTCATCGCCCGCATCGTCAGCCTGAACCTGAACCAGGAGAAGATCAAGCGTCTGACCAATAAGATCAAGAACCTGGCCGGCAAGATCGACGAATGCAAAGACGAGATGTCGCGCTACCAGAAGCGCTACGGCTGCACCCACGAGGAGATCAAGACCTACTACGCGCAAGTCAAGAAGGGCAAGATGACCGAGGCCGCGTTCAAAGCCAAGACCGGCTACGCGACGACCGCCGTCGAGGCCGCCGTCGAGAACATGGACGCGGTCGCCGATCGCCTGCAGCGCATCCAGAACACCCTGCCCATCCCGATCGACCGGTTCATGGAGCTCAACGACAAGATCGTCAATCTGGAAGACACGATCCTGGAAGACAAGCTCAAGCTCATCAAGGCCAACCTGCGCCTGGTGGTCTCCATCGCCAAGAAGCACGTGAACTCCAACCTGGAGCTGTCGGACCTGATCCAGGAGGGCGGCCTGGGCCTGATGAAGGCCGTCGAGAAGTTCGAGTACAAGCGCGGCTTCAAGTTCTCCACCTACGCGACCTGGTGGATCCGCCAGTCGATCAACCGCGCCATCGCCGACCAGGCGCGCACCATCCGCATTCCGGTGCACATGAAGGAGCTCATTTCCAAGCTCACCAAGGTCACCCGGCGCTACCGCCAGGAGTTCGGCCGCGAGCCCACGCTCGAGGAGTACACGCGCTCGCTGCACATCAGCATGGACAAGGTCAAAAACGTCCTGAAGATCATGCAAGAGCCGGTGTCGCTGGCCACGCCCATCGGCGAGGACGAGGACAGCTACCTGGAGGATTTCATCGAGGACAAGACGACCTCCGCGCCGTCGAACTCGGCGGGCACCTTCCTGCGCCGCGCCGAGATCGAAAAGGTCCTCTCCACGCTCAGCGACCGCGAGGCCAAGATCATCAAGTTGCGCTTTGGAATCGATTCCGGCTATCCGCGCACGCTCGAGGAAGTCGGCCGAATCTTCCGCGTCACGCGCGAGCGCGTGCGCCAAATCGAAGCCAAGGCCGTGCGCAAACTCCGTCACCCGTCGCGCAGCAAGTCCCTGCGCGACTACATGGAGTAGCCGTGCGCCGCGTTCTGGAGATCGTCGTCGTCGTCGCGGCCGTCGGCCTGGCCGCCCTGCTGTGGCGCTCCCGGCCCGCGCGCCGGGGGGCGGCGGCTGTTTCGCATGGCGATCCGATCCCTTTCGGCTCGGCTGCGCCTCAGCCGGCGGTGACGGGGCTGGCGCCGATCAAGGTGAGGTTGGCGCCGCGGGCCTCGCGCGAGGCCGCTCCGCCGCCGCCGCCCACTACGGCGGGCGACTGAACTGCTAGCGGCGGCGCTTGAGCACCTCGCGCAGGGCTTCCGCGGCCAAGTCCTTGGCGCCGAGGCCGAAAGCGATGGCCAGCGCCAGTCCGAGCGAGCCCAGCAGGATTTGCGCCGTCGACACGACGAGCGCCGGCCTTGCCCCGATCTGCTCGAGCGCGGCCAGCGCCGAGTAGCCGACGACGACCGCGTAGGCTCCGGCGGCCACGGCGCGCCCGCCGCGGATGGTGTTGGCCTCGGAGGCGTTGATGAGCACCTGCGACAGCAGGCGCGCGAACAGCAGGCCGCCGAAGACGATCAGCACGCCGGAGATCAGCGCCGGCAAGAACGCCGCGAAGCGCTCAAGCAAGTCCGAGACCGCCGTCATGTTCAGCGCGTTGGCCGCCGAGACCACGAAGACGACGATCAGAAACCAATAGACGACGAACGCCGCGACCGCCGTCGGTGAGCGGCCAAGTCCCAGGCGCGCGAGCAGTTCGTTGAGGCCGGCGCGGCTGGTGTGGTCGTCGAGGCGGATTTTTCCGAGCACGGTCTCGACGATCATCCGGAAAAAGCGCGCCAGCAGCATTCCGGCCAGCAGCAGCAGGAACGCCGCCGCCAGCGCCGGCAGAGCCGACGACACGCGCTTGGCCGCCGTCAGCAGCGGATCGACGAACAGCGAGGTCCAATTGCCGTACATGGGCGCGATTCTAGCACTTCGCGCCGTCTACCAGCGCGGCGCGCGGCGCGCGGCGGCGCGCTTGAGCTGGCGGATGGCGCGGCGGGGCATCGCGCGGCGGCGGCGTTGGGCGCGCCGAGCGGGCTTGCGGCGCGCGGCCGCGGCGGGCGCCAGGCCCTGCTCGGGAGATTTCGCGGCGGGAGCCAGCGCCGCGGCGGTTGAGGGCGCGTCGCCCAGACGCAGCACGATCACTCGGCCCGAGGCGCCGCGCATCGCCGCCGTCAGCCCCTCTCCGGGTTTGTCCGTCTGGGCCAGGATTTGTTCCGAGAGCGGGTCGGAGCCGATGATTTGGGGCACCCCGTCGGCTCGGGCGAAAGACGCCGCCATCATCAGCCCCGCCGCCGCCGTCAGGATCACGCGCCTCATCTTGCGGACATTATGCGCGCGGCGCGCGCCTCGCGCAGGCGGCTTAGGTCCCGAATCCGGCTAGGCCCTCGGTCCTATTATTGGTTGGTCGTCGCGCGCAGGCCCAGGGGCTGGGGCTGGCCGGCGTTCGGGTCGGTCGCGGACGGCGAGCCAAGAGCGTTTGCGTTCAGCACGGAGCCTTCGACGCCTTTCATGCGCGCGTCGGCCGCGATGGCCGGCCGGTAGGTGAGCCGGATTTTGCTCGTGTCGGCGACGGTCGCGCCGTCCACGCGGCCGGGCTCCAGGGCGGCGGCGCCGCGCGCGCCGGGTCCGGCGCCGAGGCCGGGCGCGCCGCCGAGTTGGGCCATCAGCCGGCCCATCCCCGAGCCCAGGGACCGGGCTCCGGAATCGGAGGCGCCCACGGTGGAGGGATCGCTGCCCGAGGTCCCGCTAAGACCGAGCATGCCCGAGCCGGAGGGCTCGGGAACCGCGCCGGCGCCCGAGGCCAGCGGGCCCGCGCCGACGGAGTCCCCGCCGCCGCCGGCAGCGGGGGAGCCGTCGGCCTTGAAAGTGGAACCTCCCGGCGTCATCAGCCCGCCCGGGGTGCCCAGGCCGGCCGCCACGTCCGGCCGGGCGCCGAGGCGGGCGCTGAACCCGAACGGGCGCTGAGAGCGCAGGCATTGTCCGTAGGCCCGCACCACCGGGTCGTCGGTCTTGTCCAAGGAGATGAAGTCGGTGTTCTTGCCGGTGGCCAAGTCCGACATCTTCACCGTGCCGTGGAAGAAGATGAACTGCTTCTGGGCGGCCATGTCGTAGCAGGTCTGCCCGCCGGCGGGGGGAGCGTCCGCGCTCGCGGGGGAGGCCGCTTCGAGTGTGGACGCGTCGAGATTGGAAAATCCCGCCCCGGGCGCGGTCGAGGCGCGCGCCGGAGCGGCCGCGGCGAGCGCGGCGGCGATCAGGAGCCGGGGAGGGGTTTTCATGGGAGTCGTTCCTTGTCGCGTCGACATCCCCAGCATACCCCGCTCTCTCGCATGGCGCCATAGGACTAAAGACCTACCTGTCAATGGGACTTAAGGCCCACAGGCGCTTGGGGGCGGCGGTTGACCGGGCCCCCCGACTTATCTTAGGATGGCCCATGATTAAATTCGGCACCTCGGGCTGGCGCGGCGTGATCTCGGACGAGTTCACCTTCGCCAACGTCCGCCGCGTCGCGCACGCGGCCGCGGGCAGCGTCAAGGAGAGCGTGGACGTCGGCTACAACAGCGACGACTACCGCCAGTTCCTGAAGGGAGCGGCTCCCAGCCGCGTGCCGACCGTCGTCGTCGGCTACGACACGCGCTTCCAGTCCGAGGATTTCGCGCGGGAGGTCGCGGCGGTGTTCGCCGCCGACGGCGTGCGCACGCTGTTTTCCGCCTCGGATTTGCCCACGCCGGCGGCCGCCTGGGCGGTGCTGGCGCACAAGGCGGTGGGCGGGGTCATGATCACGGCCTCGCACAACCAGAGCCATTACAACGGGCTGAAGTGGATGCCCTATTGGGGCGGCGCGGCCTCGCCGACGGTGACCGGGGAACTGGAGCGGCGCGTGGACTTGCTCGGCGAGCACGCGGTCAAGACGATGCCCGAGGAGCGCGCGGTCAAGGAGTCCTGGTTCGAGACCGTGGACTTCCGCAAGTCGTATTTCGATCAGTTGGAGAGCCTGCTCGATGTCAAGGCGATCCGCAAGGCGAAGTTGTCCGTGGCCGTCGACGCGATGCACGGCTCGGGGCGGCTGTATCTGCGGCCGTTCCTGGAGGAGCGCCTGGGCGTGACGGTGGCGGCCATCCGCGAAAACCGCGATGTGCTGTTCGGCGGCGCCTCGCCGGAGCCCTCGCCGGAGGCCTCGGCGCCGCTGGCCGAACTGGTCAAGAAGGGAAAGCTCGACCTGGGGCTGGCCTGCGACGGAGACGCCGACCGCTTCGGCGTCATCGACGCCGGCGGCGAGTGGATTTCGCCCAACGACGTGATCGCGCTGGCCTACGAACACTTGGCCGCGCGCCGCGGCCTCAAGGGCAAGGCCGCGCGCTCGGTGATGACCTCGCATTTCGTCGACGCCGTGGCCAAGTCCCACGGCTCGGAGACGCGCGAGACCCCGGTGGGCTTCAAGTTCCTGGGCGAACTGCTGCGCACCGGCCAGTTCCTTCTGGCCGGCGAGGAGTCCGGCGGTCTGTCCATCCGCGGCCACGTGCCTGAGAAAGACGGCATCTTGGCCGGACTGCTGATGCTGGAGATGGTCGCCTGCGAGGGCAAGACGCTTACGGCCGTGCGCGAGCGCCTGCACAAGAAGCTCGGACACTTCCACAACGCCCGCGTCAGCCAGCCCGTGGAGCGCGTGCGCCAGATCTCGGAGCTCGAAGGCCGCCTGCGCGCCAAGCCGCCGCTGGAACTGGCCGGGGGCTCGGTGTGGCGCGTCGACCAGAGCGACGGCTTCAAGTTCATCCTGCGCGACGGTTCTTGGTTGGGACTGCGCAGTTCCGGGACCGAGTCGGCGTTCAGGCTTTACGCCGAGGCGTCGACTCCCAAGCGCTTGCATGAGCTCTTGGATGCCGGGCGCAAGCTGGCGCAGGGAAAGTTCTAAGCGATCGCCTCATAAAATCGTCCCTTGACCCGATACCTAGGTATAGGGTCTATAATGAGGTCATGAGCGGACCCCTGACCGCCGGCCGCCTCGCGCGTCGCGCCGGCGTGAATATTCAGACCGTCCGATATTACGAGAGGCGCGGGCTCCTGGCCCCCGAGCGGCGCACCCCGTCGGGCTATCGGCTCTATGGGCCGCAGGCCGTGCGGGTCATCCGCTTCGTCAAGAACGCGCAGGCGTTGGGCTTCACCCTCGATGAAATATCCAAGCTCCTGCGCCTGCGCGTCGACCGGAAAAGCCGCTGCGCGTCGGTCCAGCGGCGGGCCCGGGCGCGGCTGGCTCTGGTGCGCGAAAAGCTCGCGGGATTGCGCGCGATCGAAAGCACCCTGCGTCGGCTGCTCAAGACCTGCGCCGCGCGCGGGACCACGGACTTGTGCCCGATTCTCGAAAGTCTCGAATCAAGGAGGTCGTTCCATGGATAGAAAATTTTCCGTCATCGCGGCGCTGGCTTCGGCCGGGCTCGCCTCGGCCTGCTGCCTGGGCCCGCTGCTTCTGACCGGCCTGGGGCTGGGAAGCCTGGGGCTGGCCGCGGGTCTGGCGAAATACCGACCGCTCTTCCTGGCGTCGACCGGGATCATCCTCGCCGTCGCGTTCTACCAGACCTACCGCAAGCGCGAGGTCCCCTGCGCCGACGGGAGCTGCGA
>JAJZQS010000011.1 GCA_021806745.1 bacterium
TACTCCATCTTCGGCACCTGCCACTGCCGGTCCACCGGTCCGCCGCCGAACTGCTTGAGCGGGAAGATCTTCGTGCCGAGGTAGGCCAGCATGCCCGAATCGGCGTTCAGCGCGTCGAGCAGGCGCGGGCGCGCGATCACCGCGCCCCAGTCCGGGAACCACGGCGCGCCGGCGTCGGGCACGCAGGCGGCGTAGGGTTCGAGCTTGCCGTCGGCCGTCTCGCGAAAGGCCCGGCACGGGTTCCAGCGGTCGTAGCGCGAGACGGTGGCGGCCGAATCGTAGTCCGGACCGTCGAGCAGTGCGTCCACGCCGGCGTCGATGAGTTCGGCGCTGACCGCGCCGGTGTTGGCGAACAGCACGATCAGGAGTTCGAGTTCGGTCTTCTCGGCCTTCAGGTCCGAGACGATCTGGGCGTAGCCGTGGGCGATGAGCGCCTCGTCGGAGGGCGCCGTCGCGCCCGGCGCGGGCGGGTCCAGCACCACCGCGCCGAACTGCGCGGCCACGCGCCGCACCGGCGGCGAGACGGTCTGCGCGTAGAGGCGCGGGGCGTGGCTTGAGCCCTTGGCGGCGAGCAGCGGATAGGCGGCCAGCGGCCGGCCCATGACCTCGGCGGTGTTGCCGGGGAAATCCGGGCTGTCGTCGGGGTCGACGAGAAGCGCGCAGATCACGCGCGCACCGCCAGTTCCTCGATCGCGGCGAAGGTCGCCGCCGCCGTCGCGTCCCAATTGTGGCGCTCGACGGTGCGCACGCCCTCGGCGATGAGCTTCAGCGACAGCCCCTGCGTCGAGGCGAGCGTCACCACGGCCTCGGCCAGGCCCGCCGCGTCGCCGGGCTTATAGAGGAGGCCGTTTTCGCCGTCGCGCACCAGTTCGGGAACCACGCCTTCGTCCACGCCGACGACGGGGCAGCCCTCGCTCATCGCGTGCAGGGCCAGCGCGGGAAAGCCTTGGCGGCCGACGGGCTCGATGTAGGCCTTGGCGGCGCGCAGATATTCCATCTTCTTGGGGTGCGGCAACTCGCCGAGAAAATGCGCGTGCGCGCCAAGCCCCAGCGCCGCGGCGCGGGACTGGAGCTGCGCGCGCGCCGGGCCGTCGCCGATGATCGACAGGTGGCAGTCCAGTCGCAGGCGCGACACGGCCGAGAAGACCGTGTCCAGCGCCGTCTGCGAGCGCTCGTCGAGGGGGGCCGCGGTCACCAGCCCGAAGCCGTTGGGGCGCGAGGCGCGCATGGTGACCAGGGCGATCTGCTGGGCGAAGATCTGATCGTAGGCGTACGGGACGACCCTCACGCGCGCCGGGTCGAGCCCCCAGTCCAACGCCGCCTCGCTCAGGTAGCGGCTGGGCACGAGCACGCGCGCGGCGCGGCCGGCCAGCGCGCGCGCGCGCGCGGACGCGGGTTCGCCGCCGCCGAGATCGTCGATGAGCCGCGCGACCACGGGCACTCCGCCGTCGAGCGCGCGCACAATGGCCTGCGGCTGCAGGCTGTTGACGAAGACCGCGTCGACGGAGGGCTCGGCCTCGAACGAGGGGCGAATTCGCGCGGAGTGTCCGCGCGCCGCGGCGCGCCGTTCCAATTCCCGGCAGAACGCGTCCACGCCGTTGGGCGAGGCCGGGTCGGGCACCAGCAGAAGCTTCATCCGGCGGCATTCTACCAGGCGATCGCCCGGGCGTCAAACGCAATCGCTCGCGCTGGTGCCCGCGGCGTTGGATGTCCTATGATGGCCGACCTCGGGGGACGGAGGCGGACCATGACCGGACACGAATACATCGCCGCTCTGCTGGGAGTGGGCGCGCTCGTCGGCTTTCTGTCCGGGCTGCTGGGCAAGGGCGGCAGCGCGGTCACCACGCCCATTCTGCAGATATTCCTGCGCGTTCCCGATTACTTGGCGCTGGCCTCGCCGCTGCCCAGCGCCTTGCCGACCTTGCTCGCCTCGGCGTGGGCCTACCGCGGGCGCGGACTCGTCGATGAGCGGGTGGTGAGGCTGGCCGTGCTGTGGGGCTTTCCGGCCACCGTCGCGGGCTCGTTTTTGAGCGCCGACGCGGGCGGGCGGGCGCTGATGGTGATGAGCGCGCTGCTGATCGCGGGTCTGGGCGTGTCGCTGGCGCTGGAAGACGCCCCTCCCGAGGTCGGCGGTCCGCCGGCGCCGGCGTGGAAGATCGCGGCGATCGGGATTTTCGTCGGCGGGCTGTCCGGGCTTTTGGCCAACTCGGGCGGCGTCTTGTTCGGGCCGCTGTTCATCAGCGTCTTGCGCCTGCCCGCCAAGACCGCGATCGCCTGCTCGATGATCGTCGCGGCCGCGCTGGCGATTCCGGGCATGGCCGTTCACGTCTACTTGGGCCACGTGGACTGGACGATCGTCGTCGCGCTGTCGGTCGCGGCGATCCCGTCGTCTTATCTCGGCGCGCGGCTGGCCCTGCGCCTGCGCGACAAGACCTTGCTGCGCGTTTACGGTACGCTGCTGACGCTGTTCGGCTTCTACGACGTGTGGTTCAGCCTGCGCCATTGAGCCGGGCTCCCGCGTTGTGTACAATCGCCGTGGAGAACCAACCATGACCATCGCCCCGATCCTGCTCGCGCTGACTCTTCCCGTTCTGGCCGCCGACTCGCCGGCCGCCTCCGCGGCCCCGGACGCGCCGAAAATCGGCGCGTTCGACCCCGCCGCGTTGGACCGCACGGCCCAGCCCTGCCAGGATTTCTACCAGTTCGCCTGCGGCGGCTGGGTCAAGTCGCACCCGATCCCGCCGGACCAGTCGCGCTGGGGGCGCTTTAACGAGTTGGCCGAGCGCAACAAGCTGGTCTTGCGCGGGATTCTCGAGACCGCCGCGGCCGGGCCGAAGAAAGACCCCGTCGATCAGCGCCTGGGCGCGCTGTGGGGCGCGTGCATGAACGAGTACGACAGCGATTCAAAGGGCGCGGCGCCCATCAAGGGCGAATTGGCCGACATCGACGGGCTGACGAGCTCCTCTCAGCTGCCGGCGCTGCTGGCGCGCCTGCACTCCGAGGGCGTTTCGGCCGGCTTTTCCTTCGATTCCGACCAGGACTACAAGGACTCATCGAAGGTGATCGCCGAGTTCGACCAGGGCGGCTTGGGACTGCCCGACCGCGACTACTACTTCAAGACCGATCCCAAATCCGAGCGCCTGCGCCGTCTCTATGTTTGGCACGTGGCCAAGGTGTTCGGGCTTCTGGGCGACGACGTGCAAAAAGCCGCGGCCGAGGCGAAGACGGTCATGGATCTGGAGACCGAGCTCGCGCGCGTCTCCCAGGACCGGGTCACGCGCCGCGATCCCGACAACGTCTACCACCGCATGACGCTCGACCAATTCTCCTCCCAGGCGCCGGGCTTCGATTGGGGCGCCTACCTCGCCGCGACCGGCGCGCCCGAGTCGCCGTGGCTGAACGTGGTCTCCACCGGCTTCGCCTCCGGCTTCGCGACGCTGGCCTCCACGCGCCCGCTCGACGACTGGAAGACCTATCTGCGCTGGCACGCGGTGGCGGCGGCCTCTCCGTGGCTGTCCCAAGAGTTCGTCGACGAGGCCTTCGACTTCGGCGGGCGCACGCTGACCGGCGCCAAGCAGCTCAAGCCGCGCTGGAAGCGGTGCGTGGAGCTGGCCGACGGGCTCATCGGTCACGACTTGGGCCGGCGCTACGTGGAGCAGAACTTCGGCGCCGAGGGCAAGGCGCGCACGACCCAGCTCATCGACGCGCTGGACGCCTCGCTGCGCCAAGACCTCAAGAGCGTGAGCTGGATGAGCAAGCGCACGCGCGCGAAGGCGCTGGAGAAGCTCGCGGCGATGACGCGCAAGATCGGCGGGCCCGACAAGTGGCGCGACTACGAGGGCGTGGTCATCAGCAGTTCGGATTTGATCGGCTCCATCCACAGCGCGCAGGCCTACGAGGTGCGTCGCCGCCTCAACAAGATCGGCAAGCCCGTGGACCGCTCGGAGTGGGACATGACCCCGCCCACGGTCAACGCCTACTACGACCCCCAGCTCAACGACATCAACTTCCCGGCCGGCATCCTCCAGCCGCCGTTCTTCGACCGCGCCGGCGACCAGGCCTTCAACCTCGGCGCCATCGGCGTGGTCATCGGCCACGAGATGACGCACGGCTTCGACGACCAGGGCCGCAAGTTCGACGCGCAGGGAAATCTCTCCGACTGGTGGACGCCCGAGGACGCCAAGAAGTTCGAGGAGAAGTCCCAGTGCCTCGTCGACCAGTACGGAAGCTACGAGGCCGTGCCCGGCGTCAAGCTCAACGGCAAGCTCACTTTGGGCGAGAACACCGCCGACAACGGCGGCGTGCGCCTGGCCACGATGTCGTTGAGCGCGCTCGAGAAGTCGAAGGCGGTCGCCCCCGGACTCGTCGACGGCTTCACGCCGGAGCAGCGCCTCTACCTCGGCTTCGCCCAGGTCTGGTGCTCGAACCAGACCGAGGAGAGCGCGCGCCTCCTGGCGCAGGTGGACCCGCACTCGGCGCCGCACTGGCGCGTGATCGGGCCGCTGTCGAACACGCCGGAGTTCGCCAAGGCGTTTTCGTGCAAGCCCGGCGACGCGATGGTGCCGGCCAAGACCTGCCGGGTCTGGTAGCCGGGTTCGTTCGCTTTTTGTTGCGTTGAGAGCGCGCCGCCGCGGGATTATCCTGGAGGCATGAGCCTCCTCGGATTTCTCGGCGGGCGCGCCGAGCGCCCCGCGCCCAAGCCGGCCGCCGTCGCGGCGCCCAAGCCCGCCGCCCCGCCGCGCAGCGTCGGCGCGCGGCGGGAGTTCCGCGGTCTGCTGTGGTTTCCGGTGCTGACGGTCAGCGACGGCGACAAGCTCGTGGTGTCGGCGCGCGCGGGCCTGCCGCACTGCCCGCATTGCCTGCGTCCGCTGGCGCTGGCCGCGGACGGCTCCGAGCGCTGGGCGTGTGCGGCCTGCGGCCGCGTCAGTCCGGCCTGCGACGCGGATTTCTTCGCCATGGAGGCGGTCGTGGCCGCGTGCGCGCGGGACTTCCTGGCCAAGCATCCGGACTTCCGCCCCGGACCGGCCCTGCCGGCGTCCGCGCGCGCCTAGGTCCCGCGCCGTCACGCCTGCGTGACGCGCGCGTCGCACGCCGAGCATGGCCCGCGTCGAGCCGCGCGGCTATACTGGAGCCATGACGACGACGCCCGACGGCGATCGCGAGCCGCGGCGCTGGCGCGCGATCTGGATTTCGGACATCCATCTGGGCACGCGCGACAGCAAGACCGCGTATCTGCTGGAGTTCCTGCGCGAAAACGACGCGCAGACGCTGTATCTGGTGGGCGACGTGCTCGACGGCTGGCGCCTGAAGACATCCTGGCACTACTGGGACCAGCGCCACAACGACGTGGTCCAGAAAATCCTGCGCAAGGCGCGCAAGGGCTCGCGCGTGATCCTCGTGCCGGGCAACCACGACGAGGCGATGCGCGACTATTGCGGCATGCATTTCGGCGGCGTCGAGGTTCGGCTGGAGGCGGTGCACGAGACCGCCGACGGACGGCGCTTTCTCGTGGTCCACGGCGACCAGTTCGACGGCATCGTGCGCCACGCCAAGGCCATCGCCGTGCTCGGGACCTGGGCCTACGACGCGGCGCTGCGCGTCAACCACTGGTTCAACGCGGCGCGGCGCCTGCTGGGGCTGCCCTACTGGTCGCTGTCGGCCTACCTGAAGCACAAGGTCAAGAACGCGGTCGCCTTCATCGCGAGTTTCGAGACGGAGATGATCGCCGAAGCGAGGCGCCGCGGCCTGGACGGCGTGATCTGCGGCCACATCCACCACGCCGAGATCCGCGACGCGGGCGGGATCTTGTATTGCAACGACGGAGACTGGGTGGAGTCGTGCACCGCGCTCGTCGAAGACTTCGACGGGCGCTTGAGTCTGATGCGCTGGGCCGAGGAGCGCGCGCGGCCGCGCGGGGCCGCGGGAGCCGCGGCATGAGCGGGCGGGCGCCGAAAATACTCGTCATGCACGCGTCGGTGGGGGCGGGGCATCGCCGAGCGGCGCTGGCCGTGGCGTCGGCGCTGTCGCTGGAGGAGCCCGGCGCGCGCGTGGAAGTCGTGGACGCGCTGGAATTGGCCTCGCCGTGGTTTTCACGCGCCTACGCGCAGGGCTACCTGCAGTTGGTGCGGCGCGCGCCGCGGCTGTTCGGCTTGATCTTCGACTGGACCGACCGCGCGCCCGAGGGCGCGGCGGCCTCGGAGCGCCTGCGCGTGGAGCTGCAGCGCCGCGGCACGCGCGAGCTGTCGCGTTTTCTCGAGCGCGGCCGCTGGGACGCGGTCGTGCACACGCATTTCCTCGCGCCCGAACTGACCGCGGCGTCGGCGCGCTCCGGAAGATTCGAGGCGGCGGAGCTCGTGGTCGTCACCGACTACGACGCGCACAGGCTCTGGGCGCGCAATCCGTACGCGCGCTATTGCGCGGCGGGGCGGGCGGCCGCGTCCCTGCGCCGCCTCGGCGTGCCGTCGGCGGCCGTCGCCGAGACCGGCATCCCGATCGACCCCGGGTTTTGCGAGCGGCCGAGCAAGGAGGCGGCGCGGCGCGAGTGGGGCCTTGACGGCGCGCGCCCGGTCGCGGTGCTGGCGGGCGGAGGCCACGGCGTGGGGCCATTGGAGTCGGTCTACCGCGCGCTGCTGTCGGTCCCGACGCCGATCGAACTCGTCGCCGTCTGCGGGCGCAGCGAATCGTCGCGGCTGCGGCTGGCGCGCGTGCCCGTGCCCGCGCGCCACCGCGCGCGCGCGATCGGCTACACCGAGCGCATGCGCGAGCTTCTGTCGGCGGCGGATCTGCTCGTCACCAAGCCCGGCGGCCTGACCGTCTCCGAGGCGCTGGCCTGCGGCCTTCCCATGATCCTGACCGGAGCCATTCCCGGCCAGGAGGAGCGCAACGCGGACTTCCTGACGCGGCGGCAGGCGGCGGTCGCGGCGCCGCACGCCGCCGCCGCGGCCGCGCACGCCGCGCGCCTGCTGGCGGCGCCGCAGGAGCTGGCGGCGATGTCCGGGTTTGCGCGCGCGTTGGGCCGGCCCGGCGCGGCTTTCGAAGTCGCGCGCCGCGCGCTGGCGCTGGCGCGCGTCGCCGTCGCGGCGTAGGCGCGGCGTCATCTGATAGAATCGCGCGATGCTTCATTTCATCGGACTTCTTCTGATCGCCGCGCCCGCGCGCGGTGGAGGGTTGCCCGTCGATCCGGACGCGTTCCTGGAGCGTCAGGTCGGCGACGCGGATCAGTTCGCGTGGAGCCTGCTGCGGCTTGCCGACGCCGGCAAATCGAACGCGCTGGTGTCCCCGCTGGGCGCGCGCCGCGTCTTCGGCATGGTCTATCTTGGCGCGCGGGGGGCCACGGAAACGGGCTTGGCGCGCGCGCTGGACGCCGCGGATCCGGACGCCTTCGCCGCAGGCGAGAGTTCGACGCGGGCGTCCTTGAACCTCGTCGGAGGCTCGACGACGCTCGAGATCGCGGACTCGGTCTGGCTCAACTCCGACTGGACGATGCTCGACTCCTGGCGGCGCCGATGCCGGACGAATTTCGGCGACGGCGAACTGAGCCGACGCTTCGGCGCGGGCGCGGTCAAAGACATCAACGCGTGGGTCGCGCGGCGCACTCACGGGCGCATCTCCCGATTGATCGAGAGCCTGTCCTCCGACGACAAAGCGGTGCTCTTGGACGCGATCTACTTCAAGGGACTGTGGTCGAATCCGTTTCCGAGGAGATCGACCAAAATCGAGGATTTCCATTCGTCCTCCGGGAAAGTCGTCCGCAGGCCGCGGATGCGGGTGGGAGGCGACTTCGATTACGCCGAGACCGACGGGCTTCAGATCGTGCGCTTGCCCTACCAAGACGGGCGGCTCTCGATGACGATCCTGCTGCCGGCCAAGGGGCGGCGGCTTGAGCCGCTGCTGGCGGCGATGAGCGGCGCGCGCTGGCGCGGGCTGCTGTCGCGGCTCAAGTTCACCGAGGGGGTCGTCGAGATTCCGCGCTTCAAGTTCGACGCGACGGTTTCCCTGAAGGCGCCGCTTTCAGCGCTGGGCGCGGCCGACGCGTTCGACCGCGCCCGCGCCGACTTCGGCGCGATGGCGCGGGCGCGTCGGCCCGAGGATCGGCTCTACATCAGCCGCGCCGAGCAGAAGGCCGTGATTGCGGTCGACGAAAAGGGGACGGTCGCCGTCGCGGCGACCGGCGTCGTCGCCGAGACGGTGGGCGCGAGGATGGCCGACATGGAGCACCCGTTCGTCTTCACTGCCGACCGGCCGTTCCTGTTCGCCGTCGGCGATCGGCAGACCGGCGCGTTGCTGTTCGTCGGCGTGGTGCGCGACCCTTGAGAAATCGCGAGTAGTTCGAGACTTGACGCGCGGCGAGAATCGTTCTATGCTTCGGGCGTGAACGACATCGACAAGAAGAAGGTCGCCGCGGCCGCCGCGGTCGTGGTCGTGTTGCTGGCGGGCGGCTTCATGTTCCTGCACAAGCGCGCGCCGCAGCCCGCGCCTGTCGCCGCCGCCCCCGTTCCCATGCCCGCTCCCGCCGCGCCGCCGCCGCCCCCGCCGCCGCCGCCCGCGCCCCCGGCGCCGGCCCTGCCGGACCTCGCGCACAGCGACGATTTCGTGCGCGCCCAGGCCAAGGACTTGTCGAGCGAGCCGGGCTTCGCGGCGTGGCTGAAGGCCGGCCACCTGCTCGGCCGCCTCACCGCGGCCGTGGACCTGGTCGGGCGCGGGCGAATGCCCAGCGACAGCCTTTCGTTCTTGGCCCCGAGGCGGCGCTTCTCAGCCGCGCGGACCGCGGGCCGCTTGGTCATCGGCGCGAAATCCTACGCGCGCTACGACGCGTTCGCCGCGGTTTTCGCCTCCATCGACGCGTCCAAGGCCGCCGCGCTGGCCAAGACGGTGGACCCTCTCCTGCGCCAGGCCTGCCAGGACCTGGGCGAAAACGCCTGCGACTTCCGCGCGTCCTTCGCGCGCGCCGCGAGCGAGATCCTGCGCGCCCCCGTGCCGTCGGGACCCGTCGAGATCGTCGCGCGCCCCAACGGCTTGATCTACGAGTTCGCCGACAAGAGCCTGGAGAAGCTTGATCCGGTCCAGAAGCTGGCGGTGCGGCTGGGCCCGGCCAACGAAGGCAAGGTCCAGGCCAAGCTCAAGGAACTGGCCGCGGCGATGGGCGTGCCGGACGGCGAGCCGGTTCCTTAGCGCGCGCGTTCGTCTTGCGCCTTGCCGGATAAATATCGGACAATGCCGTCGCGGTGACAGGTCTTTACGTCCACATCCCGTTTTGCGCGGTCAAGTGCTTCTACTGCGACTTCGCTGCGTACTCCGGGCAGAAAAAGCAGGTCGCTCGCTACCTGGCCGCTCTCGAGGCCGAGGCGGCTCTGTCGCCCGCGCTCGCGCCCGAGACGGTTTACATCGGAGGCGGCACGCCCTCGGAGCTTGATGACGCTCGGTGCGCGGAACTCTTCTTGCGCCTGCGCCGCGCCTACCCGAGCGCGCGGCCCATCGAGACGACTTTCGAGGGCAATCCGGACAGCCTGGACGAGCGCAAGCTCGCGGTCTTGGCGCGCGAGGGCGTGACGCGGCTGTCGGTGGGCCTGCAGACCGCCGACGACGCGCTGCTCAAGGCGATCGGCCGGCGCCACACGGCCGCGGACTTCGCGCGGGTCTTTTCCGCCGCGAAGGTCGAGGGCATCGCGGAGCGCTCGGTGGACTTGATGTACGGTCTGCCCGGGCAGACTTTGGAAAGCCTCGCGGCGACCCTCGAGTTCGCGCTGGCTCTGGAGCCCGAGCACGTGTCGCTCTACGGTCTCCAAGTCGAGGACCGCACGCTGTTTTCCAAGCGCGGCGTGGAGGCCGACGAGGATTCGGGCCGGGAGATGTATGAGTTGGCGATCGCGGCGCTCGCGCGCGCCGGGCTCGAGCATTACGAGATTTCGAACTGGGCCCGTCCGGGGCGGCGCTCGCGTCACAACCTCAACTACTGGCGGCGCGGCGAGTATCTGGGCCTGGGCGCGTCGGCCGCGTCGTTTTTGAGCGGGACGCGCTCTTCCAACGAGGAGCGCCTGTCGCCGTACCTGGAGAGCGTCGAAAGCGGCCGACGGCCCACGGCCGAAAGCGAGACGCCGGCGGGGCTCGAGGCGCTGGGCGAGGAGGCGTTGCTGGGGCTTAGGCTCATCGACGGCTTTACTCCCTCGCCGGCGCTGCGCGAGGCGTTCGCCGGGCCGTGGGCGGTTTTGAAGGCGCGCGGGCTGACGCGCGAGGACGGTCCCCTCTGGCGCCTGACGCCGGAGGGCGTGTTCACGGCCAACGAGGCTTTTCGCGAGTTCGTGCCGCCGTTTGCGTTCGAGGAGGCCCACCGCGCATGAAGACCTTCGTTCTCGACACGAACGTCGTGCTGCACGACCCCTACGCGATGTTCGCGTTCCAGGGCTCGCGCGTGGTCTTGCCGCTGACGGTGATCGAGGAACTCGACACCTTCAAGCGCTCCAACGACGAGCGCGGCCGCTCGGCGCGCCTGATCGCGCGCCAGCTCGACGAGTTGCGCAAGGGCGGCAAGCTCTCCAACTGGGTGCCTCTCGAGCACGGCGGCAAGCTCAAAGTCGAGATCATGGTCTCCGACGGTCTGCCCAAGGCGTTCTCGGCCCAGAGCAAGGACAACGAGATATTGAGCTGCGCCCAATACTTGAAGAAGCAGGGCGAGAACGTGGTCTTCATCTCCAAGGACATCAACCTGCGCATCAAGGCCGAGGCGCTGGGCTTGGAGACGCAGGACTACGAGAAGGCCAAGGTCGACATCGACGAGCTCTACAAGGGCTGGCGCGAGATTCCGGTCGCGGGCGAGGAGATCGACCGCTTCTACAAGGACAAGCGTCTGGACCTTCCCGCGGCGGACCTCGTGCCCAACGAGTTCGTGATCTTGAAGTCGTCCGACGGCGGCTCCAAGAGCGCGCTGACGCGCCACGACACGAAGGCGCGCGCGCTGCTCCCCCTTTCGCGCGCGGACTCCGCGCCGTGGGGCATCAAGCCGCTCAACACCGAACAGCGCTTCGCGCTGGAGCTGCTGCTCAACCCCGACATCCAACTGGTCTCGCTGGTGGGACTTGCCGGCTCGGGCAAGACGATGCTGGCGCTGGCCGCCTCTCTGCAGCAGACGCTTGAGCAGAAGGTCTACCGCCGCATCCTCGTCGGGCGCCCGGTCATCGCGGTCGGCCACGACATCGGTTTTCTTCCCGGCACCAAGGAGGAGAAGCTCACCAACTGGATGGGCGCGATCTACGACAACCTGAGCTACCTGCTGGAAAAACCCAAGGGGGCTCTGGAGACCGCGGACATGGACATCCAGATGCTGATCGAGGAAGGCGTGCTCGAAATCGAAGCGGTGACCTTCCTGCGCGGGCGCACCCTTCCGGGGCTTCTGATCGTCATCGACGACGCGCAAAACCTCACCCCGCACGAGATCAAGACCATCATCTCCCGCGCGGGCCAGGGCGCCAAGATCATCCTCACCGGCGATCCGCACCAGGTCGACAACTACTACCTGGACGCGGCCTCCAACGGCCTGACCAACCTCGTCGAGCGCTTCAAGGGCCAGTCGTTGTTCGGGCACGTGACATTCACCAAGAGCGAGCGCTCGGCGCTGGCCGCGCTGGCCTCGGACCTGCTATGAGCCGCGCGGCCCAGCGTCGTCCCGCGGTGGTCATCGTCGACGACGAATCGATCGTCTGCGAGTCCTTGCGCATACAGCTTGAGTCGGCGGGCTTTCGCGCGACCGCGGTGAACGATCCCTCGCGCGCGCTGGCGACGATCCAAGCCGAGAAGCCCGATCTCGTCGTGCTCGACCTCTACATGCCGGGCGTCGACGGCCGCGAGATCGCGCGCGCGCTGCGCGCCGACCCGGCCACGAGTACGGTCCGAATCCTGCTTCTGACCGGCTCCAACGAGGCCGTCGACGTGGTCACGGGCCTGGACTCCGGGGCTTCCGACTACATGACCAAGCCGGTGGACGGCGAGACGATCGCGGCCAAAATACGCT
The DNA here is from genome assembly GCA_021806745.1 of bacterium. Classification (GTDB taxonomy): domain Bacteria; phylum Elusimicrobiota; class Elusimicrobia; order UBA1565; family UBA9628; genus GWA2-66-18. Next base: position 12,005 of record JAJZQS010000011.1, read on the forward strand.
CGATGCTGAACATGGGCGCGGCGCCGCGGGCGAAAGCCGGGTCCAAGCGCGGCGCGCGCCGCGCGAGATAGGAGCCCGCGATGGACGACAAAGCCTACGACCCCAAGCCGGTGGAGGAGCGCCGTCTCGCGGCGTGGGAGGCCGCGGGGCTTTCGCGCTCGACTCCCGTCAAGGACCGGCGCGCCTACACGATCGTGATTCCGCCGCCGAACGTGACCGGCGCCCTGCACATCGGCCACGCGCTCAACAACACGCTCCAGGACGCCTTCGTGCGCCACCGGCGGCTGTCCGGCGACGAGGCGTGCTGGGTTCCCGGCACCGATCACGGCGGCATCGCGACGCAGAACGTGATGGAGAAGCAGTTGAAGGCCGAGGGCTTGGACCGGCGCGCGGTCGGCCGCGAGGCGTTTTTGGAGCGCATGCAGGCCTGGACGCGCGACTGCAAGAAGACCATCCTCGGTCAGTTGCGGCGCCTGGGCTGTACGCTTGATTGGGAGCGCGAGGCGTTCACGATGGACTCGGCGCGCGCGGAGGCCGTCTATCGCGCGTTCGAGGAGTTGTGGAAGAAAGGCTTGATCTATCGCGGCGAGCGCCTGGTCAACTGGTGCGTGCGCTGCGGCACCGCGCTGTCGGACATCGAGGTGGAGCGCGAGGAGCGCAAAGGGGGGCTTTGGCACATCCACTACCCGCTGGCCGGCGGCGGCGAGGGCATCGTCGTGGCCACCACCAGGCCCGAGACGATGTTCGGCGACACGGCCGTGGCCGTCAACCCGAAAGACGCGCGCTGGGCTCATCTGGTCGGAAAGAAGGTCCTGATCCCGCTCATAGACCGGGAAATCCCGGTGATCGCCGACGCCGCCGTGGAGTTCGAGTTCGGCACCGGCGGTCTGAAGGTCACGCCCGCGCACGATCAAAACGACTGGGACATCGGCCGGCGCCACGGCCTGCCCGCGATCAAGGCCATCGATCCGCAGGGAAAACTGACCGAGGCGGCCGGTCCCTACGCGGGCTTGTCGCGCGAGAAGGGAAAGGATCAGGTGATCGCCGACCTCGACGCGAAGGGCTTCCTGCGCAAGAAGGAGGACCACAAGAGCGCGGTGCAGACCTGCTACCGCTGCGGTTCGGTCATCGAGCCGCTGCTGTCGCTGCAGTGGTTCGTGGACCAAGTCGCGCTCGCCAAGCCCGCGCTGGACGCCTACGACCGAGGCGACTTCAAGATACACCCGCCGGAGCGGGGCAAGCCCTACCGCGACTGGCTCGTCAACATCCGCGACTGGTGCGTGTCGCGCCAGATCTGGTGGGGCCACCGCATCCCGGTGTGGTACAAAGACGGCGAGAAGCCGGTCGTCGCGCGCTCCTCGCCGGGCGAAGGCTGGACGCAGGACCCGGACGTGCTCGACACCTGGTTTTCGTCGGCGCTGTGGCCGTTGGCGGTGTTCGGCTGGCCCGCGAAGGGGGCGGACTTCGACTACTACTACCCGACTTCGACGCTGGTCACCGGCTACGAAATCCTCTATTTGTGGGTGGCGCGCATGCAGATGATGGGGCTGGCCTTCGACGGCCGAGTCCCGTTTCGCGACGCGGTCATCCACGGGATCGTGCGCGACAAGTCGGGCAAGAAGATGTCGAAGTCTCTGGGCAACGTCGTCGATCCGTTGGCGATGATGGACAAATACGGCACCGACGCCCTGCGCTTTGCGCTGATGGCCCAGGCGCACCCGGGCAAGGACATTCCCTTCGACGAGCAGACCGTCGTCGGCGCGCGCAATTTCGTCAACAAGATCTGGAACTCGGCGCGCTTCGTCTTGATGAACCTGCCCAAGGCGCCCGCGGAAGGCGGCTACCGTCTTTCGAGCCTGGACCGCGCGCGCCTGGAACTGGCCGACCGGTGGATTCTGTCGCGCTTCGCCGGCGCCACGGAGCTGGCGCGGCGCCGCCTCGACGCCTACGAGCCCGCGGCCGCGGCGGAGGCGCTCTACGCCTTCGTCTGGGACGAATTCTGCGCCTGGTACATCGAGCTGGCCAAGGGGCGTCTCCAGGGCGCCGACGGCGCGGACCGAGAGGCCGTGCGCGCGATCCTGGTCCAAGTCCTGGTCGGCTCCATGAAGGCGCTGCACCCGATCCTGCCGTTTGTGACCGAGGAGATATTCCTCGCGCTGAGGCCTTACGCCGGAGAACCCGCCGAGTTCCTGCTGAAGGCCGGCTACCACGAGGTCGCGCAGGACCTGCGCGATCCGCAGGCCGAAAGCGAGATGGCGCGCGTGATGGCGGCGGTGACGGCCATCCGCTCGCTGCGCGCGCAGTTGGGCGTGCCGTTGTCGCTGAAGATCGCCGCGGTCGCCGACGGCCCCTTCGCGCCGAAAATTCTCGACGAACACCGCGCCTACGTGGGCGCGCTCGCCGGTCTCAGCGCCGTCGCGCCGTTTTCGTCCCGCCCCGCGCAGAGCGCGACCGCGGTCGCCGACGGCGTCACCTTCTACGTGCCGCTGGCGGGCGTCATCGACCTGGACAAGGAGCGCGAGCGTCTGCGCAAGGAACTCGCCCGGGCCGAGGCCGACATCGCGAAATGCTCGGCCAAGCTCAAGAACTTGGCCGCGGCGGCCGGCGCGCCGCCCGAAAAGATCGCCGAGGCCAAGGCTCAGGCCGAGGCGGCCGCCTCGCGTAAAGACCAACTGGAGCGTACGCTGCGGTGGCTGGAGTGATCGCCGCCGCGCTGGCGGCCCTGCTGTCGGCGGCCGGCCGCGCGCAGTCCCCGGCGCCCTACATGGGCTCGGACGATTCCGCGTCGACGACGACCGCGGCGGGCGCGCCTTCGTCTTCGACGGACACCGCGGTCGCCGCCTCCACGGCCACGGTCTCGCCGACGGGCCACGGCGCCCACGTGGCCGGCGCGCAAAAGGCGGTCCTCAAGCGCCCGATTCACGCGATCATCCACAAGCGCTCCGCGCATTGGACGCCGGTGTCTTTGCGCGTGGGCGGAGACCCCGGGGCGGCGCGTAGCGCCGCGACGCTGGCCATCCACGGGCGCGGGCGGCGTCGGCGCGGCAAATCCTCGGCGGCCCAGGCGTTCGCGCGCGCGCGCGCGCGCGGCGACGAGACGCGGCTGACGATCAGCGTTTTTCCGCGCGCGCTGCGGCGTCGGCGCAAGCACTTCGAGATACGACTGCGCGTGGTCGAGGGCTTCGTCGAGGAGGCCAAGGCCGCGTTGGTCACCGTCGTCGACCGCCGTCCCGGCGTGGGCGCGGGACTGGACGCCGAGGGGCTCACGCGCGAGGGCGTGGAGTTCGAGGAGGAGTTTCCCGGCTCCGGCGAGATTTTGATTTCCGCGCTCGACGCGCGGCCCTCGTCCAAGGCCTTCAACGCCGGCCGCCTGCGCGCGGCCGTTTTCGCGGACCGCGACGCGGGGCTGTGCGAGGTGTCCTGGTCGACGCACGGCCTGCTCAGGGAGCGCTGACGGGCGCCGAGGGCGGCGCGAGGTCGCGCACGCGCGGCCAGGCCGGATCTTCGGCGCGGCGAGCGCAGCGCGTTTGAGCCGGGTCTCGGCCGTCCAGCGCCCCGCAGACGAGAACGAGATTCTTGCCGTTCAACGCCCAATAGTGGTATTCGCGCCCGCCGTCGAAGACCGGCCCCATCATCGACAGCGCCATCGGAGCCGCGTGCGCGACGGTCCTGCCGTCGACGACGACGCCGTTGCCCCCCATGTCGGCGCCGAGCCTGGTGAAGCCGTAATGTCCGAAGCCCGAGCCGAACGACGGGCCCTTGCCGAGGGGGCGGCCGTAGAGGGAGAAGGAGTGGAGGACGGTGCGCGCGTCGACGGCGACGAGCACCGTGTCGACGAACGGCCGCCCCGCGTCGTCGAGTTCGATTCGGCAGCCCATGCAGGGCGTCATGCCTCGTTCGATGCCGTCGACGACCGTGAACGCGCACCGGCCGTACTGATTCGGCCCGCGCGCGGCGCAATAGCCGGCGTGACGCCCGCCGGGGCTGAAGGCGGGCGTGGAGGCTCCGTCCCAGGGGCCGGTCTTTTCCCCATCGATCTCCACGAAGAACCGGCGCGTCGGCGTCTGCCAGCGTCCGCCGACGCGGCGCAAATCCGCGCTGAAGGAGACGTCGTCGTACGGGACTTTCCGCTCGGGGCGGTGGTCGCGGTAGAGCCACCTCGCGCCCATCCACTCTTCGACGTAGACGACGGACTCCTCGGAAACGGCCATCGCCCGAGGCTGTTTTGGAAACGCCGGGCCCATTCCCTGGCCGGACACCACGGCCCAGCCGCCGGGCAGGCGGACGACGAAAGCGGCGTTGCGGCCGCGCGGGCTGATCAGCAGCGGGCCGATCTCGGCGTAGACCTTCTTGCCCACGCGCACGCCGTTGATCGCCGGAGCCAGGCCGCCGTCGACGCTCAGGAAATGAAACAGGATCGAGCCGTCGGCGCTGAGAGCTCCGGGACCGGCGAGAGTTCCCGCGGGCCCGCTCACGCGCGCGGCGCCGTCGACGATCCAGCGGTCCTCGCGCGGTCCCGAGTCCAGATACGCGTAGTGGTAGCCGTCGGCGGAAAAGACGGCGTCCGGCGGCGGCAAGGGGCCCGCGTCGTAGACGGCCACCTGGGCGCGCGCGGCCGCGGCCAAAATCAGCGCCAGCGCCGTGGATGCGGCGATCACTTCCGCCGGCGCGCGCGGGCGGCGGCGTAGTCGAGCATGTCGGCCTCGACGCGCTCAAGCAGCGCGTCGTCGATCTCGAAGACCTCGCGGCCCTTGAGGCGCGCGGCGACGCGGCGCGCGAGCGCGTCGTCGATGAACGGCACGGCGCGGCCGCGCTTGTATTCGTTCTCCTTTTCCTGGTAGAGGCCGAGGAAGGTCTTGTCGCGAAACCAGGCCTCGCGGTTGGAGGCGGTCTCCAGCTGCTTGAGGAGTTCCGCGCTGGGGTCGCGCTGGACGAACTCGAAGAAGGTCGCGCTCGGCTTGGCCGCGCCGGGCATCGTCCATTCGCCGGAAAAGACCTGGATCAAATCCTCGTCGGCGTCTTTCAGGATCGGCGTGATGAAGTTGACGCCGCGCGCCAGCGCGAAGGCGTGGAAGGCGAGCAGGTCCGGCGTGCGCAGCGCCACGTGCTGCCAGTGGCAGGAGCCGCCGCGGTTTTTGAGCATCGTTCGCACGTGCGAGGAGCGCCCTTTGGGCTCCGTGGGCTGGACCACGGCGAAGATCGTCTGCGCGGGCACGCGCGCGCCGCGCTCGACTCCCACGCGCGCGGCGAAGGTCATCGAGGAGGGTTTCTTCTGGCCCGGCCAGTTCGAGCGCTTTTCGTAAATCAAATCCTCTCTCGAAACGCCGAAGACGATGCGCATGAGCGCGTAGGTGGTCTTGTAGAGGTCGGGCTCGACCAGGAAAGTCATGTGGTCGACGACGAAATTGTGGAAGGGCTCTTTTTTCATGCGGCCTCCGGGCGCGGCAGTTCGAAGTCGTCGCGGGTGCGGCAATACCAGTTGCCTTCCAGGCGCCCGACCGCGCGCAGGTCGCGATGGTCGACGCGGCCGTCTTTGTAGAGCGCCGAGTCGCAGTGCACGCGCACCACGCGCCCGACGATCAGGTTTCCGGCCAGCGGCCCCTCGGCCAGGCGCACCACCTGGACGAGCTCGCACTCGAAGGCGGCCGGGCTCTCGGCCACGCGAGGCGGGCGCACCTTGACCGAGGGCGCGGGGGTCAGTCCGCAGCGCTCGAACTCGCTGACGCCGCGGGCGAAGGGCGCCGAGGTCGCGTTCATCTTCTCGGCCAGGGCCTCGGTGGCGAAATTGACCACGAACTGGCCGGTGGCCTCGGCGTTGAGAAGAGTGTCTTTTTTCCGGCCGTTGCGGTCGTTGGCGCAGGAAAAGCACAGGCTCATGGGCTCGGCGCCGATGCCGGTGAAGAAGCTGAATGGCGCGAGGTTGTTCTCGCCTTGCGGCGAGACCGTCGACACCCACGCGATGGGCCGCGGCTGGATGAGGCCGATCATCAGCGCGTAGCGCTCGCGTGCGGGCAGCGCCAGGGGGTCCAGGTCCATCAGGCCGCCGAGACCCCTTGCGTGTCGCGGTTCCAACTCGTCGCGTAGTCTTTTTCGGCGATGCCCAGCGCCTGGCGCGCGACGCTCAGCGGCTCGAAGAATGTGTCCATCATCACCGCGAGGTAGTCGGAGAGCTTGCCGCGGTCCTCGAAGGAGCGTTTGGCCGCCATGCCGTGCGGCGAGTGCGGCAGGGCTCCGGGATGGACGGTCAGCGAGCCGGGCTCGACCAGGCCCTTGCGCGCGCCGTAGGAGGTGTTGGAGAAGAACATGATCTCGTCGCTGTCGGCGTTGTAGTGCGCGTAGGGCGCGGGGATGTCGCGCGGGTGCCAACCCTCGATCTGGCCCTTGAAGGTGCACACGGCAAATCCCGCGTGCGGCGCCGCGCCGGACTCGAAGGTCTGGCGGGTGGGGGGGGCGGTGTGGATTTGGCGCGCGAGCGGGTGCTGGTCGTCGACGTGGAAGGTCCACGGATAGAGCGCGCCCTCCCAGCCGATGAGGTCGAAGGGGTGATGGCCGAGGACGGTCTCGGTCATGAAGCCTCCGCCGTGCTTGGTCCAGATCCGGAACTGTCCCTCCTCGTCGCGCGCGGGGCGAAACTCCGGGGACTCGGTCTCGGTCTCGACGACCGGGGCCATCAGCGTGGCCTGGCCGGACTTGTTCAGGTAGTGCGGGGCGAAGCCGACGGGAAAGCGCGACTCGATGAGCAAAATCCAGCAGTCCTCGCTTTCGAGCTCGACGCGGTAGGTCGTGCCCTTGGGCACGATGACATAGTGACCGGGACGGAAAGGAAGAACGCCGTACTCGGAGGCCAGAAGTCCGCGGCCCTCCTGCACGAACCAGAGTTCGTGGCCGTCGCCGTTGCGAAAGAACCTGTCCGCCGGGCAGGAGCGCTCGAAGCGCGCGCCGTAGACGAAGGTGGTGGAGCCGTAGACCAGCGGCACGCGTCCGCCGATCACGTCGCCGTGCGGCTTCAGGCGGCCGGTGCGCAGATGCCAGGGCTGCAGGGGCTGGTGGGGCATGGGCTGAGGGCGCAGGTCCAGCGGCAGGCGGTGCGGTTCGCGTACGATCTGGGTCGGATACTTCCGGTAGTGGTACTTGCGCGACCAGTCTCCGGAAAAGCCGACCGAGCCGTGGATCTCCTCCAGAGCCAGGATGCCCGGCTCGGAATAGAACTCGGTGTGCGGGGTGCGGGGCACTCGTCCGCGGGTGAGGATCGCGCTCATGGCGCCATCCTAGCAAAACCGGCCGAAGCCATCAGCCGGCGCGGCGGCCGTCGGGGCCGTATTTCAGGCGCGTTTGCGCCGCGGGCGCGCCGATCGAGTTGCGCAAGACGCCCAAGGGTCCGGCGTCGAGCTCGAGCGCGTCGCCGGGCGCGATCCAGCGGTCTTGGTCGAGCCCGCAGCCCTTGAAGTAAGTTCCCGAGCCGAGGAGGTCTCCGGGAAGCAGGGTCTCGCTTTGCGAGGCGTGCGAGAGCATGGTCTCGAAAGACCAGTAGGGCTGAAGGCCGCCCGAGCGGCTCCACTCCTGCCCGTTGACGCGGACCTTGAGCTCGGGCACGCGGCCGTCCCATTCGTCGGCGGTGAGCAGAAACGGCCCCAAGGCCGTGGCGAAGTCCTTGCCCTTGGCCGGGCCCATGCGGCAGACCATCTCGTTTTTCTGGATGTCGCGCGCGGAGCAGTCGTTCATGATCATGACGCCGGCGATCAGCGCGCGGGCGTCTTCCACGGCGGCGTCGCGGCACTCGCGCGCGACCACCGCGGCGATCTCGAACTCGAAGTCGAGCTTGCGCGTGAACGCGGGCCAGGGCAGGGCGTCGCCGGGGCCGTAGATTTCGCGGGGGTTGCCCTTGTAGTAGACCGGCTGGTCGTACCAGGCTTGGGGCATGGGCTCGCCGCGGCGCGCGGCGCCCGCCTTGGCGTGATCTTCGAAGGCGAAGAAATCCCGCAGCGAGCGCGGCCGCGGCAGCGGGGCGCGCAGTCTGACCTCGGATTCGTCCCAGACCACGCGCTCGCCGCGCGGGCCGTCAGGGTCGCCGGCAATCGCGTCGAGCGCGCGGCGGGCCTCATCCATCGACTCCGCTCCGCCGTCCAGAAGTCCGAGCATGTCCGCGGGCACGAAAAAATCGGCGCGCGCGGCGGGGCGGGAGCGGCCCTCGCGGGCGTAAAGCATCGCCGAGGCCAGGTTCAAGTCGATCACGCGCCCCTCGCGCAACGCGCCCAGGCGCAAGGCGGGCCCCAGCCGCGTCGCCACTTCGAAAGTGACCAGCTTCACGCGGCCATCCTAGCACATCGAGATATGCTAAATAGGCAAGGGGGGCGGAGGCTCATGAACGACGCCATCGGGAGTTCCTTTTCCTTCGCCGAGCTGTCGCATGCCGGCTGGGGCGCGATCGCTTTCGGCGCAGTGCTGTTTCTGGCCGGCGCGGTCCTGGCCGTGATCGCCTGCCGCCTGCTGTGCCGCTGCTGCGACCCGAACTACGTCCACGGAGCCAAGAGCCCGCCGACGCGGTCCAAGCGCCGGAAATAGGCGCCGGAAACCGCGAACGCGAGGTCGTTCGTCGGCCGCCCGTCGGCCTCTAGAAGTAGGATCCGAAAAATATCCGCCGTCGGCGCGGCTTCGCGAAGGACAAGTCGAGCACGGCGTCGCCGGACTCTATCTTGATCAGCGGCGCGCCGAAGCGCTCCAAAAAAGTCGTGCGCAGTACGCGTCCCGACGACTGGCGGCTCTCGATGAGCCCGTCGCCTCCGGTGTAGATCATCACGTGCGTGACGCGCTCGGAGTCCTCGGAGCGCGTCAAAAACACGAGGTCTCCGGGCTTGAGCTCGGCGCGGCGCACCGGACGCGCGCGCAGGTACTGCTCGTGCGAGTCGCGCGGGACGTCGCGGCCGTGTACGCGGTAGGCCAGGCTGACCAGGCCCGAGCAGTCCACGCCGATGGACGGATCGGCCTGGACGCCCGAGCGTCCGCCCCAATAGTAGGAAGTGCCCAAAAAGAGTTCGGCGGCGCGGATGATCTCGGCGCGGGAGCTCTCGGTGGGCAGGGGCGGCGGCGAGTACAGGTCGGCGGCGGCGATCTCGCCCGCGGAGCCGTCGAGCATCAGCACCCGCGCGGTCGACGAGGACTGCGACAGCCGGTCCAGCCTCGTGCCCACCGACAGCGTCATGAGCTCGCGTCCGACGTGGACGATCGCCTGGCGCGTGCGCACCGCGCAGTTTTCCGGAGGCGGCTCGGCGCAGACCAAGGCGTCCGCGCGCACCCAGCCGCGGTAGCCGCCCCACTTTCCGTGCGAGTCGAGCGCCTCCTGCTCGTCGGCGCTCAGCCGGACCCAGTCGCCTCGGGATTCCAGGGCCGTCACGCGCTCGCCGTAGAGAAGCTGGGACAGGTGCGCGTCGTCGGCCAGATGCACGCGCTTTCGCGCCGTCGGCTTGGACCAGAGATCGGCCACCGCCGCGCCCACGGCCAGGCGGCGCGGAAAATCCGGGCCGATCAGATAGGCCAGCCCGCGCTTGTTCACGCGCCAGACCTTATGGAACGCGGCGCGGGCGTAGACCCGGCGCTCTTGGCCGGCTCGGCCCGCGGGGTCCAGCGCGATCACGTCGCCCTTCGGCGTGAACCCCACGACCACCATCAAGTGCCCGCCGGTGCTGCGCATCGGCGAGCCCGGCAGTTCTCCCTCGCCGAAAGTCACGCTGACCGCGACCGGACGCCCGGCCGCGATCTCGGCTTCCAGATCCGTCAGCGACTGCAGACGCGCCACGCGCGCGTCCAGGCCCAGGAGCCCGGCGTAATCGGCGTTCGCGCTCCAGTTGCCGAAGAGCTGCGAGGTCCGGTCGCGCACGGCCAGGGCGACTTCCTCGGTGCCGAGCCGATGCCCCCAGAAGGAGAGCACCATCGAAAGCGAGGTCGGCGAGCAGATGTCGTGCTTGTACTTGTCTTGCGCGTCCATTTGCGAGCGCGGCGCCACGGCCAGTTCCCGCGTCCAGGGCCCGGTGGAGGCGGCGGGAGGCTCGGCCGGCGCGTCGCCGTTAGACAGAGCCAAGGACACCGAGCGCAGAAAGACGGGCCTTCGACCGGCGCGGAACTTGAGCTTGTAGCGCGCCGCGGTCGCGGGAGATTTCAGCTTGAGCTCGTCGACGGCCAGCGTCGCGCGCGCGTCGTCGACGCCGGGCGCGGAGGAAAATCCGTCGGCGCGAAGCGTCCCCAGCGAGTACCAGCCGCTCCAGCCGGCGTCGCCGCGGACCTTGACGAGAAGCTCGATCGAGCCGCCGGGCGGCACTTCGGCCGACAGGGAGCCGACGAGATTGTCGAAGGGCGTCGGGGACTCGATGTCGCCGGATTCGAGCGTCGCCGACGACGCCCGCGTGCGGAAAAGCCCGCGCGCGAAGGCGACGCGCGCCAGGCCGACGGCGCGGTCGGCGGCGACGTCCAGCGGCGTGCGATGCACGACGTTGCGATTCATCGCGAGGGCGGGGGGGGCGGAGACGATCAAAAAAGCCATGGAAAAGCCGGGCGACCAGCGCGGCCGCCCGGCTTTTCCGGTCAAGGGCGCCTTACTTGACGAGTTTGTTGGTCGGCTTGTGAGGCGGGTCGTTTGGCGGTCTGGCGGGAGCCTTGGGATTATTCTTGAAAGTCGGCGCCAAATCCGCGTTGATCTTGGCCCAGGTGGGATTTTCGTCGGCCGAGCCCGAGATGGCTCCGATCGGACACTCCGGCAGGCAGACGCCGCAGTCGATGCAGACCTCGGGGTTGATGATCATGAACTTCTCGTTTTTGTAGTCGCCGGGGTGGATGCATTCCACCGGGCAGACATCGACGCAGGCGGCGTAGACTTCTCCGAGACAACCTTCACCGATCACGTGAGGCATGGGCGACCCCCTTCTTTTCGCGCGTGGCGGGAGCGGGCAAAAGCCGGTATACTCACCACTGCGCGTGAGCCATCCTAACTCTTCGACCCGGCGTTGTCAAATTGCGCTGTCGCTCGCGGCGCTTTGCTCGCTTTCCGTTCGCGCGTCCGCGCAGGCGATGCCCGCGGGGGCGGCGGTCTCCACGGCCGCCGCGGCCGGGCTGTCCTCGGCCGGCGGCGAGCGGGACAAGCAGATTGACGCGATGCTGCGTCATTTCCAGGACGTGCGCTTTTTCGGCGTGGGCTCCTTCAACTGGCGCAACGTCGGCCCCAAATATCCCGGCTACGAGACGCAAATCCAAGACGAGGTCTACCTCGCCGACATGTACTTCGGCTTGGAGACGCCCATGGCCGACGGCGTGCCCTTCCACGCGGAGTTCACGATGCCCACCCAACTGCAGGGCGCTCCGCAGCTCTACCAACTCTACGCCGAGTACGACCGCGTCGAGAACTGGAAGGCGCAGATCGGCAAGTTTTTGGTGCCCTACGGACGCTACAACGAGCTCTACCGCCCAGACGAGTTCCTGGCGATCACGCGTCCCCTGCTCTACGCCTCGCCCGACAGCATCGACCTGGTGGTGCGGCCCAACTCCCCCGTGCCGCCGGTCAGCGCCGGCTACACCGACCTCGGCGCGCGGCTGAGTTGGTATCCGAACAAGGAAAATCCGCTGGTGCCCGACGAACTGACGGTGTTCGTGGTCAACGGTCTGGCCGAGTCGGACAACCGCTCGCGGACCTTCCCGAATCCGCAGAACCTGGGCGTGCCCGGGCCGCCGACTAGCGGCGTGGGCCTGGACTTCGGCCACCAGAACAACGGGCTGGCCGACAACAACAACGCCAAATCCCTGGGAGCGCGCGCCGTGTTCGCGCTGGGCGACCTGCGCCTGCCCTGGCCGTTTCCGGAGAAGGGCGCCGACCTCGACGGCGTCACGCTGAGCTTCTCGGGCATGGGCGGCTCCTACGATCTGGAAAACCAGCTCTACTACCAAATGTGGGCGGCGGACTGGTCGTTCGACTACCACGGCATCAGTTTTTCCGGCGAGGCCGAATACGAGATGGACCAGTACAAGAGCCCCCAGATGGTGTCCTCGACCACGGACTTGGCTCCTTCGCTCGTCAATCCGGTCGACCAAATTCGTCTGCGCGAGGAAAACTACGGCTATTTCACTCAAGCCGCCTTCCCGGTCATGCGCCATCCGCCGGTCGGCGATCGTCTCACGGGGGTGCTCGTCTACAACCAGATGTATCGGCGCGGTCCGCTGATGGATTTCCTTCTCAACGTGACCGACCCGGCCGGCGGCGGGGTCATCCCGTCGATGACGGCCTACAAAGTGGGCACCCCTCAGGTGCTGACCCAGATGGAGAAGATGACCGCGGCGCTGAACTGGAAGCTCAGCGAGCACTTCACCGCGAAGTTCGAGTATTCCTACTGGTTCATGGGCAAGGCGACGGTGCCAAGCCCCACCTCGACTGGCAACCTCGACGTCTACCAGACGGCGATGTCTCTGGTCGCGAGCTTTTGATGGGCCTGACCGCGCTGGCGCTTATGATGTGCGCCGCGGGCGCCCATGCGTCTTCTCTGGATTTGCCGCCGGGGCGCTTCGCTCTGGCTCAGTCCACGCCCGTGGTCGGCGCGCAGTGGACGGAAACGACGCTGCGCTTCCCGTCGCCGGTCAAAAGCCCCTGGCCGGCCAACGACACGGTGTGGGCGCACCTGGTCGTGCCCCGCGGCCCCGTGCGCCGTCGCGCGGCGGTGCTGGTGCTGCCGGTGATGGCGGCGCCCAACGTCTGGATCGAAACGCGGTTCGTCCATCGCTTCGCGCGCGACGGATTGGTGGTGATGTGGCTGGAGATGCCCACGCAGTTCCACCGCCGCCCGCTGCCTTCGGAGCCCAGCGGTCAGGTGTTTTTGGCGCGCACGCCCGGCCGGCTCGCGGCGAACTTCCGACAGTCGGTGCTCGACGCTCGCCGCGCGCTGGGCGTGCTCGCGGCGCGGCCCGAGGTGGACTCGTCTCGGATCGCCGTGTTCGGCATCAGCCTCGGCGCCATCGTGAGCTCCCTGGTCTACTCGGTCGATCCCCGGCCGCGCTTCGCGGCGCTTCTTCTGGGCGGCGCGGACATCCCCACGCTGGTTTTAAACGGCTCGCTGACCGGGCCGTTCGCGCGCAAGATGGGGCTGTCCGCCGACGAACTTCGCCGCGCCTGGGTGGGACTCGACGCGCTCGACTATCGCGCCGCGAACGCGGGCAAGCCCGCACTGCTGCTCAACGCGCGCTCCGACACGGTGATCCCGCGCGCCAACGCGCTGGCGCTGGCGCGCGCGTTTCCCGCCGCGCGGCAGGTCTGGGTTCCCTTCGGGCACTACACTTCGATCCTGCATTTGATCTGGCTTCCGCGCTGGGTCTCGGCGCGCCTGCGCGAGGCGTTGCGCGCGCCCCCCGAGTCGCGACCCGTCGCGCGACCTTGACGACCGCCGCGCGCGGGGCTACACTACCGTCGACGACAGACGGTGAGACGATGATCAAGACCAGCCGCTCGCGGCTCGAGATACGCCAGGAGGCCGACAAGAAGTCCTCCCTGCTGGGGTCTTTGCTGGTGGCCGTCGGCGCGACGGAAGCCTTGCTTGCGGCCGCGGCCGCGACCGCGGAGTGGGCGCTGCCCTCGGGCTCGGGCTACGTGGGTCCGGCGGTCAGGCTGGTCTTGTCACTGGCGGCGGCGGGCTTGGGGTGGTTTCTTCTGCGCCGGCGCTGGCGAGTAGTGCTTGACCTCGATCACCGGATGGTCGCGCGCTACCGCGGCTTCGCGCTGTACGGATCCGGGGTCAACCGCAGTTGGGACTTGGCCGAATTTTCCCATGTCGTGCGCTTTTGCGCCGAGGGCCGGGGGATTTTCGGCTTGGGCCCGGCCCGGCGCGACGCGGTGCGCCTGCGCCGCCGCGACGGCAGTGAACTCGACATCTACGTGGGCGCCGACCCGCAAGACGCCGACGAGTCGGCCTCGCGCATCGCGCGCTTCCTGGAACTGCCGCTGGTCGCCGACCGCGGCTAGGCTAGGGCCGCGGCCGCAGCGGCGACGCGCGGCCCGTCTTGAGAGAGAAGACCGAGCGCAGCGACCGCGGCGCCGCGCCGCGGCGGCGGGAGGCGTCGGGGACCGCGAGCTGCGCGCCGATGCGACCGATCGCCTCGAAGTCCGAGCAGCCCGAGATGCGGTCGACCTCCACGCCCTCCTCGACGGCGCGGCCGACGAGCTCGGCGACCACGTCGAGCACGTGCTCGGTGCGGCGGAAGCACCAGGGGCAGGCGCTGTGGTTCAGCGACAGGCGCCCGCAGCCCGGGCAGCGACGCCCCATCTTGGCCCAGTCCGCGCAGACCAGCACGCGCTTGACGCAGCCCTGCTGGAGCGCCGTCGCGACCGCCTCAAGTCCCGACACCGCGCCGCCTTCCCGCAGCTCGTCGAGGAAACGGCGCACCAGCACCTGGTCGCGCAGCTTCAGCGCCTCGCGCTCGTTGTAGCGCACGCGCTCAAGGACGGCGGCCAGCGGCCGGTCCGGCGTCAACAGCGGCTCGCAGATCACCGCGTCTTGCATGGGCGGCGGCAGGGCGCGGGCGAGGTCCGCGGCGAGCGCGCCCGAGGCCCCCAGGATCAGAAGTTCGGCTCGGCGGCGCTCGATCCAGCCGGCGGCGCGTTCGGCCAAGTCCGCGGGGCGCGGCGCATCGAAGCTCCCGGATTCGAGTTCGACGCCCTCGCCGAGGTGGATCTCGACGAATCTCGCGCGGCGCGAGTCCGCCTGCAGCAGCAGGAAGCGGCGATAGCGCTCGCGCAGCGAGCCCAGCACCCGCACGTCCGGGCGGTCGCCGAGAGTCAGCGACGAATTGACCCGCTCGGGCAGCGCGAAGGCCTCGAAAAGCCCGCGCCGCAGGCAGGAGGCGGCGCACAATCCGCGGCGTCCGGCCGGAGGAAAGCGCTCCAGCGCGAACGCGGCCAGGCGCTCGATGTCGGCGCGGACCGCTCCCATCTTCGGATCGGCGGCCGCTTCGCGCGCGAGCTTGGGCAAAGTCGAGGCGAACGCCCCCGCGGCGTCCACGTCCAAATGCAGCGTGACCACGTCGGCGTCGGGAGAACGCCAGGACTCCAAAGCGGCTGCCCGTTCGGCGCTGAGAAAAAGGTCGGCGGGTTCGGGCGGCATGGGCATTGGCCTGGCGTCTGAACGCAGGATAGTCCGCGGCGCGCGCGCGCGTCAATAAAACATTGAGCGTAGCGTCAGCTCTGGCAGCGGGGGCAATGCGGGCTCGAGCGTCCGCCGATGGGGCGGCGGGTGTCGCGCACCGGGCCGCCGCAGGTCCCGCAGGCGCGGCGGCCGTAGACTTTTACGCGCTCCTGCATGCGCCCCGGCCGCCCCAGCGGGTCGAGAAACGACTCGTCGTCGAGCGTGGAGCCTCCCAGCGAGACGCCAAGTTCCAGCACGCGTCGGCAGGCCGCCGCCAGCGACGCCGTCTCGGCGCGCGTCAGCGACCCTCCCGCGCGCGCGGGGCGCACGCCGGCCAGGTGCAGGGCCTCGCTCGCGTAGATGTTGCCAAGGCCGGCGATGAGCCGCTGGTCCATCAAAAGCGCCTTGACCGGCGCGCTTCGCCCGCGCAAGACGGCGCGAAGAACCGAGGCGTCGAAGCCGGGGTCCAGCGGCTCGGGGCCGAGAGCGGGCAGCGGTCCGCCGACGCGGCCGAAGCGGCGCGCGTCGTGGAAGAAGATCTCATCGTCTCCCGCGCGAAAGCTCAGGCGCGCGTGGGGGCCGTCCTTGCCGATCGTCAGGCGCCCGGACATGCCCAGGTGGAAGACGACCGATCCCCGGCCCTCCAGGTCCAGCAGCAGGTATTTCCCGCGGCGGCGCCAGCCCGCGACGCGGCCGCCCTCGAGCGCTTTCAGCGCGACGGCGGGCGGTCGGCGGTAGAAGGTCGGCCGTCCCACGGCGACGCCGCAGACGACGCGCCCGCGCAGTCGCGCGTCCAACGCGCGGCGCACGGTCTCGACTTCCGGCAGTTCCGGCACGGGGGCGTCAGTAGAGCGGCACCGACGGATCGATCTCCTCGGCCCACGCGTTGATGCCGCCGCAGACGTTGATCGCCCGGAAGCCCTGAGAGCACAAAAACGCGACCGCGCGCGCCGAGCGTCCGCCGGACTTGCAGTGCACGATGATGGTCAGCGACTTGTCGAGTTCGGCGACGCGGCCGGGAAGCTCGCCCAGCGGGATGAGCTTGGCGCCGGGAATTTTGGCGATCTGATGCTCGTGCGGCTCGCGGACGTCGATGAGAATGAATTTCTCGTTCTTGTCGAGCTTTGACTTGAGCTCGACGACGGTGATCTCGGGATGGGTCGGCATGGTTTTCTCCTTGAGGCCGCAGAAGGCCTCGTAATCGATCGGGGCGGTGACGGTGGGCTTGTCTCCACAGACCGGGCAGGCGGGATTTTTCTTCACCTTCAGCGTCCGCCAGGACTGCTCGAGCGCGTCGTAGAGCATCAGTCGGCCCACGAGCGGGCGTCCGACGCCGAGCAGGAGCTTGAGCGCCTCCACGGCCTGCATCGTGCCGATGACGCCGGGGAGAACTCCCAGCACGCCGCCTTCGGCGCACGACGGCACCAGCCCGGGCGGCGGCGGCTCGGGATAGAGGCAGCGGTAGCAGGGGCCTTGCGGCGCGGCGAACACCGACAGTTGGCCCTCGAAGCGGAAGATCGAGCCGTAGACGTTGGGCCGGCCGGTGAGAACGCAGGCGTCGTTGACCAGGTAGCGCGTGGGGAAATTGTCGGTGCCGTCGGCGACGAGGTCGTAGCGGCGAAAGAGCTCAAGCGCGTTGGCCGAGGTCAGGCGCGTCTCGTGGGTCTCGACGGCGATGTGGGGATTGAGCGCCTCCAGGCGACGCTTGGCCGAGGCGAGCTTGGGCGTTCCGACCGAGGGGGTGTCGTGGAGGATCTGGCGCTGGAGGTTGGACTCCTCGACCGCGTCGAAGTCGACGATGCCGATGCGGCCCACGCCGGCCGCGGCCAGATACAGCGCCAGCGGCGAGCCCAAGCCTCCGGCGCCCACGCACAGCACCGAGGAGTTCTTGAGCTTTTTTTGCCCGTCGGGGCCGACTTCGGGCAAGATCAGGTGGCGGTGATAGCGTGCGAGCTCCGCGCGGCCGAGCTCGGCGTCGGCGGCCAGCGTCGCGCCGCCGGCGATGGCGGGCACGATCAAGACGGTGTCGCCGTCGCGCAGCGGCGTGGCCAGCCCCTGGCGGTCGCGGGCATCCTCGTCGTTGACGTAGACGTTGACGAAGGAGCGCAGGGCGCCTTCCGGAGTCATCAACTGGGCCTTGAGCCGCTCGTGGCGCGAGCACAGCGCCTCCAGAGCCTCTCCGACGGTGGCCGCCGTCACGGAGACGACCTCTTGACGGTCGGCGAGGGCGCGCAGGGCCGAGGGCAGGCGAATGTCGACGCTCATGAGTCCTCCAGCACGATCTCTTCTTCGACGAACGAACGGCCGTCTTCGGTGCGCTGCCAACTGCGCCCGTCCAGGGGCGCGCCCGCGTCCACGCGCACGATCCAGTAGCTCAGGCACGGCCAGGCCATCTTGAGGTCGAAGGGCGAGGGCCAGGCGGGATGGTCGGGGTGGGAGTGGTAGAAGCCCACGACTCCGCGCCCGGTGCCCGACAGCCCGCGCTCGACTTCGGCCAGTCGGCGCGGGTCGATCGCGTAGCGGTTGGTCTTGGCCGAGGAGTCCCAGCCGTTGGGCAGCGCGAGCGCTCGGTCGGCGCGCACCTCGCGGCCAAGGCGGTCGAAGTCCTCCGGCACGGGGCCAAGCAGCAGTCCGCAGGCCTCCTCGGGGTAGGCCGCGGCGCAGGCCCGGGAGACTTCATCGACGACTTCGCGGCCGGCGCGCAGGGTCACGGCGCCCAGAACCTCTCGCCGAGGTAGCGCTCCCCGGCGTCGCAGAACACGGTCGCGATCACGGCCTCGCGGCCCTGCTCGGCGAGTTCCCGGCCCAGGCGCAGGGCCGCGGCCAGGTTCGCGCCGCCGGAGGGTCCAAGCAGAATCCCCTCGCGGCGCGCCAGAGCGCGCGCGGCCTCGCGCGCCTCGTCGGTGGAGACCTCCATGCGCGCGTCGGCCACCGCGTCGTCGTAGATCGCCGGCACGATCGAGGTCTCCATGTGCTTGAGGCCTTCCAGGCCGTGCATGGGTCCGTCGGGCTGCATCGAGATCAGGCGCACCTCGGGCTTGAGCTCGCGCAGCCGCCGCCCCGTGCCGACGAAAGTCCCGCTGGTGCCCAGGCCCGCGACGAAGTGCGTGATCGCGCCGGCGGTCTGCGCGAAGATCTCGGGGCCGGTGGTCTCGTAGTGCGCGCGCCAGGTCATCGGGTTCGAGTACTGGTCGGCGTAGACATAGCGCTGCGGCTCGGCTTTCATCATCAGCCTCACCTCGCGGATGGCGCCGTCGGAGCCTTCGAGCGGGTCGGTGAACAGCAGTTCCGCGCCGTAAGCCTCCAGGATCGCGCGGCGTTGGCGCGACAGGGACCCGGGCACGGCGAGGCTGACGCGGTAGCCCAGGCGCGCGCCGATCCACGCGTAGGCGATGCCGGTGTTGCCCGAGGAGGAGTCGAGCAGGATCTTGTCGCGCGTCAGCCGCCCGCTGTCGACGGCGTCGCGGAAAATGTAGAGCCCGGCGCGGTCCTTGACGGAGCCGCCGGGGTTGTGCCACTCGGCCTTGCCGAGCACGCGCACGCGGGGCCCGAGCTCCGGAAAGGCGCGGCTGACGTCGAGAAGGGGGGTGTCGCCGACGCGCAAGGCTTTCGGGTCGAGGGCGGCGCGGGAGGGCACGGGCTCATTTTAATATACATGACTAAATTAATCAAGTATCGCTCTTGACGCCGTCGGTCCTCGGCGCTATCCTTCGGTCGACGGAAAGGGAGGGTGGCTCGGCATGAAACCGATCACGGCGGCCGCGGCGTTGATCCTGGCGGCGACGGCGTTCGCCGACCCGGGACCCTGGCCGAGCTTGGCCGCGCCCGCGAAGTCCGTGGGCGGCGGGGCCCGGGACGCCGCGGTGATCGTCGGCATCGGCAAATACGACGCCGTGCCCCCCGTCGTCGGGGCCGCCGAGAACGCCCGCGACTGGTATGAGTATTTGACCGCCACGCGCGGCGTGCCTGCGCAGAACGCGCGCCTGCTCATCGACGGAGACGCCGCGCGCGAAGACATCTTGGAGGCGGTCAAGACCGCCGCCCGCCGCGTGGGGCCGGGGGGAACTCTCTGGTTCGTGTTCGTCGGCCACGGCGCGCGCGGCGCCGACGGTCGCGACGGCCTGCTGGCGGGCGTCGACGCCCGGCCCAGCCTGAGCAGTCTCCAGGCGCGAAGCGTGGCGGAAAGCGAATTGCTGCGCGCCCTCGCCCGCGGGCGAGAGCGAGACGCGCTGGTCGTGCTCGACGCGTGTTTCTCGGGGCGCGACGAAGACGGCCGCGAACTCGTGGCCGGCCTGCAGCCGCTGATGCCGAGCATGGGCGTGCGCGTCCCGGACCCGCGCGAGGCCGTTTTGACCGCGGCGGCGGGAGATCAGTTCGCCGGAGCGCTTCCCGGCGAGCAGCGTCCCGCGTTCAGCTACCTCATCCTGGGCGGTTTGCGCGGCTGGGCCGCGGACGCGCGCGGGGTCGTGACGGCGGAAGGTCTCTGGAGCTACGCGCGCCGCGCGCTGGAGGCGACCGTGCGCGGGCGCGAGCAGTCGCCGCAGCTATGGGGAAACCGGCGCGCGGCCTGGGCGAGTTCCCGCGAGCCGGGGCCCGACTTGGCCCGCGTGGCGCTGGCGACGGCGGGTTCGGCTCGCGCGGGAGCCGAGGCGGCCGTCGGTGACGGCGTGGAAATCGAGTTCAAGGACGGCTCGCAGTTGTCCGGCGTCTTGTTCCGGCTCGACGAACGCAGCGTGGGGCTAGACAGTTCCGGGATGCGCACGACCTGGCCCCGTTCCGAGGTGGCGCGCATGATCGTGCGCGCCACATCGCAGCAGCAGTTCGACGACTTGATCGCCAAGGCGGGAGACGACCGCGCCAAGCTTCTGGCCGCCCTCGATTTCGCCCGCGACCGTCACCTCTACACGGACTACGACCGGCTGCGGACGCGGCTTGGCCTGCCGCCGGACCCAGCCAGCCTTCCGCACGCGCAGGAGGCCTTGCGCCCGGCGTGGTCTGCGCCGCCCGTCGAGCGTCGGCGCCGACATCGGCGCGGCGACGACGGCGCAGGCGACGATGGCGGCGACGATGGGTCGGCGGACTCGGGCGAGGGGGCGCCGCCGCCCCCCGCGGCGACGCCGCTGGGATTTCAGCCGCAGCAGGAATTCGCCGCGTCGCAGGAGACGGCGATGGGCGGCGAGTTGCCCGGCGCGATCTTGTATTACGGAGGCCCGGCTTGTCCCGGCGGGGCCTGCGGCGGAGGCTTTGGCGCCGCGCCCGCGATGCCGCGCTATTCTCCGGTCAACGAAGGGCACGTTCCGACTCCGGCGATGGAGTTCCAGCGGTCGCTGCAGAACCTGATCAACCGCAACGCGCCGTAAAAATCCCGGCGGCGGGGATCACGCCGATTCCGGCGCGCACCTCGGACAGGTCGTAGACTCCGCCGCGGCCGAGGCGCAATCCCCGCGTGGGCTCGCGCGCCAGCCACAGCGGCGTGTCGAGATCGACGAAGCGGAAATCCCCCAGACCGGCCGCGAAATGCGCGGCGGCGGTCATCGCCAGGGAGGTCTCGATCATGCCGCCGATCATCAGGCCCATCCCCGCGCCTTTGGCGATGAGCGCGGCGTCCCAGGCTTCCCGCAGACCCATCTTCATCAGTTTGAGGTTGAGAACCTGCACGACGCGGCGCCGGCAAAGCTCCCAGGCGTCGGCGCGGCCGCGCACGGACTCGTCGGCGGCCACCGGCACGCCGCCCAACCGCGCCACGCGCGCCAGGCCGTCCCAATCGTCGGCGGCGGCGGGCTGCTCGAACAGGGCCGGACGAACGCCGCGCGCGCGCAGGCGGCGCAGAAGCTCCAGCGATTGCCGCGGGCCGTAGCCCTGGTTGGCGTCGAGCATAAGCGTCAAGCGCGAGTCGACCTCGGCCACGGCCAGAACGCGCGCGCAGTCCTCGTCGGCGTCCCGGCCGACCTTGATCTTGACCGTGCGCACGCCCATGGCGCGGATGCGGCGCGCCGCGGCCGCGGCGGCCCGCGGCGGCACGAGCGTCACGGTCACATCGCTGGCCACGCGCGCGAGCGCGCCGCCGAAAAGCGCGCGCAGCGGCAGGCGCGCGCGGCGCGTCCAGGCGTCGAGCAGCGCCGCGCCGAGGGCGGCGCGCGCGGCTCCGGCGCCGCGCGGCAGAAGTTCGTCGACGTCGTCGAGGCGGGAGCGCCACGCCGCGCCGTCGCGCCCGAGCAGGGCCCGTCCCGCGCGCCGGATCGCGGCCCGGGCGCCGTCGGCGGTCTCCCCGTTGAACGCGGCCAGCGGCGCGGCCTCGCCCCAGCCGACGGTTCCGTCTTTCCAGGCGACGCGCACGAACACGCCGCGATGGGCGTGGGCGGCGCCGCCGGCGATCTCGAAAGACTCCTTGAGTTCGGTCTCGAAGAGGCGGTCGTCGACGGCGACGATCTCGGCGCGCGCGCGACGCGTCATGGCAAATCCGCGGCGGCGCAGGCGTCGGCGAACTGGAGGCCGTCGACGGCGGCCGCGCGCGCGTCCGGCAGGATGTAGATCTCGCGCAGGCGGTCCGCGGAGTCGCGCACGAGGTCGTAAAGGCGCGCGGAGGAGACCGGCACGAAGCTGCGGCCGTCGTCGTCGAAGCGCACGTCGCTTCCGGCGGCGTCGGGGCTCAGCCACTGGTCGTCGCGCTTGACGAAAAAGCGCGCGGCGCGGCCCGTGGGAGGCGCGAGCACGGCAAGAGTCCGCGGCGCGCGCGCGACCACGCGCAGGTAGGCGTGTACGCTGCCGTTGCCTTGGGCCAGTTCGAGTCCGTCGGCGGTCCGGACCCACCGCCCGCGGGTGCGGACTTCCCCCAGGCGCGAATCGTTGATGATCTGGTCGAAGCGAGGCATTCCGGAGGGCAGCTCCGCGACCGTGGTCTTGCTCTGCGAGCCGAAGTCGATGTCCGGCCCCGCGAAGCCGCAATCGTGCGGCGCCTGCGCGGCGCGGGCCAAGACCGGGGCGGGGAGGTCGTCGCGCGAGACGAGCTCCGACAGCGCCGCGCGCAACTCGTGCTCGAACTCGGCGTTTCCGTCCGTGCCGAGCTGGTCGAAGACGATTCGTCCTCGGCGATCGAGCAAGAACAAGGCGGGCCAGCCGTCGGCGCCGTAGGCCCGCCACAGCGCGCGATCGCTATCGACGACGACGGGAAACTCCACGCCCTGGCGCTTGAGTTCGGCGCGCAGCCACAGCACGTCCTTCTGGAAGCCGAGCCGCGGCGTGATCACGCCGACGATCATCAATTGGCTCAGCGCGTAGCGGTCGAACCAGCGCTTGAGCACGGCGGTCTCGCGCATCGAATCAAGGCCGGTGGGGTTGATGAACGCGACGACCGTCGCCTTGCGCCCGCGCAGCAGCGACAGCGGCAGGGGCTTGGAGTTCAGCCACGCCGCGCCGGAGGGGAACTCGGGCGCGGGCGGAGTCAGCGGGCGCGCGGCCCGGGCGCAGGGAGCCAGAAAGAGCGTCAGCAGCAGCGCCCTCACGCCGGCACCCGCCTAGAAATCCTCGCCGAAGCCCACCGAGCCGGTCACGCCCACCTGGTAGGCCGAAACGCGGCGCTCGAAGAAGTTGGCCAACTCCTGCACGTCTTGAAGCTCCATGAAGTTGAACGGGTTCTTGGAGCCGAACACGGGCTTGAGGCCCAGGTTGGCCAGGCGCTGGTCGGCCACGCACTGCAGGTACTGGCGCATGCCCTGCACCGACAGGCCGGCCACGCCGAGGTCGAGGAGATCTTGGGCGAACTGCATTTCGCACTCGATGGCTTCCTTGAGCATTTCGACGATGTCGGCCTCCATCTTGGGCGTGAACAGCGTGGGGTCTTCGGCGCGCGCGGTCTTGACGACTTCCATCGCGGCGGCGATGTGCATCGACTCGTCGCGGAACACCCAGTTGGTGCCGCCGGCCAAGCCGTTGAGCAGGCCCTTGGAACGCAGGAAATAGACGTAGGCGAACGCGGCGAAGAAGAACAGTCCCTCCACGCAGGACGCGAAGCAGACGACGTTCATCACGAATTGGCGCTTCTTGTCTTGGGTGTCGAGCGCGTCGAGTTCGTGGATCGAGTTCATCCACTTGAACATGAAGTCCGCCTTGCGCTTGATCGAGGGGATGTTGTCGACGGCGGCGAAGGCCTTCTCGCGCTCGGAGGGCTCGGGAATGTAGGTGTCGAGCAGGGTCAGGTAGAACTCGACGTGCAGCGCCTCCTCGAAGAGTTGGCGCGACAGGTAGACGCGAGCCTCGGGGGAGTTCACGTGCTTGTAGAGGTTGAGCACCAGGTTGTTGCTGACGATCGAGTCGCCGGTGGCGAAGAACGCGACCAGGCGGTTGATCAGGTGGCGCTCGGCCGGGGTCAGCTTGGCCTTGAGGTCGGTCACGTCGTGGGAGAAGTCGACTTCTTCGACGGTCCAGGTGTTCTTGATCGCGGATTTGTACATTTCGAAGAAGACCGGATACTTCATCGGGCGGAGGGTGAGGTTGAAGCCGGGGTCGAGGATCATGGTCGTGTTCTCCAGCCGCGTCGGCCGCGGCGTTTTGCGGCAAATCGTCCCCGGCGGGGCGTTGCGCCCCGCCGGGGATGGGGATGAATTACTGGCAGGCCTCGCAGCTTTCGGGGTTTTCCAAGGAGCAGGCGATCTTCTCGGCGTCGGTCGCTGCGGGCGCGGGCGCGGCGGTCGAGACGGCCGTCACCGTGGCCTTGGCGATTTTCGTGGCCGGGCGCGAGCGCAGGTAGTAGGTCGTCTTGAGGCCCTTTTTCCACGCATGCATGTACATCGACGAGAGCTTGCCGATGTTGGGGCTTTCGATGAACAAGTTCAGGGACTGGGACTGGTCGATGAACGCGCCGCGCTCGGCGGCCATGTCGATGAGCGAGCGCTGGGGGATCTCCCAGACCGTGCGGAACACCGCGCGCACGCTCTCGGGGATCTCCGCGAAGTCCTGCACGGAGCCCTCCGAGATCTTGAGGCGGTTGCGAATGTCCTCGTTCCAGAGCCCCAGTTTCTTGAGCTCCAGGCACAGATACTTGTTGACCTGCAGGAACTCGCCGGAGAGCGTCTCGCGCTTGAAGAGGTTCGAGATCTGCGGCTCGATGGCTTCATAGGCGCCCACGATCGAGGCGATCGTCGCCGTCGGCGCGATCGCAAGCAGCAGGGAGTTGCGCAGGCCTTTCTTGACCATGTCGGCGCGCAGCTTCTCCCAACGAGCGGGGTCGCTGGCCGCCGCGCCCCACAGCTCGAACTGGAACACGCCGCGCGCGGCCTTGGTCTCCGGGAACGCCGGGTGCGGGCCCTTGGCCGAAGCGAGCTCCACGGAGGCCGACAGGGCGTGGAAGTAGATCTCCTCGGCGATCTTCTTGGAGAGTTCGCGCGCGGGCGCGGAGTCGAAGGGCAAGCCGAGCTGGAAGAAGGCGTCTTGCAGGCCCATCACGCCCAGCCCCACCGGCCGCCATTTCTTGTTGCTCTCGGCCGCCGCCGAGGTCGGGTAGAAGTTGATGTCGACGACGCGGTCGAGGTACTTGACGGCGGTGCGCACATTGGCGGCGAGCTTGACGAAATCGAAGCGGCCGTCTTCGACGTGCTTGGCGAGGTTGATCGAACCCAGGTTGCAGACCGCGGTCTCGCCCTGGCTGGTGACCTCGATGATTTCGGTGCACAGGTTCGACGAGTGCACGGCGTTGGCGGGCGCGCCGGTCTGGTTCGACTTGAGGTTCGAGGGATCCTTGAAGTTCATCCAGCCGTTGCCGGTCTCGGCGAGCGTCTTCATCATCCGCGCGTAGAGGTCGCGCGCCTTGACCTGGCGCGCGTAGAGCTTCTTGCTCTCGCCCTCGGCGTAGGCGTCCTCGAAGGCCTTGCCGTAGAGATCGGTGAGGTGGGGCATGACCTTGGGGTCGAACAGAGACCACGGGCCGTCCTCCTCCACGCGCTTCATGAACAAGTCCGGAATCCAGTGCGCCAAATGCAGGTTGTGCGTGCGCCGCGCGGGGTCGCCGGTGTTGTCGCGCAGCTCCAGGAACTCCTCGATGTCGGGATGCCAGGTCTCCAGGTAAACCGCGCACGCGCCCTTGCGCTTGCCGCCCTGGTTGACCGCGACCACCGAACTGTCGAGAGTCTTC
Source organism: bacterium (assembly GCA_021806745.1). Classification (GTDB taxonomy): domain Bacteria; phylum Elusimicrobiota; class Elusimicrobia; order UBA1565; family UBA9628; genus GWA2-66-18. The sequence continues at coordinate 37,277 of JAJZQS010000011.1, forward strand.
AGCCACGGCACGATGCCGTTGGACTTGCCGTTGGTGGAGCGGATCAGAGAGCCGCGCGCGCGGATGCGCGAGTAGCTGACGCCGATGCCGCCGGAGAACTTGGAGAGCAGCGCGATGTCGGTGTAGCGCTTGTAGATGGACTCCAGGTCGTCGCAGGGGCTGTCGAGCAGGTAGCACGAGCTCATCTGCGGATGGCGGGTGCCGGAATTGAACAGCGTCGGGGAGCTGGGCATGTACTCGAAGCGCGAGATCAGGTTGTAGAACTCGACGGCCTCCTGGACCGTCTCGGCCAGGCCGCAGGCCACGCGCAGGAAGAAATACTGCGGGGTCTCCAGGACCTCGCGCGTTTCCGGGTTCTTAAGGAGATAGCGGTCGTAGACCGTGCGCAGGCCGAAGTACTCGAAGAGCTCGGAGCGGTTGGAGTCGATCGCGTCGTTGAGCTTGCGCGCGTTGGCCTGCACGAACTGGCCCACTTTCTCGGCCATCAGGCCGTGACGCACGCCGGCGGCGATGGACTGCGAAAACGAGTGGATGTCCTGGTTTTCGACCTCCTTGTGGATGTAGGTCGACAGCAGGCGCGCGGCCAGGCGCGAGTACTCGGGCTCCTCGGCGATGAGCAGGGCCGCGGTCTGGATGGAGAGGTTGTCGAGCTCCTTGGTGGTCGCGCCGTCGTAGAGGCCGCCGATGGTCTTGGTGGCGATCTTGAGCACGTCGACATGATCCAGGCCTTGGCCGCAGCGCGCGACCGCGCGCACGATCTTGTTGACGTCCACCGGCTCCAGTTGGCCGCTGCGCTTGCGCACATGCATCATGACGGGGGCCTCCGGAGCGTCGTCGCGTCGTGTGTCGGCGGGAGGCGTCTGCGCGGCCGTGTTCATCGGATTCTCCATGAAGATTTGATAGCGTTGTCGTCGTGAGGCGCGAGAGCGTCGCGCGGCAGGGGACTAGGATAACCGAAGAATTTTTTTTTGTAAAGGCCCAGAAAACATCCAATGACTAGTAATCGCCTACAAGTGCTTTCGAGTGTCGTTTTTTACATCGTCATTTCGGCAATCTCCGGCTGCGCGCGCTCGCCGCAGGCGGCGGCGGCGCCGCCTCGGCCCCTGCCGGATTTCGCCGCGACCGTCGTGGGGGAGCGCGGCGCGGCCCCGTTTTCGCGCGCGGACCTCCTGGGCCGGACCTGGGTGGTGGATTTCATCTACACGCGCTGCCAAGGTCCCTGTCCGACGCTGAGCGCGAACATGTCGCGCCTGCAAAAGAGCTTGCCCGACTCCGTGGGGCTGCTGTCGTTCACGGTCGATCCCGATCATGACGCCCCCGCGGTTCTGGCCCGCTACGCGCGGCGCTTCGGCGCCGACTCGCGGCGCTGGCTGTTCGCGACCGGCGACAAGGCCGCGCTGATGAAGCTCTACCGCGACGGCTTCCTGATTCCGGTGGCCGAAAGCGCCGCCGCCGCGCCGGGGCAAAACATCGCGCACACGACGACCTTCGTGCTCTTGGATCGCCGGGCGCGCGTGCTCGGCTACTACGACGGCGAGGACGCCTCCGACCTCGCGCGCTTGAGCGCCGCGGCGGCGGCCCTTAGTTCAGGCCGAGCTTCGAGATGATCTTGTCGAAGTAGGACGGCGGGTAGGCGCCGCGCACGGCCACGCCGTTGACCAGGAACCCCGGCGTGCCCGTGAAGCCGAATTTCTCGGCTTCCTTGGAGTCGGCGTCGATCTTGTCCTGGACGGCCTTGCTTTGCGAGTCCTTCTCGGCTTTCTTGACGTCCAGGCCCAGGTCCTTGACCACCTGGTGGAAGAACGCGTCCGCGGTCTTGGCGTCGGAGAGTTTTTCCTGGTTCTCGAACATCTTGTCGTGGAAGATCCAGGCCTTCTCCGGCGACTGGATGGCCACGGCCTCCTGCCAGCGCGCGGCGGGCATCGCCTGCGGATGGAGGTTGACCAGCGGCATGTGCTTGTAGATGAAGCGCAGCTTCTTGCCGTATTGGTCGCGGAGTTGCTCGACCACCGCGAAGCCGCGGCGGCAGTACGGGCATTCGAAATCCGAATACTCGACGAGAGTGATCGGCGCGTCCTTGTCGCCGCGGATGCGCGTGGAGGCGTCGATCTTGGGAGAGTAGGGATGCTTGATGGCCTCGTCGAGCTCCTTTTGCTCCTCGACGGCCTGGGCGGCTTTCTGCGAGTCCATCACGAACTGGAAGAACTTGGCCTTCGTGGCCGGGTCGTCGATCTTGAGCAGGGCGTCGACCACCATCCCGGGATTTTGACTCAGGGCTTGAGCGATCTGGTCGCTGGAGATGCTCTTGGGCGCGGCGGTGCAGGGCGCGGCGGCGATCAACGCGGCGACGGCGGCGGTCAGCGTGCGGTTCATGAAGGCCTCCTGAGAAGCTGGAGGATATCATTTTCCACCGAAGACGCGTCCAGGGGTCCGACGTAGCGGCCGCGAATGGCGCCGTCCGGGCCTATCAGGAAAGTGGTGGGAAGGTCGCGCACCGCGTAGGCGTCGAGCACGGCGGGGTCGGCGTAGGCCACCGGAAAATCCAGCTTCTCGCGCGCCAGAAACGGAGGCACGACGCGGGCCGGGTCGTCGTCGACGCTGACGGCGAGCACGACGAACCGTCCCCGAGAGTCTTTCGCCAGCGCGCGCAGGGCCGGCAGTTCCGCGCGGCACGAGTCGCACCAAGTCGCCCAAAAATTGAGCAGCACGACCTTGCCCCGCTGCTGCGAGAGGCTCACCGGGCTCCCGGCGGGCGATGTCAGCGAGAAATCGGGCGCGGCGTTGTCAGGCGCGGGCCGGGCGCACGCGGTCAAGGCGACGACGGCGGCCAGCGCCGCAAGTCGATGAGGGGTGATCATGTCGAGGATGGCGCGTTCCGGCGCCCCCCGCGTGAGCGGGGGGCGCCGGGGTGAGGCGGGCATCAGCACCCGCAGGGAGTCTTCGGACCCATGGCGTCATCCCTCCTGTTTGCGGTTTTATGCTGCTCTAAAATCGAACGCGCCACGCCCGCGACGCGGCGAAACACCCCGGCGTCCCGGCGGCAGCGCGCCAGCATGATCGTTCCCTCATAAAGCGCCGCCACGGCCTCGGCGCAGGCGCGCGCGTCCATGCCGGAGGCGAAATAGCCCGAGGATTTGGCGCGCTCCAGGCACTCGGCCATGGAATCGGTCCAGCGCGAGAAGAAGCGCCCCACGCGCTCGCGAAACGCCTCGTCTCGGTCGCTCATCTCCAGGGCGATGTTGCCCACGAAGCACCCGGCCTTGCAGCCGATGCCGTCGAAAAAATCCGCGGCGTCTTCGAACATCTTCTCCACGGAGCGTTCCGGAGCGGCCTGCGCGCACAGGGGCCCGACCTTGCGCGAGAACTCCTCGATCTTGAAATCCAGAACGGCCAGCGCCAGGTCGGACTTGGAGCCGAAATGGTGGAAGAGGTTGGCCTTGGTCATCCCGCAGGCCTTGGCGATTTCGTCCATCGAGGCGGCGCCGAAGCCCTTGAGATGGATGACGTGCTCGGCCTCCCTCAAGATGCGGTCGCGAACGGCGAGATCGGGTTTTCTCCCCATAAATTGACTGACCGTCCGGTCAATTATAGCGTCGAAAGCCGATCATGTCAAGATGCTACCGCCACCGCTGCTCGCTTGCCTTGCGCAGCGAGTCAGCGTGCGACGGCGAGGCGTCCGGACCTGACGATGGACATGCGTGCGGCCTTGCGCGCAATGACGACGAAGTCGTAGACGGCGCCCGCCTCCGGCGGCACTCTCCAGACGTAGCCGTATGTCAGGCGAGGACCCTGTCCGTTGCCGACGTCGACGACTCCTTGGGAGGTCATGGCAATGGGAGCTCCAAGCGGCAGCCCCCGCGCATATAGACGCAACTCCACGCCGTCGGCCGGACCGGCCTGGACGCGAAACGTCGCCGAGCCCCCGGGCGTCGCGTTTGGGGACACGAAGACCTCGTGAAACTCGAAGGTTTCATCCACCGGAGGTCGAACGACGCCGACGCTTGCGGCAGCACCGGCGGCGGAGCCGTCGGCGAGGGCTTGGCAAGTCGTCAGGCGCCATGCCGACGCGGAGACCGTGTGCGCGGACGCATCCATCGTCGACGGCAGCGGTGTCCAAGACGCCGCCGCCGGGTCCCAGGCGTAAATCTTGACGGCGGCGCTCCGTCGGCCGGAGATCGCCGCCGGGTCGTAGGGCAACGTGATCGTGGCCGGGATCGAGAGCGTCAGGCCGGCCGGACCGAATGCGGCCGCATCCGAGACGGCGCGCAATCCTTGCGCCGCTCGGGCGGCGGCTTGAGCGAGGAGTTCGGCGCGCCCTCCATAGGTCGCCGAGGAGATGATGAGGGGCGAGTCTTGCGCGAGTGCGTCGGGCGCGATCAGGACCGCGGCGCCGTCTGAGCGGCGCGCCAGGCCTCCGTACTTGCGGCCGATCACGGCCAAGGCGGGGGTGGGCCCCGAGGAGGCGGTGACGGCAAAAGGCGCGGGCGGGGGCTTGGATG